>JADFRS010000155.1 GCA_022561145.1 Gemmatimonadota bacterium
TTCAAATCTGCCATGGCGTTGGGCGCATGGCGGTTGCGCGGTTGATCCATCGTCTCTCCTCGTCGCCGTAGCTCGGCTACGACTCCTCGTCGTTCCTTGCCTGAACGCGCGCAAGCGCGGGGCACCCACGCCGCAAGGCGTGGGTCGCGCGGCCCACTGTACTTCTTCAACAGCCTTCTAGTCTAGTCCTCGAGGGACTGAGATCGGCGTGCGCTCACTCCGGCTGCAAAGGCGGGAGCAGGGGGCCCAGTACTCACGGCTTCCGGCAGAAAGTCCGCGAGTCTACACGATTCTCGTGATCGGTCCAAGTGGCCGGTCACGGGTTTCGTGTATCTGACCTCACACACTACCTCGCACACCTATGGATGACATGACTTGGAGTACCGAATGGAAGCAGGATCTCTACACTTGGATCGAAGAGAGCAGGGGAGAGTGGGACGCCCTCGGAAAAGAGCTCGGATCAGAAGGGCCCCAAAAGGTAGTGGTCCCAATCGCATTCGCAGTGCAGGAGGTCGGACCCGCCCTGTTCGCCGAGTTGGATCACACCGTGAGAATACCCGCTGAAAACGTCGCCAAGCCTCCTGATACCCTCGATGTCACCTTCGTCCGAGAGGAGGGCCACCCGGGCCGCGCTGACCAGATCGTGGTCTTATCCGCAGAGACGTTCATGCACTTACTCGGCATGCTACTGGACGCGGTGGGAGGTGAGGCGATTGACTAGCGAACAGCGCGACCAAGCAGGAGGCGGCGTGGGGAAGAAGGACGAAGCCGCAGTGACTGAGGGAGAATCGACGGCCGTCGCGACGAGTGGGGACAAGGCGGGTCCTCAGATAGCCAGAACCTTGGCGGGTTGGGAACCGACGCCGAGAGTGATAACGCAGGAGGAGGAGGAGTTGCTCGACTCGGTCACGGTATCACCCATGGCCCCGGTCTACCTCAGAGCGTTGATCGCGACCGGGAACAGTATTGTCGCGTGCTCAGCCATAGGGATCGACCCGTCGACACCCCGGAAGTGGAAGCGCAGAGACGCGCAGTTTGCTGCGATCCTGGCCGATATCCACGAGGAGGTTGTAGAGCGCTGGAACGCGGTTGCTGAGTATCGAGCCTTGCACGGCTTTGAAGAGCGGATCTACGACAAGCATGGCAACTTGGCTGGCCGGAAGATCAAGCAGGACCCGAGCTTCCTGCGAGCGATGCTAGGCGCCCAGGACCCTGAGCATTGGGGGGCTCGTTCTGAGCGGGACTCGAAGATCACGATCGTGATCATGGATGTCGATGAGTGAAGCGGCGACGCGGACCCCCGTTCGGCAAGGTGACCTGCTGGATCAAACTCCGGCCTTCGATCCCACCGAGGCCGAGCCCATCCCAGAATTCGTGTTCGACCAGTCGCTGCCCGACGAGTTCGACTCCTGAGGGTCTGCCCCCCGCTGTCCTCCAGGACAGGCTGAGCCATTCGGCCAGCTCCATCCGCCCGTCTGAACATCCCCACGTCCCTCTCCATCATCCGAGCGCCACCCACGCCTCGCTCGGAGACCGCCACCAGCGCGACCTGGCTGACTCTCACCGCGTGTCCCATGCCACAATACGACCTACAATGCCTCCCCCCTCGATGGGGCGGTTGGATTACCTACCTACTCAACACGAGGTTTCCTTCTTCCAACAGGCCGCAGTGATGGCGACCGACGTCTCACGACGAGTAGCGTGAAATGCCAGAATCTTTCGCAAAGCCCGACACCCTCCTGAGTGGTCCCGCAGTGTGGCGCGGAGACGAGCTCGTAGACTCCGACGAGTGGATCCACGCCTGGACCCCAGAGGAGCTCGCCGAGCTGGAGGACGCGTTGGTCGCCGTGCAGGCGCTGCAACGACCTCTGGGCAAGATCGGGCGAGATGACTTCCCGCTGCCGCGGCTCGGGGACCGGCTCGACCGCCTGCGTGCCGATCTTTTACGTGGCCGAGGCTTCGTTCTCATGCGGGGGCTGGACGCCAGCAAATATTCGCGCGATGAGATCGCCACGATCTTCTGGGGTATCGGCGCGCATCTCGGCCGCGCCGTGCCACAGAATGCCCAGGGCCACCTGCTGGGCCACGTCAAAGACCTCGGCCGCGACTCGCGCGACGCGAGCGCTCGCATCTACCAGACCAGTGAGCGTCAGGGTTACCACACCGACTCGGCGGACATCGTCGGGCTCTTGTGTCTCGAGCCTTCGATGGAAGGGGGCCGAAGTTCGTTGGTCAGCTGCCCGACGATCCACAACGTGCTCTTCGAGCGCTCCCCCGATCTCCTCGCGGAGCTGTTCCAGCCCTTCGGCACTGATCACCGGGGCGAGCACCCGGCCGATACGAATCCGTATTTCACGGCGCCCATCCTGAGCTGGCATGAGGACGAACTCTCCGTCCTGTACCAACGGCGATACATCGAGTCCGCGCAACGGTTCGAAGCCGTGCCGCGACTGACCGGCCGACAGGTCGAGGCACTCGACGCGTTCGACGCAGTGGCCGACGATCCCGCGGTCCACCTCGAGATGCAGCTCGAGCGCGGCGACATCCAGTTCATCCACAACCACCAGATGCTCCATGACCGCACGGCGTTCCGTGACTGGCCGGAACCCGACCGACGAAGACACCTGCTCCGACTCTGGCTGTGTCCGGAGGATGGTCGTCCTCTGCCCCCCTGGTTCGCCGAACGACTCGGCTCCGTCGAGCCGGGCGACCGGGGTGGGGTCGCGTTGGCGGGTGTGGAACCCGTGATTCCGCCTTTCCCCTGACGCGGGTCAGGTACGCTGGACCGGTGGCGCGCCACTTCCGCTCGCTGCTATTCCCCCCCGATGTTCAGCTCGCTCGGCACGGACTCTGCGATCATGTAGCGCGGGCTGAGCGATGCCGACTCCGACGGCGTGAGCGCACCCTGTGCGACGAGCTCGGTAATGTGGTGACCCACGACGCGATCGAGGAACGAGGCGGTCACGTCGCGCTAGCGTGCACTGAGACAATTCGCCATAGGGATAGCCATTGGTGGCGCAGCTCAAAGCGAGATGTAGGCGCCCGCAGGCCGACGCAGCAGTCGATGCCGCTGGCCCGGCTCCACTTCGCCTCGGCCACGAAGTATCTCGGACTGTTCGACAATCCCGACAAGAAACAAGATCGAGTGGCGCTCAAGAACCTCGATAACATCTACACGTATCGCGATCGGCTCCTGGCGACTCCAGGTTACTACGAAAGGAGCAGCTCGGCCCTCCCCCACGGCTGATGGGGAGGAGGAGGGCGTCGCGGGTCGCAACCGGAGACCAGCATGACTGAGATCAGCACCGGACCCGGAGGCCTCCCTGACGAAGCTCGTGCGCGTGTCGGACCTGTCTCCCCACCCGAGGTTGGGCGCAGACCTCCTGCCCCGCCCGACAGACGCGGAGTACGAAGGTTTACGCACTACCGTGAAGGAGTGGGAGCACCCTGTTCGATCCCGCAGAAGTTCATCAGCCAAGATGCTCGTGGTTTTGGTGCGCCAAGCAGCCCCTACTGGGCGCAGGCCCAGGCTCGCTTCGGTTGGACTCCAAGATGGGTCCAAAATGGGTCCAACAAAGTCGGATGGCTCAGCTTTGTCCGGGCAGACAACGGGGGGCAGACCCTCAGTCGTCGAACTCGTCCGGCAGCGACTGATCGAAGACGAAGTCTGGGACTGGCTCGGCCTCGGTGGGATCGAAGGCCGGAGTCATCGGTTCGGCGCATCTCCTCGCGACGTTCCCGCGGAGACGTTTCCGGCCCCCCTCTACTGAATCGTCCCCGGCGTAGTCGCTCGCCCGCTCGCCCATGGCAGCGCTCCGGGTTCGGAGGCAGGCTCCGCCATGGCGATCCCGACGCAGCGGCTTCCCCGATACGGACACCACGCCCCGGCTACACCCGATTGGCCCAGCTCCCGGCACGTCTACCGCCCACGCCGGCCCACCACCACGCCACTGTATCCGGTGGTCCAGCACCATCTAGAGACGTTCCTCGCCCAGGCGACCGAGAGCGATCCCATGGGCTACGGTGTGCCGTCGTGGGTGGAGAACGATCTGCGAGCGTACCTACGCTGCGGCATCCTCGCGCACGGTTTCGCCAGGGTACGGTGTGAGGACTGTGGCCACGAGCGGCTCCTCGCGTTTTCCTGTGCGACACGGGGCGTCTGCCCGTCATGCAATACGCGCCGCATGGCCGAGGTCGCCGCCCACGTCACTGATCACGTGCTGCCCCACCTTCCTGTGCGACAATGGGTGTTGAGCCTTCCGAAGCGGCTACGTCCCTTCCTGGAGGGCAGCCCTGACATCGCCGGGGCAGTCCTGCGGATCTTTATCCGAGCCGTCCGCACGACCCTGTGTCGCACCAGCCCCGGTGCACCCCGGGACGCTCAGCTAGGGGCGCTCAGCTTCCTTCACCGATTCGGCTCCGCCCTTAACGCGCACTTTCACTTCCACCTCGTCGTGCTCGATGGCGTGTTCGCGCGTGCACCCGACGGGGAGGTCCGCTTCCATGAGGCTGGCCTCCTACAGTCCGACCACTGGCACGAGCTGCAGCACGTCGTCCAGCGACGCGTGCTGCGCTACTTCCGCACCCACGACCTACTCGACGAAGCTGACGCCTACGGCATGCTTTCCTGGCAGGGCTCCGGTGGGTTCAGCATCGACGCATCCGTCCGCATCGAGGGTGAGGACCGAGCCGGCGTCGAACGGCTGCTCCGTTACTGTGCTCGACCGCCCTTCGCTCTGGAACGGCTCTACGCCCCCGGCGGTATCGTTTCCCTCGGCTCGGGGCACCCACCGGAGGTGGGTCGCCAAGCTCGTCTACCGGCTGTCCGAGCCGGCACCCGACGGCCGCACTGAGCTCCTGCTCTCTCCGATTCAGCTTCTCGAGCGGCTCGCTCGTTTCGTCACACCCCCACGCGTCCACCGCCACCGGTACCACGGGGTCCTGGCCCCGAATGCCAAACTCCGTACCGCCGTCAAGTACATCGGCAGACCCGAAGCCGAGACACCCGGCGCTCAGCTCCCGAGCCCAACAGGCACGAGCCCAAGGCCGCAGCCCTCTCTCGATGCTGAGCCGACTCGCCGCACCAACCCCGCTCGCGGGCACCCACCGAAGGTGGGTCTTGGGCCGTGCTGCTCGCTCGCATCTACGAGGTGCTGCCACTGCTCTGCCCCGCTTGTGGCGGCCCCATGAGGATCCTCTCCTTCCTCACCGACCCGCCCGTCGTCACGGTGATTCTTCTACACCTGGAGCTCCCACACGCACCTCCGCCCATCTCGCCCGCGCGCGGCCCGCGCGAAGGAGATCTCCTCCTCGACCAGACCCCGGCCTTCGATCCCACTGAGGCCGAGCCCATCCCAGACTTCGTGTTCGACCAGTCGCTGCCCGACGAGTTCGACCCCTGAGGGTCCGCCCCCGCTGTCCTCCAGGACAGGCTGAGCCATTCGGCCACCTCCTTCCGCCCGTTTGAACATCCCCCCGTCCCACTCCATCATCCGAGCCCCGCGCACGTCTCGCGCGGCGACGGCTATCAACCCGACTCGCCCGACCCTCGCTCCGCGTCCCATCCCATTCCCCGACCTACCACGCCTCCCGCGTCGATAGGGCGGTTGAATCGGCTATCCATAGACTACCTTGGCACTACACCCGACATGGTCCCTCGCGAGAAGCTCTTTGGTCTAGTCATGGATCGATTCGTCCAGACGGTTCGATCACGTCGCGAATCGGAGGTTCCTGAGGGTCCCGAGTTGGACCGTGGCGCGGCAAGCTGACGTGCTGCCTGGGGGCCACCGTAGCATGACTGCCTCCCTGGCCGCTCTTGCCACCTCTTGGCCGGTTCTGGGTTGTCCGACTACGGCCGTGTCGCCTTCTTGTTGAGCCTGAGGGAGGCTTTAGCTTGAACCTGGACGGAACGGTGATTGATGACGTTGCGGCGGGTGACTCACACTGCTGGACACTCTTGGGGATTCTTGCGGTCCCCAGCCGTGTCCTTTTGTGGTGCGCGGATTGGAGCAGAGAAAGGGTGCTCCCTCTCTGCTTGCGACCGATCGTGATAGGGGCTGAGTCACACCAGACTTGCGCCGGTCCTTCATGCGTCCAGCTCCGCTTGACCGCCCCAAACTGTGCATCGGGGAGTTCCTGGCACCGCATCTTCACTGGTTAGCTCATGCGCCTTTTCCTTGCCCGCAGGCGAACAAGCCGACGGATTTCTTGGTGGCTAGGGGTGCTCGCGTTCTCGCACGTGTCGGTCAACGCACAGGAACCGGACCGGCCGCCCGAAGACGCGATCCGCCCGTCTTTGATTGAACTGCCGGTACTTGATTTGCCGGGGAACGTCGCAAACGGCGGCGTCCTGCCCAGCATGCAACAGTCCCTGGGGGTCACGCTCAGCACGTACAGCCTGGCCCGGAGAGGAATCGCGACGGCGTTTCGTGGGAAGCGACGCGCTACGCAGATCGCGATCGGTACATTCGACGCTCTCGTGGCATTTGTCCCGGGAGGATTCGGTTGGCTGCATGAAGAGTGGCACAGGGCGGTGCTCAGTCAGCACGGTGTCAGCAGCTTCAACGGCACCTACAAGTTTCCGCTCTTCAGCGACGTCATCACGGTCAGCCGGGTGCGCGACGAGGACCTCGCGCGACTCAAGCGTGAGCACCCGGCTGTTCAGGTGCGGCTCATGGAGGCCGGTGTGGAAAGCACCTATCAGCTCCTTCTTGCTCTGGAGCGCCGTGAGTTCTTTTTCGGTGGCATGGAGTTCTCGGGGCTCTTGCGCTGGACGCTGGTCTCGAACGCGATCCTCTACGTCGCTACGGGGACATTGGCGCTGGTGGAGGAGTTCACGACGGATCGCAACGCTGAAGACGGATCGGATGTCTCGGTCCGGGACTTCACCGGGAACGACGTCACCGCATGGGTGTTCGATCTGCATCGCCCCGAGGAGGCCTACGAGGCACGGGGGACGCATCCTTCGGGCGTGGGGGTCGATCGCTACATAAGCCCAACAGACTTGACCCGCGAGGAGTTCTCTTTTCTTCGACTCCAAGGCCGGCTGGCGTTCCTCAATCTTCTGGATCCGTTCCTCTTCGGAGTGGGGGGATTCTCTGTCGGACATGGGGACAGGAGGGTCCGTCTGAATGCCACGATTCGCCATTTCCTCACTTCTTTCGGGTATTCTATTGACGCCAACCTCTTCGTTGCCCACCCGAATCGTGACCTCGTTTTGGCTGTCCGGAATTACTTCAACGGGGAGCGCTGGTTCCCGGGCGTCGATGTGGAGCTGCGACAGTCCCTCGTCACTCGCCGCGGGTCATGGCATGTCTCGCCGCGATTGGCACTCTGGCTACAGCCGGACGAGCAGCGCTTCCGCACGACGGACAGCCGTCTCGGCGGTTTAGCGGCTATCTCTCTACGCTCAAAGAGTGATGGGCTCCGCCCCTACCTGGAAGTCGAGGCCAAGTCAGCCGGGTGGGTGCCAGGGATCGTACATCTGGGCGCCGCGCTCAGCGTGCGTGTGGGGCTTAGAGTAGTTCTGCGGTGAGGCGGAGCGTGCGAAGTGTCGTCGTCGAGCTCGGTAAGACGAGTCGCATCGAGTTTCATCCCCTCCGAATCGCCAAAGATGGCGACGAGTACAACGTCGGCCGCCCGGAGATCCGGTCCTATCTAGCGATGTCGAAGTCGGCCCTCGCGGCATTGGAGTATCTGCGGGGAGGGATGGACATGGCCTCCGCCAGCAATAAGGTCACCGCCGATTTCGGCTCTCTCGCCGCAGATCTTGACTCGTTCGTCAAGACTCTTCTAGACGCCGGGTTCGCAAAGGCCCTTGACGGGAAAACCCTTCCTATCCATTCCATCCTACCACGCCTCCCGCGTCGATAGGGCGGTTGAATCGGCTATCCATAGAACAGGGCTTGGAGGAAGCTGCACCTCGCGGTTGATGCCCGTACCGGTGAGATCGTCGCCTCGGATCTGACTGGCCGACGGAGAGCTGACTGTGCGCGGGTGCCTGTCCTCATCGAGCAGATCGACGATCGGATAGCATCCGTCTCGGCCGACGGGGCGTACGATGCGGCGGCCGTCTACGATGCGGCCCAGGTGAAGGAGGATCACCAGAGCCCCCTCCAACTCTGCTACAGCTCACCCCGACGACGTCGGAGATGTCAGCGAGGGGGTTAGGCGCCGATCCGTTGCTGGCCAAGCCGGTAACAAGCTCGACCTCCGGGATCAGCCACTGGACCACGAGCCTTTCTTGCACAGGAAGACAAACATGCTGTATTCAACGTAGACATCTTGATAGACCCCGTTCACCTCCCCATTGAGACACTCCCCGTCCCCGAAACTCAACTCGCCATTTGGGCTTACGCCCGCCTCATTGATCGAAACCGCACGGTTGTCACCAAAGACGAGCACATTAAGGAAGTTGATGTTGGCGCCCCCCAGATGGACGCGGTCGTCTCGTAACTCCCAAGTGCCTGACACGGGAGAGTCGAAGGGGGAGGTCCACCCCACACAAGCTCGGCAAACCCCTCTGGATGCGGTTCGGGGAACGTGAGGCGACCGGAGAAGCGTCCATCCGCCGTGAACTCGAGGTCGAAGACGGATGCCGGATCGGGAGTGATAAGGTCATCGCTGAAGAAATCAAGTTCAAGACTGGCATCAACCGCAGAGTAATCTCCTGGGATCGCGTCGGCATCAAAGTTGCCTCCGTCCGGATCTAGAATGCCACAGCCGGCTATCAGAATACACCCGCATACCGCCAGCGGTATCTGGTGAGGCTTTCTCAGTTGCCTTTGCATCGTGATGGTCTCCTCAAATCTCTTCCGCTGGGGGAGTGCGGCTTGTCAAGGATGGCTACTACAAAACGATGTGACGGAGACTCTACCCCAGGCAAGCCTTTTGTCGAAAACCGTTGGCCCTCCCCCGCGCCGTCGCGTATCATGTGCTCGGCGTCCCGCCGCCTGGGCGAGGTCGTCACGCAACTTTCAGCAGGAGATGCAAGATGCCGGCTATCGCAAAGGTGTTGGTGGTCCTCGCCGCGATCACGTTCATTCTTGCCGTCGTAGGCGCCTACACGGGTGCCTTGATGGGGATCGGTGCCGAGGCGTACTCCAGAGCTTGCACCAACCTCGCGCTCCTCGCCCTCGCCATCGTCATCGTCTTCAAGGAGGAGAGGGCGGCCGGCTAGGAGCTGCTCCCACGCAAAAGTCGTCGTGTCCCGAGGAACACCCCTATGGCGCTCGAGGCCAGTCCACCGAGGCTGAGCACGATGATACCGATGTCCCAGATTGGGCGCTTGTAGTACCAGAACCCGAAATCCAGGCTGTGAAAGCCGTGGTAGATCCACCGCTCGACCCGATCGAGGCGGTGGAGGCTCCGCGACAACCGGCCGGAGGCGGGATCGATGTAGAGCCACGTCTGGTTCGGGTCGTCGAATTTGACGCGTAGGATGGGCAGGGGTGCCTGCTGGTCCCGCGAGTAATGGTAGGAGTCGTACTCGTCGAGAAGGTCGGTTTCGACAATCAGAACGTCAGGATAGGTCTCGCGAACGCGGCCCATCAAGACGTCCACCGAGAACGGTTCCCTGCGGATCTCGAGGGTTTCGGCTGCGACCAGCGTTCGTTCAGCCAGCATTTGATCACCAGTGGTTGTCCCGGCGGCCCCGGCCGGTGTACTCCGGACCACGAAGTACGGTTCTCCCAAGATCCTTTCGTAGGTGATCTCCTTGATGCTCCGGCCC
>JADFRS010000156.1:0-2692 GCA_022561145.1 Gemmatimonadota bacterium
ATGAAGGAGAAGGGCCGCTCGATGGCGGTCGTGAGCAGATGCTGCCCGTCGGGGCTCAGTGAGATCGATTCGAACATGGCCGGCTCACCAATCAGGCGGGGCACGCCTTCCGCGCCCTGGGCGTGCAGCGGAAATGTGTAGTCGGTCTTGGGACGCAAGGCCCGTCTCCGGGTGTGTGGCTCGAGCCAACGCCAGGGGGTGAAGCGACGCAGCTTCTCGTCCTTCCAGAGGTCCGATTCCTGGTAGAAGTATTCCTCTCCCCAGGGCCCCGCTCCACCCACCACCAGGGTCGCCGAATAAAAGGCCCCCGCCTGGCCGAGGAATTGGGCCACGTCGCGGTACAGCGGAATGGTGAGGATCGGGTGCTCGAAGCCGGTATGACCATCCATGATGAGACCGATGGCCGAGAGATGATCGGTGTCGCCTTCCGACGTCACCATAAGGCCTGCCTGCCGCGAGGCCTCCACCACCCACTGACGCTGCTCGCGACGCGGCTGCCAATACTGCTTGATCGTTCGCGCACCGTAGCTCGCGATCCGGTTCACCTCGTGGCGTGCGTCCTCCGGACTCTCTACCGCCCCGTGCGTGGTGCTCGTGCCACCCGAGAGCGAGGAACCGGTGCTGTACACGCGCGGGCCGATCTGAATCCCCGCCTCCACATCCTCGGCCATCGTGAAGATGGATTCTTCCCAGCCGGAGGGCTCGAGCCCCGTGGTCAACCCGTATGCCAGATTAGCTGCCAACTCCCAGCTCCGTTCTGAGAGGATCCCACGCGCTTCTCTCGACATGTGCATGTGAGTGTCAACGAGCCCGGGGATGACGGTCGCGCCACTCGCGTCGATGCGCCTCGCCCCTGCAGGGATCGTGACCGTGCCGCTCGGACCAACGGCGGCGATGCGGCCGTCCCGCACCACCACATCGCCCTGCGGAATGACGTTGTCACCGTCCATGGTCACGATACGCGAGCCGGTGAGGGCGATCGTGCCCGTGGCGCGGCGGCGCGGCACTTGGAGTGCGATCCGGAATGTGTCGATGGACTGCCCGTCTACTCGGTGGCGGAAGTACTGGTTGGCGCTGCCCCATGCCAGCGTGGTCGCGTCGATCCACTGGGGGAAATTGCCTCCCTCGAGACTCAGCCGTTCGACCGGCAGCTCCGGTTCGTCGACACCGATCTCGACCGGGTCCCCGGCGGTGCCGGGCCACGGTAGAGGAGCGAGGTAGACGTTGTTCCCTCGCTGGAAGGCGAGCCATTGCCCGTCGGGCGAGGGTGCGGCTTCGTCCACACTGGGCAGGAGCACATGGGTGCGCGCGTCCATTCCGTCCAGCCGCACCGACGTGAGCGCGGGTGTTGTCCCTTGCTCGGTTTGATGCTGCTCCAGATAGAAGACGCGCCCGTCCGGCCCGAACCGAGGCGCGATGACATGGCCACGCCGAGCGACGCTCACCGTGACGATGCTTTGCACCGGGCCGCCCTCCGCCGGAACCGCCTCCAGCTCGAACCACGGCTCGTCCGACGGCATGCGCCCACGGAGCATCGCCCCCGAGCCGCGAGCCACCACCAGCTGCTCGCCATCGGGTGACCATACCGGGTTCAGGTAGACCGCCGCGATCGGGGTTAAGCGCTGAGGCGTGCCCCCGCTTTTCCGTACCTTCCAAAGGTGGCCGCCATCCGCGTCCGACCAGCTGGTGAACGCGAGCCAGTTCCCATCGGGCGACCACGCCGGAGCGTATTCTTGGGCTGCAAAAGACTGATCGGTGAGGCGGCGGGGTTTACCGTTCGGCAGGTCCATGAGCCAGATCTTGCTGAGCGCTTGGAAGGCGAGGGTGCGGCCGTCCGGCGAGCCCGTGTGCCACCGCATCATCCGGACGTCCAGGGGCTCGTCGGTTACGCGAATCGGCGAATAGACCCGCTCCGAGATGGTCTCCTCCACGCGTGCGGTGAAGGGGATCGTCTCAATGCGGCCGGTTTCCACATGGAGCCGGCGAAGCTTCCCGCCCTCGGGGATAACGATGGATTCACCGTCGGGCGTCCAACTATAGCGCGGCAGGGCGCCGGCGTTATTGCGCTCCTGAATATCGGGCGTGATGGGATCCATGATGATCCGCTCGCCGCCCGTGTACAGGTCGCGTAGCCACAGCGCCGTGCGCGGGCCGTACTCGTGGCCGGCGATGTTGTAGGTGCCGTCAGCAAGCCGGCGCCCGAAGGCGAGCCAGCGGCCGTCGGGCGATAGCTCCGGCGCCACTGCCCCGCCGCTCGAGCGCCGACCTCCGCCACCGTCTCGCGCGGGCCCGATGCCGCTGGTGATTTCCAGGATCTTCCCCGTCCGCCGGTTCAGACGCCGCAACTGATAGACCGCCTTCGCGGGGTTGGGGTCGGCAAAACCCTGGGCCACGCGCTCCTCGTAATAGAGGTAGCGGCCGTCCGGTGACGTCGCCGGCCACGACGCGTTTACCTCCTCGCCGGTCAGGCGCATGCCCGTACCACCGTCTACGTGATACATCCACAACTCGCCTCGGCCCCGGATATTCGAATCACCGCCAACGCGGGCGATGATGTAATGGCCATCGGGTGTCCATGCAGGGAGGAACATCCGATTCTCTCGCTGGTTCGAGACCCGACGTGCATTGGAGCCATCCACGTCCATCACGAAGACCTCGCTCTGGCGGCCACCGGCCGTGAACGTGATTCTCC
>JADFRS010000156.1:2702-9575 GCA_022561145.1 Gemmatimonadota bacterium
ACGTCCATCAGCCAGACGTTGTCCTGGCCATCCCGATCGGAGATGAACGCGATCGTGGAGCCATCCGGCGAGAAGGCCGGGTGATAGTTGAGCGCGATGCCGCTCGCTTTGGTGATCGGTCGCGCCTCACCGCCCTCGATCGGCAACAGCCAGATTTCGCCCACCATATCGAAAGCGAGCGTCCGGCCATCCGGGGAGACATCCACCGACATCCACGTTCCCTCATCGGTGGTGAAGCTGATGGTGCGTGTCTCTCCTCGCGGCGTGGTAACGTCCCACGCGGCGTCGGTCTGAGCCGACAACGGGTTGATCGCAGCGGTCAAGGTGACCGCGGCAAGTCCGATGAACCGCCGGAGAATTTGGGCGTGATCTCGCATGATGAGCCTCCTAAAAGGACATGCGGCGTAGCAGGCCGCTCCGTTTGGTGGCCCAATCCGTGAAGATTCACCACCGACTTAGGGTGTCAAGAGGGCCCTCGAGGGGAGAGGGGAGAGGGGAGAGGGGAGAGGGCCCGCTCCAATCTCGAAATTCAATATTCAATATTCAATATTCGCTTGGCTCTCCCTTCTCCCGCCCATTTGCGACCGTCCGACCGGCGGTGTATCATTGCCATCTATGCCAACCAACGAATGACGACCAACCGGAGGCACTCATGCGTTATCGGCCCCTCGTCCTCGTGATGTACGTTTTTGTGGCCGCGCTTCAGACGGTTGCCAACGTGCGCCCCCGCCCCGTCCACGCCCAATCCCCCGATTCACAAGCTCGTCTCACCACCGAGCACTGGCTCGACTGGGAGCGGGTGAGCGACCCCCGCATCTCTCCGGACGCCGCGCGTGTAGTGTACACGCGAGGTTGGATCGACAAGATGAACGACGCGTGGGAATCCGCGATCTGGATGGTTGGTGCTGATGGCTCCAAGAACCGCCACTTGATCGACGGCTCGTCGCCCCGCTGGTCTCCGGACGGATCGCGCATTGCGTTTCTCGCTCCCGTCGAGAACGGCGCCTCCCAGATCTTTGTGCGTTGGATGGACGACGAGGGAGCCGTATCGCCGGTAACGCGCCTTCAGCAAACACCCTCCAACCTCGCGTGGTCACCCGACGGCTCGCAGCTAGCGTTCACCATGCGGGTACCGGCCGAAAACCCAGCGTCCCGCCACTGGCAACTCGATCTCCCACAGCCGGAGGGTGCAACTTGGACCAAGAGCCCACACATTGTCGAGAGCCTCGTCTACCGGCAGGACCGGGTCGGGTATCTCGACGAAG
The DNA here is from genome assembly GCA_022561145.1 of Gemmatimonadota bacterium. Taxonomy (GTDB): domain Bacteria; phylum Gemmatimonadota; class Gemmatimonadetes; order Longimicrobiales; family Gaopeijiaceae; genus JACZXQ01. The sequence continues at coordinate 3,968 of JADFRS010000156.1, forward strand.
GCTTCCAACACATCTTCGTGGTAGCTGCGGACGGCGGCACGCCCCGCCAGCTCACCAGCGGGGATTTCGACCACGGCGCCCCGGTCTGGAACCCCGATGGAGGGAGCGTGCTGTTCAGTGGCTTGAGGAGAGAGGACGCCGTCTATCACTGGCAGGAATCCGAGATTTACCGGGTCGATCTCTCGACGCGCGCCGTCGAGCAGATCACCACACGCCGCGGCCCCGATCGTCGGCCTGTCCCGTCGCCCAACGGGCGCTACATCGCCTACATCGGCTACGACACCACCGGCATGGATTACATCGAATCTGCACTATACGTCATGGACGCGGACGGATCGAATCCGCGTGCACTGACGGCGCAGATGGACCGGACTCCCGGCGCGGTCTTCTGGAGCCCCGACAGCCGTGGTGTCTACTTCAACATCCGGGCTGACGGATACGAGAACGTGTTTCACGCCACGCTGTCCGGCGAGATCAGACAAGTCACGAGCGGCAAGCAACTATTCGCGATCAACGACGTGAGCGGAGGTGTCGCGGTCGGCATGCGGCAGGACGCGCACGAGCCAGGAGACGTGGTTGCGTTCCCGCTCGACCGCCCCGATCGCCTCACGCGCCTTACGCGCGTCAACGCCGACATCCTCGCCGGGAAGACGCTGGGGGACGTCGAAGAGTTTCGGTACGAATCGTTCGACGGACTCGAGATCCACGGATGGATCATCAAGCCGCCTGACTTCGATCCGTCGCGGAAATATCCGCTCATGCTTGCCATTCACGGCGGACCCCACGCGATGTACCACGGCGGGTTCAACTTCGGCTGGCAGGACCACGCGGCACACGGTTACGTGGTGCTCTATACCAATCCGCGCGGCAGCTCTGGCTACGGGAGTGAGTTCGGTAACGCCATCCAGTACAACTACCCCGGCGACGACTTCCACGACTTGATGGCCGGCGTGGACCAGGTCGTCTCCCGCGGGTATGTGGATGAAGACAACATGTTCGTGTACGGCTGCTCCGGTGGGGGCGTGCTCACGTCGTGGGTGGTCGGCCACACGGATCGGTTCCGCGCAGCATCGGCGAATTGTCCGGTCACCAACTGGTTGAGTTTCCCCGGGCAGGTGGACGGCAACTACCTGCGCTGGTATGCAGACTTCGCAAAGTTTCCGTGGGAGGATCCCAGCGAACACCTCCGCCGTTCGTCCCTCATGTATGTCGGTAACGTCACGACGCCCACGATGTTGATGACCGGCGTACTCGATTTGCGCACGCCGATCTCGCAGACCGAGCAGTTCTACCAGGCGCTCAAGGCGCAAAACAAACCGACGGCCATGATCCGTTTCGAAGGGGAGTGGCACGGCACGTCTCGCAAGCCCTCCAATTTCCTTCGCACGCAGATGTTTTTGCGGAAATGGTTCGAGCGCTGGGGTACCCACGACGACGGGCGCGCGGTGACCACCACGACGCAGGAAGGCGGGAGTTAAGGGCCAGCGAGCCGACCATTTTCGGAAGACATCCGGGGCAGGGTAGCAAGGCTGGTCCGTGAGCAGTGCCCCGGTCCGTCTCGTCCCCCCGTCCCCCCGCCCCCCCGCCCCCTTGCCCCCTTGCCCCCCCGTCCGCCGTTTCCCACGCGTAAACTCGCGGTCGTCTAACCGCCTACTTCGGCTGTGGCACGATCCGGATGTAGGGCAGCGGTTGCTTCCAGCCGTCAGGGTATTTCGCCTTGGCGTCCTCGTTCGACACCGATGGAAGGATGATCACGTCGTCGCCCTGCTTCCAGTTCGCCGGTGTCGCTACCTTTTCCTTCGCCGTTAACTGGCAGGAGTCCAGTAACCTTAGGATCTCAGCGAAGTTGCGGCCGGTGCTCATCGGATACGTCAGCGTGGCCTTGATCTTCTTGTCGGGGCCGATCAGGAATACCGACCTGGCGGTGGCGTTGTCGGCCGGCGTTCTTCCCTTGGACGTGTCGCCAGCATCTGCAGGCAACATGTCATAGAGCTTGACCACCTTCAACTCGGGATCCCCTATCAGTGGGTAGTTGATGGCGTTTCCCTGTGACGCCTCGATGTCCTTTGACCAGGCCTTATGGTCGCTCACCCCATCGACGCTGATTCCCACGATCTTACAGTTGCGTTGGTCGAACTCGTTCTTGAGACCGGCTACGGCGCCTAGCTCGGTGGTACAGACCGGCGTGAAATCCTTCGGATGCGAAAACAGCATCGCCCATCCGTCGCCGATCCACTCGTGGAAGTTGATGGTCCCCTCCGACGTGTCGGCGGTGAAATCCGGAGCTGTGTCGTTGATTCGTAACGTCATTGTTATCCTCCTCGAGGGATCGTATTCGTTCGACGGGCGAGTGTCATGGGAGATGACAGCAACCTGTCAAGCCAACCTTACAACGTGGTTGAAGGCGAAGTGGGAAAACACTGGCCCAGAATGAGGCGGAGGTCGGCGGACATGATAGCTGGATAAGATAGGCGTCTGTACGTCGGCTGGCGAGCCACGAAGCCTAGCTGGCTCTGGGCTTCTCAAGCCCAGAATTGTCACAAAAATCGTCCCAACGCCCACCGACGCAAATGACGCGAGAACACTCAAAAAGGGCGTCTTATGTTGGGCACATAAGCCCGCAGCCAGATGGATCATCCGCCAAATCGCCTGCGTGTTCTTGATGTCCTCTATTTTAAGGATTAGCATCGAGCAACACGATGCAGGTGATCGAGAATCATTGGGTCCGCTGAGCGGAGAACCGCACCTGATCCTCCACAAGGACCTCAAACCCCGTCACCCGGCCGTTCTCTACCACGAACCGCATCCTCCCCAGCGGGGCGATCGCTTCCAGCCGATCGCCCCGGTACCGGCCGGGAGCGAAGCGGTGCTCCCCAAGGGGCACGAGGTGTAACCAAGTGTCTGCCCGCTCGCCGGACTCGCCTGCCCGGTAGTGGAGGCGGCCGCCCTCTTGCCAAACCCGCACGACGATCTCGGGGGCGTCCTCAGGCTCAAGGTTCTTGCCTAGGTAAGTACCGACGTACCGGGCTTGTTCCATCGGCGACAAATCGACCACAGCCACGTCCTGGCCGCCCGCCCAAACCAGCCGCCTGTCGTAGGGACCGGGGTGGTCGAAGATTTCGAGCATGCCCAGCCTGCTCTGAAGTGCGTTGCGGTGTCTGGGCCCCCGCGAGTGGGTGAGGTAGATAACCATGGCATCGACCGCGGGGAACGCCCAGGCCCGCGTGCCGTCGTACCCTCCGTGGCCAAAGACTCCCGGCATCTCCTCTTCTCTCGGGGCCTGACGCATGCTCCACCCATAACCGTAAGCACCATCCGTGGTTTCAGCGTGAGGCCGCAGCGCCTCTTCGACGCTCTCCTCCGTGAGTAGTCGCGTGTCGCCGTAGCGCCCCTTGTCCATCCACATCGCGAGAAACTCCGCGTAGTCCATGGCCGTGGAGTACAGACCCCAGGCGGCCGGATAGAATTGCCACGTCTGGTTGTCCTCGTTGGACCAGTACCTCTCGTAGGTCCCGGCCTCCTCGTCCCAGCGGTACCGGCTGTTCATCCGGTCTGCCCACGGCGCGTCAGGGGAGAACGCCGTGTAGGTCTCGTCGAGGCCGAGGGGCCGGAGGATCTGCTCCTGAATAAACGTCTCGACGGGCACACCGGAGACCGCCTGCACGACATATCCCAGAGCGGCGTAATTGAAGTCGGAGTAGCTGTACCGCCCGAAGGGCCTCGTGGGCACTGCGGCGGCCCAGTCCTCCACCCACTCCTTGAGGAAAGCGAAGTCCTCGGTATCGCCCAGGCCCTGGAATCCACTCGTGTGGGTGAGGAGGTGGCGGATCGTCGTGCTGTCGTTGGTGAAGGTGGGGATGTATCGAATGACGGGGTCGGTGAGCGAGAGCTTTCCCTCCTCTTCGAGTATGAGGATGGCGGTCGCCGTGAACGGCTTGGACATCGACTTGATGGAGAAGAGGGAGTTGCGCTCCATCGGCCGTCTTGCCTCACGGTCACTCCACCCGAACGCCTCGTGGAGGACGATCCTCCGGTCCTTCACGATCAGGAGCTCGGCACCGACGATCTCGCCGCCTGCCACCCAGTGCGCGACCTCGTCCGCGAGCTGGTCCAACTTTGCGCTGGAGAGGCCGACCTCTTCCGGTTGTGCGTAAGGGAAGGCGGGAGACTCAACGCCCGGGAAGGTACGGGTGCGGGGCACCTCCACGTTCTGAGCGCGGAGGGGGAACGCAGTCAGCAGAGCGACGGCGAAGAGAAGAGCAGCCCGCGAGCAGGCAGATGGCTGTAGCAGCATACTGTCACCTCTTCTTGGGTTAGCGTGCACTTTCCGGTCAGCGCCTCACGAACTTCAGATTCCGCAGCCTCCCCGTGTCGACCGCGAAACCGACGACCCGGCCCTGGCCATCGCGGGAGAACGTGAAGGTATACTCTTCGGCCTGAAACACGTCCCTCACGACTGGCCGAAGTGCAAATTCATACCACGTTCTCGGATCCCACATGCTCAACCGGTCGTTCGTGATTCTGAGCACCCATTCGTAGTCGGCGTCTTCGGAGTAGTACGTTCCGAGGTAACCCTCCAGCTCCATCGGTGAGGGTGACACGGGCTCAACAGCGTCGTAGACACGTGGCTCTCCGTCGGCGATGACCTCGATCATCTGCCGTGGTTGCTCCGGTGTGGGAGATGTAAAACTCACGATAACTTCCGTGGGTGCGTCCAACCTGTAGAACCGGTCGTTGCCGAGCGGCACCAGCTTGCGATCATCACGGGAATATCTGAGCGTGTCTTCCTGGACATATATCCGCCGAAGCAATTTTATCGTATCGTCCCAGTAGTACCCCGTCACCTTTCGTAGCTCACTGGTCGATACCGCGACCGCCTCGGGGGCTGGGGGTGGGGGTGATGCGTCCGCCGTGGCTGCCGCTCCGAACTCCTCGCGGAGGTAGATGTCTGCCACTCCGCGTGTCAGCGAACCAATCGCGATCGCGGTCGAGTTGCAGAGCACCGCGACCGCGAACCCTTGCTCGGGGAAGCGGACTAGCCGGGCCAAGAAGCCCCCTACTAACCCTCCGAGACGCACGATCTTGAGACCTCTGGACTCGCGGAGTCTTAGGCCAAAAGCGTATTCGAGCGTGTCACCGTTGTTCAAGGTACCACGCGTCAGTATGAGCTCGATGAAGTCCGGCCCCCCCACCGTCATGTCGTCGAAGTTTCGGTTCCAGCGCAGAAGATCTTCAGCGGTGCTCAGGAGACCGCCCGATCCCACATGGTCGGTGTTCCTGAGTAAACGCCGCCAACCACCTTGCGGTCCTGGTCGGTAGCTCTGCACGCGATTCTTGACAACCGTCCGGTAGTTGTCGTCATAGCGGGTGTTGGCCATGCCGAGCGGACCAAAGATGTTCTCCTCGGCGAACTCGCGCAGCGATGTGCCGGTGACCCGCTTGACGATCTCCGCCAGCACGATATACCCGAGACCTGTATAGCCATATTCCTCTCCCGGCCGAAAGTTCAGCGTTCGTTGCCGCGACATCAGTGCGAGAATCCTGGCATTGTTGTAGTAGTCTCTGCCCAACGAGCCGGAGACAATAAATCGGAGGTCGTCGAAGCCGG
>JADFRS010000157.1 GCA_022561145.1 Gemmatimonadota bacterium
CAGTGAGCGCCTAGGCCCTGCATCTGGCCGTGGGCGCCCAGGCTCACGATGCCGCCGGCGTCCAGGATGGCCTTGGCCCCCTCGGCGATCAGCACGTGGTTGAAGTCGTCGTCGCCCGCGGCCATGATTCGGCGCCTCGAGCGCGGATCCACGACGTCCCTCGGCACGAAGGTGAGCAGACGCTCGTTCTCCCACACGTTGGTGCGCTCGTACCAGTAGTACTCACCCGACAGGCCTCCGTAGCCCACCACCAGGGTGGGCGTGTAGCCCGTCCCGCTCTGGCCGAACAGTTGCGCTACGTCGTTGTAGACCACCGGCACGGGCAGCGAGTGCTCCACGCCCGTGTGGCCGTCCTGCACCATCGACATGTTCACGTAGACCAGCGAGCCGCCTTCGGGCACCACCATCATCCTCAGCTCGCGCGCCGCCTTGATGATCATTTGGCGCGCGTCCCTCCGGCGCTGGTTGTAGCTCTTCACGCTGAACGCGCCTACCGCTTTCATGCGCTGCAGGTGCTTCGCTGCGCTCTCGTAGTCGTCCACGATCGCCTTGAAGCTGCCTTCGGCGCCGTAGAGGATCGTGCCGGTGGAGAAGAGCCGGGGCCCCAGCTTGAGGCCGGCCCGGATCATCTCGGAGTTGGTGAACACCATCTCGGTGTTGTTCGACGGGTCGTGCGACGTGGTCACGCCGAACGCCAGGTTGGCCATGAACGCCCAGTTGGCCTGAGCGGTGATGCCGCCGCCCTCGCTCCCGACGTGGGCGTGCACATCGATGATGCCCGGCATGATGGTCTTTCCGGTGGCGTCCACCACGTGAGCCCCTTCGGGCACGGTGACGTCGCGCGTGCGCCCCACGGCGGTGATGCGGTTGCCCTCCACGATCACGGTGCCGTCTTCGATCACCCCTCCGTCCTCACCCGAGCCCTCTGCCAGGGTGATGATGCGGGCGCCCTGGAAGGCCACCACTCCGGTGGGCACGTCGGATGCGTGGCGGAAGCCGATCTGGACGCCTGCCGTCTCGGGTTCGGCCGCCTCGGGTGGGGCGCCCTGCGTGAACGCGAACGTCTCGGTCAGGTCTCTCGTGAAGTATTCGGGCCCCAAAGCCCAGTGAAGCGAGCGGCTGTCTCCCGACCAGTGCAGGTAGAGCCCGGCGTTCTCGGACACGCGGGCCACCGGGAACCCCTTGCCGTCGGGTGACAGCGTCACGGTGCGGCCCGAGCGCGGGAACGCTGCCAGGTAGGCCCGGAAGCGCTCGGTGAACGCGACCCACTTGCCGTCGGGTGAGGGCACGATCTGGGTGGCGTTCTCCGACTCGAAGTGGACCACCTCGTCGGTGCCGTCCAGGTCCAGGCTCACGAGCCTGCGCTTGCCGTCCGCGAAGTCGTTCACGTAGATGCGCTCGCCTGTGTGATCGAACGCGGGCTCACTGCCGCTGCGCCGTACGCGCTTGGGCTGGGCCGAGCCATCCACGGGCACGACGAACACACCGCGGTTCTCGCCGTGCGTGATCCCCCGGTTGAAGTCGCCGCCGACGCTCGAGTAGACCAGCATGGTGCCGTCGGGCGAGAACGAGGGGGTGGTGTAGTGGCCCATGGTGTTCACCACATCGCGGCCACCCGTGCCGTCGTTGCGCATGACGCGGATGCGGCCCTTGGCGGCGTCGCTCCACGTGCCGTACGCGATGAAGCGGCTGTCCGACGAGAACGCCGGCGCGAACTCGATCACGCCGTCGCGCGTGAGACGCCGGGGCGCACCGTTGGGCATCTCCTTGATGTAGAGGCTGCCCAGCGCCGAGTACACCACAAAACGGCCGTCCGGCGAGGTCGTCACCTGGCGGAGCATCTTCACGTCGAAGTCGGCGGGCGCGACTTCCTGCTGATAGCGTACGGCCTGATAGATGATCTGATCGACGTGGGCCGTGAACGGGATCTCGGTGGCCTCGCCGGAGGTGGCGTCCACGTTCCAGATCTTCCCTCGAGCCCAGATCACGATCGCGCTACCGTCGGGCATCCACGAGTACTGCGTGTATACGCCGTGGATCGCCCAGGCCTCCTGCATGTCGCGCTCGAGGCCGTCGAACAGGGGCCATTCCTCACCCGTCCGCAGGTCCTTGAGGAAGAGCACCGTGTTGAGCCGCACCCTGCGGATGAACGCCAGCGTCCTGCCGTCGGGCGAGAGCCGTGGGGTGATCGAGCCGCCTGGGCGCCGCGTGACGGTTTCCTCCTCGCCCGTCGTGAGGTCGCGCTTCAGGATGGCGTAGATGGTCTGGTTGGGGTCCTTGTTGTACTGGAACGTCTCCCCGGGCCACACGTTCTTGCTGTAGTACAGTGTTTTTCCGTCGGGCGAGATTACAGGCTCACCCTGGTCCTTCTGAAAGCCGTTCCTCTCTGTCACCTGAAGACCGGCGCCGCCGTTCACGTGGTACATCCACACCTCGCCTGCGCCCAGCGATCGCGTGTCCACGAAGTGCTTCCGCACGAAGATGTACTGGCCGTCGGGGGACCACGCGGGGCTGTTCACCTCACGGTTGGACTCGGTCGACACCTCGTGCATCTCCGAGCCGTCCAGGTTCATGGTCCAGATGTTCCAGTTGCCGGCCCGGTCACTGATGAACGCCACCCGTGAGCCGTCCGGGCTGAATCGCGGCTGCATGTCGAACGACGAGCCCGCAACGATGCGCGTGGCGATGCCCCCCTCGATGGGCATCGTATAGATGTCGCCCATCAGGTCGAAGATGATCGTGTTCCCGTCCGGACTCACGTCCACGTTCATCCACGTGCCTTCCTCCGTGTCGAACCTGAGCGGCGTGGAGGGGCCCAACTCGCCCTCGACGTCCCATTTGTCGGACTCTTCTTCCTGGGCGGATGCGGGGGAGGCGGCGATCGTAGCGGACAGCGTAAGGGCAAAGGCGGAGAGGCAGGCGGCGGCCATGCTGGTCGCGAGCCGATACGTCTTCATGGGTGTCGTCCTTGGTTGGTATTCAGCCGGGGGCGGGCGCGAGATGAGCAATCCGTTCCCGCGGAAACATCAGACGCTACGTGCAGGGTTGTAGTTAGTGTGGGTGGTGGGGTTCGGCAATACCGGGGCGGCCCCCAAGGCCACCAGGAGCCTCCGGGGCGCGCGCTGGTCGGGCTTACCGGCCCTCCGTGACGCGTTCTCGGCTACCCGCCGCCCATGCTCCACGGCGGGACCACACCGTTCGCGCGGGCGTAGGCGATCTGCTGTCCGAGATGCTCATGGCAGTGGGTCGTCATGAGCAGCAGCACCCTACGGTACGTGCTCGGCTGGCCGAACATCGTCGTGGTTCGATCGAGATCTTCATCCGAGACGGCGCGCACCGCGCTCCTCGCGTGCTCGAAAGCGGCGTGGAGGGCTTCGATGACCTCCGCCTTGGCAGGCACTTCGGGGCTCTCCCCACCGCTCCTCAGCACCTCGGGGATGTCGTCGGAGGCCTCGATGCCGATGAAGGTCGGGAAGAGGATGTTCGCCCCGGCGATGTGCATGAAGACTTCGCCCGCCGTGCGCACACCTTCCATGGGCCTCCACGAGTACTGATCCGGGCTCAGGACCTCGGCGAGGGCCACGTACTTCTGCTCGACCCCGGTGAGGTCGCTGATGAGGTCGGCTCTGAAGCCCGTGGGCTCCTGGCCGGTGGCGCGCTCAGCGGGCCCGCCAACAACGGCGAGGACGGCTGCCACGGCCAGGGTTCGTCTGGTCAGGACATTCATGGTACGCTTCCTGGATGAGAGGGTCAGATCTCCTTCCGGCTTCGATCACTGCGGCAAGGTACTCCTTGGGGAACTTGGCCACCACCGAGTACGCCGGGAAGGCCCCATTTGGCGCGGCTCAGAGCCCCCGCACATTCTCCTCGACTATTCTGCGATATGACTCCGCCTTCTCGCTGCTCAGAGAGGAGCTTTCCAGCACCTCGTCGACATGATCCGACATGCGGTCCGCAACGTCGATTACGCGGTCCCTGATGACCGCCCGACTCAGGTCACACCGGTCGGCCAGCGTTGCAAAGTCACGTAAGCGCAGATTGCTCCGCTTCCCATTCAACGAAAGAGCGAACAAGTCGCCGGGAAGAAAAACCCGGGTGTTGACCAAATCGTAGAGCGGGCTGTACCGCACGCCCACGACGAAGGGCGGGCGCCCGAATTGGTCCGGCTGGATCTCGTGCAAGATGCTCAAGTTCTTGGCATGGAGGTCACCGTTGCCAACCAGCCAGGAGAAGGACACATGGTCCAAGAACCGCCCCATGCCCTCTGCGTCGAGGCCCACTCCGAGCAGCATCGACGCAACCTTCTCCAGTGAGGTTCGGTACTTCTCGATCCTCGAGAGGCCGAGAAGTGAGGCTCCGTCCTCGAGAAGCGGAAGTGGCGTAAGGTGTTCCAACGACTGGGGCAGGTCGAACCGCTCGATCAAGAGGCCTCGACCCCTCAGCTTGCTTCCTTCTTGGAAGCATACACGTCTCACCGCAGCGACAGGCAATCCGATTCGCCGGGCCAACTCCATGGTGGCCCATTCGTTTTCCACGAGCTCCGGGTAGATGGGTGATGCCAGCTTGAGAATATGTGTCGTGGTATTGCCCAGGCCTCCAAGGCCCACCTCGAGTCGCCCGTTCATCTCCTCCAGATGAACCGGCAGCTTTGGTTGAACCCCGGAAAGGCGTGTCGCCCCCCGCTCGTGCAACCCCTCCCACAGTTGGCGTGTGTCGGGGTCCTCTCCGATCATCTCGACGACTGAGATCACCTCGGCAGGATCACTCGAGATCTTGCCGAGCTCCGTCTCCCGGTAATCCAGGACGATCCTGGCCGCCGAGAATCCCGCGGGTCGCAGCGTCAGGTTGCTGAGGTAGTTGGGAGTCGTGCGGAGGAGAGCAAACGTGTCCTCACGGTCGATCTTGTGCACCGCCCGGAGTTTCTCCTCCGACCACCCTTCGGGAAGCAGGTTCTCGCAAAAGGCCGGTAGGGCACCGCCCTCGTAAGCGGGTCCCTCCGTTCCGAGCGGAAGACCACTGAGCTCGATGTGCCACTCCGGGTGGTAATTGAAGCGAAACTCTCTGTGGGGAAGTGCCTCGAGGCGCCCCACTTCATAGTGATAGAAATAGACGTCGAGTCCATCACTGCCCGGAGGGACAGCTCGAGGGCCAGGACGGCACAACCACTCGAATCTGTCGAACTCTTGCTCGAGTCCGTTTCGACGCGCGAAGGACTCTGCCCTCAGGCGGTCTGTCTCAGACAGCTCCCCGATCAACTCGCGTACGACGTCGTCTTGCAGACTTCGCTCCGGTTGACGAGCATCTCGATTCAAGACCTCGAATACGGTCTGAAGAGGCGAACTCACCCGCATCTCGGCCTCGGATGGTTTCGCACTCAGCCCACGAGCGATGCGTTGGTCGAGGCGCACTACGACCGTCTCGGGATGTCGAAGCGCCGGCAGTCGCTTCACTTCCACACCCGGAAGCCGTATCGAGGTCCGAGTCCGCTTGGGCCCAGACAAGAAGGCAACTCCGGATACGGCCCTACGAAGGGCCGCCGTGCTGTGTGACACGTACCAATGCGGGTACGCAGCGCCAAGGATGGCGAGGAGTTGCTCGCCTACGATCTCCGCCGGCGATGTATCGAAATCGTTGGTGTAGATGCCTCTCGCCACACGGAGGACGGCTCCACGCTGGTACGCTTTGTTGAGCGCGAGGCTTTCGTGGGCGTTTCGTGGAATGAAAAGCATAGGCCTAATATCTTATTATCGCAGATATTATTCTCTATATATTGGTGCTTATTAGATCTCTTGTCAATAGTAAGTCCTATAAAAGGCACTATCTTGTAATATATGTACGCGTTTATGAGATTGTACGTCAGGTTGGTAAGACGCCGTGAGATACGCCGCTCCCCAACCGCCCTCGAGTTGGGTACCGGTCGGGTTCATGTGCGCGCTTGCTCTGATGGCGCTGAGATGATATGGTATCACTGTCCACTAGATGACACTGTTATCAAGTGATCCGGTCATGGAGGAAAGATGCCGCGCTCTATGGGATATGTGACTGCGAGTGTTCTGAATGCGGTACGACGGGGCCAACTCTACGGTGCCGACATCATGGCGGAAACGGGGCTGTCCGGGGGCACGGTCTACAAGATCCTGCGAAGGCTGGAGCGACGCGGGCATATCGAGGGATGTTGGGAGAAGCCGCTGGTGGCCGAGCGTGAGCGCCGACCCAGGCGGAGGTATTATGGGCTTACGCGGTCCGGGGAGGTCGCACTCGAGGCCGCGGTCACCCACTTCCGCGTGCTCATGCCAGCAGAGTCTGACCGCTCGCTGGCATCGGAGGGTCGATGACGCCCGACGTCTGGCCGCGCGACCGCCTGATCCGTGTGTGTCGATGGCTCCTGCAAGCCGCGGGGCGTGTGGTTCCAAGGGTCGATCGCGACGAATGGGTCGAGGAATGGGAGGCGGAGCTTTTCGTGCTGCAACGCCGGGGCGCGGGGGCCGGAGTCCTGTTGCGCTACGTGCTCGGGTGTGCTGCGAACGCGATTCGAGAGAGATGTGAGGGGGAGATGATGGGTCTCGGGCAGGATATTCGCCTCGGCGTGCGGCGATTGCGGCACCGATGATCCGGCGGTGGTGCGAGAGGATCCGCAACCGTGACTTCACGCCCTTAGAGGACGCCTGGGTCGAAGCCATGGGAAAGCAGGCGAACCCCGACTGGGAGCCCCTCCTTCCCGAGGGTGAGCGCATGGGCCGCGCCGATGACTTTCGGGGGCTGCGGATGGTCTACAGGAGGTAGTTTATCTCGAGTGCGCCCACCCAGGTGTCCACGAATCACAATAGGCCCAAGCAGCGCGGGACGTGCTCGGCCAATGAGTTCGACCAGCGAGTCACGGATGCCTCGTCGAGGCCCCGTCGGATCCCCTCGTCCCGGCCTTCCGACACCCGGTCGAGCATCAGCTCGCCGAGATCCTGCGCACGTGCCACCAGTTCACCATCTGAAAGACCCGCAAGGTCTCCGAGCCGATCCAAGTGCCGCGGGCGTATGTACTTCATTCGATACTCACCACCCAGCTTCATCGCGAGCTTCATCTTTGGCCATGGAACCTCCAAGGGGTAGGGGGCGGCTGTAGCCAAGTCGTAGAGTGGCGACAACTCGACCAACCCTTGCGCGGCTATGGTGACCGAATAGTTCTTTGCGTGTCCGTCAGTGCCCCCAACCAGCCAGTTGAAGATCAATGCGTCTATGATGCGGGAGACGTCTCTCCGCGCATCGCTCGCCCGCTCGTGTAGGACCCGAATCAGGTCGGCAGCTGTGGGTCCCCCCTCGGCCTCGTACTTGTAGATCGGTGCAATGCTCAGCGCCTGACAGAAGTCCTCCTGGTGGACTCGCCGGACCTCGCCGTCGAGGACCACTCGATCGAATCTCTCGACCACGATCGCAAGTTCATCGCCAAAGCCTATCACCTGTGAACGGGCCGCAGGAAGACCGCACGCCCGGGCCAGTTCCAGGGTGAGGTGCTCGTTCTCGACGAACCCGTCGAACTCCGGGAGAGGTGGTTTCAGAATATGGGTCGTCGGCGTCGCCCCACTCGGCACGCCCCAACGGCCGTCAGCCAAATGCAGGGCCGTTTTGGCTTGCGCTCCGGGCAGACTGAAAGCTCCGGGATCCCCGGGGCTCCGCCACGCCGAACTGTCCTCTCTGAGCCCAGCTAGGCGCGATGCGATTTCATCCTCTGACAGCCACTCGACCCTCCCGTTTCGCGCAAGGACGTCTTCGATGGACTCGGGGGCGACGAGTTGGATGGCGCCGGCGCAATCCTCTCCGACGTGTCTGAGCAGAGCAAAAGGGTTACGAGCACTTACGGAAAAGCGCCGGGCCCACTTCTCGAGTATCTGGGCATTGTCCGGTAAGAGTCCCTCGAGGAAGGGCCGAAGGAAGTCGTCACCGTGTGCCCGGCGGGCGAGGGGCATCGAGAGTGAGATTGGGTACCCATGTTTCGATTCTCGCCAATCATCCTCATAGGTCAGAGAAAGGCTGCCCTTCGTATCCTGCGTCGCCATCGCGACGACTCGGCCCTCCAGGAGGATACACAAGTGAGACATCAGGATTTCGGATCGCGAGTACGAACGTCCACAATCAGGCCGAGGGCTCGGAGTGTGTCGAGGACCATCCCCACCTCGGTGGTCTGCTTGCCGCGCTCGAGGTAACTGATCCACTGCCGGGTGGTGCGTACCCGGTCAGCCAGCATGGTTTGGGACATGCCTAACTCTTCACGGCGCTCCCGCACGCGCATGCCGAGTTCCGTGACGGTTCCGATGACCATGAATCGCTCCGTATGTTATCGTTCGCCACCACAAGCTAATAGGTAAGCGAACGGCACCACAACCCTCGACGGAATCGTGCGGTAACATCCATTTGAATGTCGAGCGCTTGGGCATTCCGGCGAAACACAAGGAGGCGCGCGAACGTTTGATTGAGGTCATCAAGAAAAGCACGGTTGTTTCGATGCCCAACACAGCACCGTGTGAACAGGTGGGCGGCCCCCGGCCCACCCACTTCAGTTCGTGATCTTGAACCCCACCACCGCGTTTACGGGCACTCCCCTGCGGTCGAACGCAGTCTCGTAGTCCACATCGAACAGGTTACCGACCCGGCTGTATAGGGTGAGGCGGCTCGATGCCTGATAGTTGAGCACGAGGCTGGTGAGGACGTAGGAGTCGATGTCCTCCCTCAGCCCGCTGAAGCGCTCCCTCAGAACGGTCTGCTCCCCGTACCGGGTGACCCGGACGTGAGCGTTGAACCGCGGATGGGGCGCCAAGTCCACGAAGACACTCCCGACCACGTCGGGCCGGAAGGGTAGCTCCTCGCCGACCGGGAATTCGTCACCGGAGAGTCCGGTGTTGTCCAGGATCTTGGTCTCCACCCAAGCGCCCTCCGTGCCCGCCGTCCAATGGCGTGACGGCCGGACGCGAACGCTCCACTCGACCCCCCTCGCTTTGGCGGCGCCCAGGTTGCGCTTGATCTGCTTGGTGGAGCCTTCCTGAGCTACCTCGCGTATCAGGTTTTCGAAGTCCTGATCGAAGAACGTCACGCTCACGGTGGCGCGCCGGTCCCGTGAGGTGAGATCGATGCCGACCTCCCAACTCTCGCTCGTCTCCGGCTTCAGGTCGGGGTTCGAGGCCAAGAAGGGGTTGTCGTCGAACTGTTGTTGCAAATTGGGCACCTTGTAGGCCTGCCCCCAAGCGGCGCTGAGGGAGAGCACTCCTGGGATCGCTTCCACCACCGCGCTGGCTCTCGGCGTGATCTCGGAGTCCAGCTCCTCGTATTTCTCCCATCGGCTTCCGAAGAGGAGGGTCAGCCGCTGTGAGGGACGGGCGACGATCTCCGCGAATCCGGATGCACTGTTTCGGTCGAAGTCGCTCTCACTCGTGAAATCGCCCGTCAGGTCCACCTTCAACTCTTCGCGCTCGACCCGGGCCCCGTAGGAAATCGTGAGGCCTCGGGCCTCATCCGCATCGTGTCGGTACGTCGCCGCGTACACCAGTCCCGGACG
>JADFRS010000158.1 GCA_022561145.1 Gemmatimonadota bacterium
GCCGAGGCAGATCGCGAAGCTACCAACCCCGGTGCTGTCGCGAGCGACGGACGGCTCCCCGCGATCAGCGTCGAGGTCTCGACGCCGGACCCGCCGTCGTCGCCCGAGCTGAGCTCACTGGACCTCGACCGATTGGCGGCGCTGCGCCCCCGGCTCGCTCTCTTGACGCCGGAGGTGTGGGTGCTGGTGCGGAATCCGACGGAGGTCGAGGCGTTCTTGAAGCGAAGCTACAGGCGGGGGACACTGGATCCCGCGGCGACGGGGTCGGTCAGCGTGACGCTTTGGATCGATGAGAGAGGCTCCGTGGAGTTTGCCGAGATCAGCAAGTCCAGCGGACGCCTCGACCTGGACGAGTTTGCGCTAGCGCTGTTCAACGAGGTCGTCGTGTTTCGCGCCGCCCGCGAACAGGGCATATCCGTATCGAGATCCGTAACTTTCTCTGTCGCCTTTCCCTGGTAGTCGTCAGCGAGAGGGAACCGCGCCTCCCTCTCGCCGATTCGAGATTACGGGGGGGTTTGCCAGGCCGGTCCCTCTCCGATCCCGCGCCCGATCCCGCGGCGCGGCGCGAAGCCGCCAGGACAGGACGATGCCTAAGGAGATGAAGCGGGCGACGGGAGCGGTCCTCGCTTCCGCCCGACGCACCGTTCAGGTGGGCCTCGCCGTCGTGGGACTCGCTGCCTGCCAAGTGGAGTCTCCGATCGATCTCCAGGACCCCGGAGACGCGCCGCGCTTCGAAGGGTGCGACCTGAACGTCGACTTCCTCATCGCGGCCGCGGCCCGAGGCGGCATCCAATCTCTCGACAACCCGCGGTGGGTGCGGGCCGATGAGTCGATACCGGCCTATCTGGATCCCGACACACGGGTCATCGGCATCCAGGTCTTCGGACTGGTGTACGCCATCCCCCACAACATTCTGTGGCACCACGAGGTCGTGAACCTCGAGCCGGGCGGGCCGAGCGGGCCGCAGCTCGCCATCACGTACTGCCCCCTCACCGGCTCGTCCCTGGTCTTCGATCGCGAGTCGGTCGGCGGCGCCACCCTCGGCGTCTCGGGCCTCACCTTCATGAACAACCTGGTGCTCTTCGATCGGCGCGGGCCCGACGAAGCCCTCTGGCCCCAGATGCTCGCGGAGGCTCGCTGTGGCTCGGGGATCGGAGCGAAGCTCGCCCAGCACCCCTTCGTCGAGATGGAGTGGGCCCACTGGGTCGAGCTCCACCCGTCCACGCGCGTGCTCGCCCAGGACCAGGGCTTCGATCCCATCTTCTTCGAATACGACAGGCTCGGCTATCCCTACGGCAACTACCGGGAGACCGAGCCGTACTGGAGGGCCGCCACGACCATGCCGCCGCTGGACCGGAGGCGGTTCTCGAAGGAAAGGGTCGTGGGCCTTCCCCCGACCGCCTCGGATGCGGGCATCGCCTTCCCCTTCGGAGCGCTGACGGACCGGGAGGGATCCTTCCAGGTCGTTGACTTCGTCTACGAGGGCAACGCCGCGCTCGTGCTGTGGAGCGATGAAGCCCAGGGCGGAACGGCCTTTCGGCCCGTGACGGAGGGTGGAGAGCGGTTGACTCTGCGTGCCACGCCCTCGGGGTTCGAGGACGAGGGGACCGGGAGCCGCTGGACCGTCGAGGGTCGGGCCGTCTCCGGTCCCCTGGAGGGAGCCCGCCTGCTACCGATCGAACGGACCCATACGGCCTTCTGGGGCGCCTGGGCGGCGTTCCATCCGACTACTCGGCTCTGGCAGTAACCGCAAACCGGTCGACTTCGCGCACACACGCGCAAAACGGGCCCGGGGGCGTTGCCCCCGGACCCGTTTCGTCAGGCCGCTCAGACTAGCTGCCGTCCGGTCAGTTGAACTTCGGAGCCTCGTTGGCTGCACAGCCGGTGCCCCGAGCATCCAAGCCACCCCGGTCGATGAAATGCTGGTTCTGCTCGTACTCGTCGCCGGCAAACAGTTGGCGTACCGCGCCCAACAAGGCGTAGCCCTGGAACGGCGTGTCTCCCTGGCGCCGCGGGAACCAGAGGATGTCCGTGTTCTGGATCTTCGTCGACCAGTAGCGTGCTCCTCCGGCGAAGAACTCCCTCCTCCTCTCCTCCATGAGCATGGAGCGGACCGCGGTGCCGTCGGCCAAGAGCGTCGTCTGATACGCCCCCGAAATGAGCGGCAAGCCGCTGTGCGTCCGGAGAATGTTCACCAAGTCGATGGCACCCTGCAGGTTCCCGGTCGAGTGCGCGAAATCGGCCTCGATGAGCCGCATCTCCTTCCAGCTCGAGTACGCGATGTCATCGTCGTTCGCCGAGTACTTGTCAGGCACTTCCTCCGGCACCGGGCCCTGGATCGGCTGTATGTGGTGCTGGACCCGGCTGTCCGCCACCGCGCCATTGCCGGTCGAGATCGGATCGCCATTGGCGTCCCGTTCCTCCTGCGCCCACACGACCGGAAGGTTGCCGGCTTCGAGAGCCCGTCCGTCGGGCATGATGCCCAAGAAGAAGTACCCCGTGAACGGGATGGGATCGGGCCACGCCTGGCCCGTCGCCGGGTTGGGCCGTCGGATCGCCGGGTTCCACCACGTGTTGATACCGAGCATGCCGGAGAAACCCACCTCCGTGGCGGAGTGGTAGATCTTGTTCCTCCGCGTGGCCCCCTGCTCTCGTGTCACCCAGGCCGTGAAGCCCTGGGGAATGGTCGCGGCGTCGGCCGCGGCGCCCGACAGATTGCCGTTCGCCCAACGGAACCGCGCCCGCATGGATATCGCCATGCTCGTGGCGCTGCTCGCGATGCCGTGCGGCATCGCAAAGTCGCCGAAGCTGGCGATATGCCCGAGCGCGTTGTTCGTGATCCAGCTCTCGGCCATGTTGAGCATGTCGGTTGGCGTCAAGAGGTCGCTACCGTCGATAGCCGCCTCGCACAGAAACTCCCCCATGTGGCCGAGGCTGGCCGCCACGTAGATCGCGGCGATCGCCGAGAGCCTCTCTCCGGGCGCACCGAGCTCCCACTCGTCCTGCATCCGGTCGTAGACGCCTCTCCCGGCACCGGTCGCCGTGGCGACGAGTCGGTCCGGCGAAGTCGTGAGCATGGCCCTGGTGCCCATGATCTGGTCGAACCAGCTATCGCTCGACGAGCTCGAGTCACAGCTACCTGTGTCGGGCGTGTTGTCGTACACGTGCATGCCGCCCGCCACGCCCGCGATCGACTGCATGGTGTCCTCGGCGCCCATCCCCATGAGCCCGAAGGCCGTATATCCGCACTCGAAGAGCGCGATCGCCGAGTTGACCTGCGTCTCGGCTGTCGCCTGCCCCTCGATCGCGGCATCCGTGAGCAGGTGGGGCAAACTCACCTCCAGCAGCTCGTCACAGGCGCTCAGCGCGCCGAGCGACAGGCCGAGGCTGAGGCCCACGGTGACCTTCCCCCATCTCTTCCCTGTCATCGTCCTCATCAGAACGTCACCCGCAACGTCACGTTCAAGCTCGTGAGCGGTGGGGTCTCCCAGTAGTTGCTGGTTCCGGAGAGAGAAGACGTGCCGTACTCGGGATCGGCGATCGACTGCCCGTAGATGTTGTCCTGCCTCTGCCAGATCGTCCACAGGTTTCTGGCCGAAACCGCCAAGGAAGCACGCGAAGCGCCCATGCCCTCGATCCACGCCTGCGGCAACGTGAAGCGCGCACCTACCTCACGGAGCTTCCAGAAGTCCGCGTCGAAGTACGACTTCGTGCGGGTAAAACTGCCCCCGGGGTTGAGCTCATCGCTGTACGACCAAATCGGGTCGTTCTCGAGCCTGGAAGCCTTCGTATTGTTGTAGACGTGGCCCCACTGCCCGCCGTTATCGGTGTGCGTCTTGCCGTACTTGCCCTCGGCCAGCGCGAAGATCTGAAGCTGGTTGTCGAGCAGGCTGATTCTGGGTGCCACGCTGAAGGTGTTCGTAAAGAACGACCGGCCGACGTAGATGTTCTGGTTCGGAATGTCTCCGCAGGGCAGAACGGCGCCGCCCTCGATACGGCCCCACTTGTCCGGATCCGCGGCGCCCTCAGGAGCCAAGCTGATGCCCTCGTCGCACTCCGCGCTCATCCTCTGGCCGAACGGGTTCCTGCGGTCGCCGTCGGGATCGAAGCGCGCGGCCACCACGATGTCGCCTTCGTTGTGGTTGGGATACGGCAGGCCGAGCGCGATGCGCGTCGTGCCCGGGTAGGCACCCAGGCTGATGATCTTGTTGTTCGTGTAGTCGGCCGCGAGGTCGAGGTCGAACGAGAAGGCTGAGTTCTCGTAGACCCGGGCGCCGACGATCGCCTCCCAGCCCCAGTTGTCGATGCGGCCCAGGTTCGTCGAGACCGAGCCCGGGAAGCCGAAGCTCGACGGTATCGCGATCGAGAGCAGCGCGTCCTCGTCTTTCCGCCAGTAATGGGTGACCTCAGCCGAGATGCGATCATTGAACAGCGCAGCATCGAAGCCCAGCTCGAGCTCGGTGCTCACCTCAGGCTTGATGCCCGGGTTGCCCGGGCTCGACGGCCGGATGGCCGCGGTCCCGCCCGGCCCGGGAATCGCCCGGTAGATGTTCTGGCCGGAGGTGGCGGACGGCTGGCGACCCGCCTGCCCCCACGCCCCGCGCACGCGGAGCGAGTTGAGCAGGTCGAAGTTCCAGAAGCTTTCCTCGGACACGACCCACGTGCCCGAGACCTTCGGGTACTTCTGCGCCGGAGCGTCAACGCCGAACGTCGAGTTGTCGTCGAAGCGTATCGCGCCGACCACGAAGATCCGACCGTTCCAGCTCACCTCTTCCTGGACGTAGAAGCCCAGGGACCTGTTCTGGACGAGCGCGTAGCGGGTGGTGATCGTGGAGGGGGACAGTTGGTTGATCGTGGTCGACAACGGCGAAGCGAAGCCGGTTCCGTTGCTGGCGAAGAAGTCCTGTTCGTCCGCGTAGTACTGGGCTCCGAACGACGACTTGAGCCCCCACGCATCGCTCACGTCGGTGTCCAGCGTGAGCGAGTAATCGAAGCTGAGATTCGTCTGCACGGGTCTTTCGTATACCATCGTCCCGTCCACCGTCTCGGAGTACACCGACGCCCAAGTGTCCTTGAAGTCGGTCAAGTTCTCCGGCACGGGGCCCGCTTCCAATGGGAACAGGTTCCGGTTGGTGTCCCAGCCCTTGTCGATCCCGACGACGAGCCGCTGCGTGAGCGAAGACGTGATACCCGCGAAATCGAAGTCACCGGACTGGAAGTTCAGCGTCGCGGACCCCGTGAAGCGCGTGTAGTCCCGCGTCGCTTCGATGTCGGCCACGTCCGAAGGCAGGTGCTCCTGGAAGCCACCGAGACGGGCGTTGGCGCGCGAGCTCGTGGACCCGTCGAACGGATTGACGCGGTCCAGATAAAAGCCGTTGGACCAGAGCAGGTCCTGCCAGAGTCCGCCGTCGGAGATGGTCGGAGCCGCGAACCTCGTGTAGCCGTCCACGAACCCTGTGGACATGTCGAGCGAGAACTTGTCCGAGAAGACTACGCCCACGTTGCCTCGGATCCTGAACGTCTCGTCCTTGTTGTACCAGACGATGCCCTCTTCCTCCTCGTAATTGGCCGAGAGGAAGTAACGGATCGACTGCGTGCCTCCGCGCACGTCCACGTTGTAGCTCTGGCTGAGACCGTTCTGATAGAGGTTCTCGGTAGGCCAGGGGAAGTATCCCTCCCTGATATACCGGTTCGCCTCGTTGTACATGTTGTAGCCCACGAGGTCCGCTTCGGTGGAGCAGTCCGTCGGACCCGGGCTCGGGTCCGTCGGGCACGTAAACATGCCGCCCAGCCTCCCGGCTGGATCCCTCAGGTAGTTGGTCCCCTGCTTGATCGAGAAGTTGAACTGGGGGGCGCCCTCGCGTCCCTTCTTGGTGATGATCTGGATCACACCGGCCGACGCCTCGGTTCCGTACAGGCTCGCCGCCGCCGGTCCCTTGATGATCTCGATGCTCTCGATGTCCTCGGGGTTGAAGTCGTCGAGCACGTTCACGTTGTCGCCGCTACCGAGGTTGGGGCCCGCTTCCGGGTCGTTGTTGACCCGGACGCCGTCCACGTAGACGAGGGGCTGATTGCGCGTGAAGCTGAAGCTTCCGACGCCCCGGATCGTGATCGGCGAGCCGGTCCCCACGTTTCCGCTCAGTCGCGCGAACTGGAGGCCGGGGGTTCGTCCGGACAGCAGGTCCTGCATGTTCGAGATCGCCACGTTCTGGACGATGTCGCTCACGTCCACCGTGGTGACCGTGTTCCCGATGGCCCGCCGCTGAGTACCGCCCGGCGTTCCGGTAACGATGATCTCGTCGAGGCTGAGCGCTTCTTCCGTGATCTGGAAGTCCTGCGCCATCGTCTCGCCAGCCGCCACCGTCAGTTGCACGGTGACCGTGCGGTACCCGATCCGCTGGACCGTCAGGGTATGCGTTCCGATGGGTACGTTGAGGAGGAGGTACGAGCCGTTCTGCCGTGTCAGCCCGCCCAAGTCAAGCTCCGCGATGAAGACCTGTGCCGCGGCCACCGGGTTGCCGGTCTGACTGTCGCTGACTCGACCGGTTATCGAACCGCCCTGGGCCGCGAGATCGGGCGGCGCGAAAAGCAGCACGGCTGCCAGCGCCCCCAGAGCTAGTGTCATACGCAAACGGATAAATCGATACATGGTCACTCCTCCGTCTCGAGGGTGGACCCCACAAGCCGGCCTCGCCGCATAGAGCGGGCAGCGTACAGCCAGAGCCGGGAGGGTACACACATCAGTCAGGACCACCTTGTCATGCGTTCTACGCCGCACGACCACCGATGGATGGGCGATAAGTCGGGACTCTCATAGAGAGCCTCAACGACAGCGTACGACCTGAAGCGGCACCGTGCAAGGGTCCTTCGTCCACTACCGCGAGACCCCTTCGCTCGTAGCCCCGATTTGCGCGACTGCCGCCAGTCCCGGATAATGCCCCGGCTCCCACACGCGGGAGTCCCACGTCGGGCCGGGAAGTCCGCCGGGCTCGACGAGACGGGACCACGATCGGGACGGAGAAATAGATGAGCGCGATTCTGCTCATGGCCATTGGGCTCGGGGCGTTCACGGTGGGCTACATCTTCTACTCGCGCTTCATCTCGGAGCGAGTCTTCCAATTGAGTTCGGACTTCCGGACGCCGGCCCACACCCTGGAGGACGGGGTGGACTTCGTGCCCACCAACCGGTGGGTCCTGTGGGGACACCACTTCACCTCCGTCGCCGGCGCCGCGCCCATCGTGGGCCCCGCGATAGCCGTGGTGTGGGGTTGGCTGCCCGCGTTTCTGTGGGTCACGCTGGGGACGGTGTTCTTTGCGGGAATCCACGATGCCGGAGCCCTCTGGGCCAGCGTGCGCAACGAAGGCAAATCCATTGGGGCTCTCACCGAGGTGGTGGTCGGAAAGAGGGCTCGCTCCCTCTTCATGATCGTCATCTTCCTGCTGCTCCTGATGGTGAACGCCGTGTTCGCCATCATCATCGCCGGGCTCTTCGTGAGCTTCCCGAGCAGCGTGATCCCGGCCTGGTTCGTGATCGGCGTCGCGATCACCATCGGCTACCTGCTCTACCGTAAGGGCGTCCCGCTCCTGTGGCCTTCCATCATCGGCGTCGCGCTCCTGTACGGATCGATGTTCGTGGGCGTCGCGCTACCGCTGACCCTTCCGGAAACCGTCCTCGGGCTGGGCGCACCGAGCATGTGGGTCCTCGTCCTGTTCGCATACGCCGCCGTCGCTTCGCTGCTCCCGGTCTGGCTTCTCCTCCAGCCTCGCGACTACATCAACGGCCTCCAGCTCTTCATCGGGCTGGGCATCTTCTTCCTGGCGGTTCTGCTTGCGAACCCGACCGTGGTGGCGCCGGCCATCAACGCGTCGCTCCCGGACGACGTACCGCCCATGATCCCGCTGCTCTTCGTGACGATTGCCTGCGGCGCCATCTCCGGCTTCCATGGGTTGGTGTCGTCGGGGACGACTTCGAAGCAGATCAACAACGAGCAGGACGTACGCTTCGTGGGCTTCCTGGGCACGGTGGGCGAGGGCGCCCTGGCCCTAGCGGCGATCATCGCGTGCACTGCGGGCTTTGCTACGCAGGTGGACTGGCAGAGCTACTACACCTCGTTCGCTTCGGGAGGACTGCTGGCGTTCGTGCAAGGCGGCGGGGGCATCCTCGCTGCTGGTCTCGGGCTACCGATCGAGTACGGCGAGACGCTCCTGGCGGTAATGGCGATCCTCTTCGCCGCCACGACGATGGACACGGGGGTCCGGCTGCAGCGCTACATCGTTCAGGAGTGGGGGACGATCTACGATATCCCGGCGCTCACGGGGAAGGGGCTGTCCACCGGCTTGGCGGTTGGCAGCTGCCTGGTCCTGGCCTTCGGAGCGGGGGGTGGAGCCGGAACGGGGGGCCTCGTCATCTGGCCCTTGTTCGGCACCACCAATCAGCTCCTGGCCGGACTCACGCTGCTCGTACTGAGCGTCTTCCTTCTCAAGAAGGGGCGGCCTACGATCTATACGCTTGCCCCCATGGTCTTCATCCTCGCCATGACGGTGTTCGCGCTGCTCTGGCAGCTCCGGGCCTTCTGGGAGCTGGGCAGCTACTTCCTGGTCACGCTCGACGTCGTGATCCTCGCGACCACGATCTGGGTGGCCCTCGAGTCGCTGGGCGCGCTACGGAAGGCGCGCGAGCACGCCGGGTGAACCCCGGCGCGCTGGCGCGGTAGAAACGAATCATGCGAAATACGGAAGCGATCGCCCGGCCGAGCGTCATACTGATCCGGGAGTGGGAAACCCAGATGTCCTCCTCCGGATGTTGCGGACGGTTGGAGGGAGACTTCCTGCTGCAACGGGGAGAGCGGTGTTTCCCCGAGCGACGCGCGGCGATGGAGGCCATGGGGCCCCTGTACCGAGACCTCCGCTCGCGCTACGGCGCCGCGCTCGAGATCACGGTGGTGGATCCACGAAACCTCATTTCCGTCATCGCCCTGCTTCTGCGTGACGCGCGCGCCCACCACGTCGGCATTCTGGACGCGCTGCGCACGCTGTTCCGCCTCAAGGTGAATACGGTCGTCGTGAACGGACGCCTCCTGGCCCGGGGGCGGTGGCCCGACCCCGCCAAGGTGTATGCCGCGCTGGGGGATCCACCGTCTGAGCGGGAGGAGGTCGTGGGTGGGGTGGCGTGAACGGCTGGCGCGGGCTGGGGAGCTCGTCAGAGAGTTCTACGAGGTCCGTCACCGCGGGGCGCTCGCGCGGGAGCGCCGAGATGAGGACGACCTCTTCATGCTCCTGGTCTTCTCGGAGATGATGGGGATCGAAAACCCGTCGAGCTACTACACGCTGGAGCTGCTGCCCCTCTTGTACGAGGGTTTCCACGAGTGGCACATCCGCATGGGCATGGATCACTCCCCATTCGAGCACTTTCGCTGCTGCTAGCCGACCGCCAGTCCACTAGAAGGGTGATCGG
>JADFRS010000159.1 GCA_022561145.1 Gemmatimonadota bacterium
CCGGCCTGCTCGTGGCATCCGGCGCGAGCCGGCCGGCGCGCATACGCGCGGCACTCACCACGTCGCTGGGCTTCGGCGGGGCCAACGCCTGCGTGGCGCTCGCCCCCGCGACCGAGGGCCGTGCAACAGGGGGCGACGGATTTCTACTGCCGGGCCCTCCCGGCCATTCGCAGCGGGTCAACCAGGATGCACAGCCGAAGGCTGATGCGCCACCGTGCGGCGGCCAGGCACCGGAGCTGCCCCGGGACTTCGCGCGCGGAGAGTCGCGGGAAGTGCGCTACCTGCGCTGGGCGCTGCGCGAGGCCCTGGCGCTCGACTACACGCCGCGCTTCGAGCTCTGGATGCTTTGGTCTGGGGACGTGGTCAGCGTCGCGTAGCAAAGCTTCGGCTCCTCTCCCCGAGATTTTCCTCGGCTAGGCTATTGCACCACGGCGGTCTCGATCCGGTCTGCCCTTGGACGGAATGAACCCATGAAGGCTTCTGATCTCTTTGTCCGATGCCTCGAGAACGAGGGTGTGCGTCAGATCTTCGGAGTTCCCGGCGAGGAGAACGCCGACTTGATGATGTCGCTGGAGGACTCGTCCATCGAGTTCGTGTTGACGCGCCACGAACAGGGAGCCGCCTTCATGGCGGAGGTCCACGGGCGACTCACGGGCGAAGCCGGTGTGTGTCTGGGGACGCTGGGACCCGGCGCGACGAACCTCATCACGGGTGTGGCCGACAGCAACATGGATCGCGCTCCCTTGGTCGTACTGACGGGTCAGGCCGATAGCCAGCGGCAGCACAAGGAGAGTCACCAGTACATGGACGTGGTGGCCATGTTCGATCCGGTCACCAAGTGGGCCCAGGCGGTGCTCCACCCCGACAACATTCCCGAGATCCTGCGCAAGGCGTTCAAGCTGGCGACGACCGAGAAGCCGGGTGCCTGCCATGTCGAGCTGGCGGAAGACGTCGCTGCGGCGGACGCGGTGGGCGCGCCTCTGCCCGTCGTGAAGACGCGCCGACCGGTTCCCGGCGACAAGGCGCTCGACAGGGCGCTGGCCGTCATCCAGTCGGCGCGACGCCCGATCATCCTGGCCGGAAACGGTTGTGTCCGGAAGCGGGCCAGCAAGCAGCTGCGTCGCTTCGCAGAGTTCACCGGCATCGGCGTCGTCAGCACCTTCATGGCCAAGGGCTGTGTCGACATGGATTCCGAGCAGTGTCTGTTCACCGTGGGATTGCAGAGCAAGGACATCATGATGTGCGCAATGGACGCCGCGGACGTCGTGATCTGCGTCGGCTACGACATGGTCGAATACCCTCCGCGGCTCTGGAATCCCGACCGCAATACGCGCATCGTGAACGTCGACTTCCAGCCGGCCGAGATTGACGCCCATTTTCCGGTGGAGGTGGATGTGGTCGGGGACGTGGCCCACGCGCTGTGGGCCCTGAACGAGCGGGTGAAGGCGGAGCCGATCCATTTCGACCAGACGACCCAGAAAGCGGCGCGCCGCGACATGCTCGAGGAGCTGGCGCTCCACGCGGACGATGACACCGAGGGCAGCATCCGTCCCCAGAAGGTTCTCTGGGACGTGCGCCGGGTAATGGGGCCGCTTGACATCGTGCTGTCGGACGTCGGTGCCCACAAGATGTGGATCGCACGCCACTACCAGTGCCACGAGCCCAATACCTGTCTGATCCCCAACGGATTCTGCTCGATGGGCTTCGCACTGCCGGGGGCGATCGCGGCCCATCGGGTGTTCCCCGACAGGCGCGTGCTGGCGATTTGTGGCGACGCCGGCTTCCTGATGAACTGCCAGGAGATCGAGACCGCGCTGCGTATTGGGACCGCCATCATCATCCTCATCTGGAACGACAACGAGTACGGTCTGATCCGCTGGCATCAACTCCGCCACTTCGGACGCGCCAGCCACATCGACTTCAACAATCCCGACTTCGTGATGTTCGCGGAGAGCTTCGGGGCCAAGGGCTATCGGGTGGAAACCGCCGACGAGTTGGTGCCTACGCTGAAGCAGGCCATCGCCGACGACACGGTCGTGATCATCGACTGTCCTGTGGATTACTCAGAGAACATGAAACTGACGGAGAAGCTGGGGAATTTGGTCTGCTCCATGTAGCGCGGTGGGGGCGGCCCGACAACTGGAGACAGGAGTATGCCTGAGCATTTCCCGCTCATGGTTCCGGGCGCTACGCCGGACGGCGAGCTCCTGGACGTACATGCGCCCTACGATAGGAGCCTGATCGCTACCGTAGAGCGAGGAGGAGCGCGGGTCGTGGAGAAGGCGCTGGACACGGCCTACCGACTCTTCCGCGACAGGGACGCGTGGCTCAGCCCGGCCCGCCGGATCGAGATTCTGAGGCGCGCCGCCGCCATCATGCAGGAGCGACGAGAGGAGCTAGCGGTCGAAGCCGCGCGGGAGGGAGGAAAGCCACTCATCGATTCGCGGGTCGAGGTGGACCGGGCCGTCGACGGCGTGCACGAGTGTGTAGAATTTCTGCGCACTCAGCACGGCGAGGAAATCCCGATGGGACTCAATGCCGCGTCGGCGAACCGATTGGCGTTCACCCGCCACGAGCCCATTGGCGTCGTCGTCGCGTTCAGCGCCTTCAACCACCCGTTGAACCTGATCGTTCACCAGGTAGGACCGGCTGTCGCTACCGGGTGTCCGTGCATCGTCAAACCGGCCGAGGCAACGCCCCTGTCGGCGATGCGTTTCGTGGCGATTCTCCGCGAGGCAGGTCTACCGGAGGAGTGGTGCCAGGGCCTCGTGACCACCGATCTGGACGTCGCAGGATCTCTGGCCACGGACCAAAGGGTGGGCTTCTTCAGCTTCATTGGCAGCGCTCGTGTAGGTTGGATGTTGCGCTCCAAGCTCGCGCCCGGCACCCGCTGCGCCCTGGAACACGGAGGCGCGGCACCGGTCCTCGTAGCGGAGGACGCCGACCTCGAGCGCGCGCTTCCCCTGATCAGCAAGGGTGGATTCTACCACGCGGGCCAGGTCTGCGTTTCGGTTCAGCGTGTCTTTGCCCACCGGAGCATCGCTCACGATTTGGCCGAGCGCCTCGCCGAAGCGGCGACGGCTCTCGAGGTCGGAGACCCGACCCGTCCGGACACCGAAGTAGGCCCCCTGATCCGTCCAGCCGAAGTGGAGCGCGTAGCCGAGTGGGTGAGGGAAGCCGTCGATCGCGGTGCCGAGTTGCTCGCCGGAGGCGAAGCCCTTTCCGAGACGTGCTACGCCCCGACCGTACTGTACGACCCGCCCGGCGACGCCCGGGTCTCGACCTCGGAAATATTTGGCCCGGTCGTCTGTGTGTATCCGTACGACGACATCGATGACGCGATCGCCCGATCGAACTCGCTTCCCTACGCCTTCCAGGCGTCGGTATTCACACGCGACATCGATACGGCGCTACGGGCTTCGCGCCGGCTCGACGCCTCCGCGGTGATGATCAACGATCACCCCGCCTTCCGCGTGGATTGGATGCCGTTCGCGGGCCTGAGGGAGTCGGGCATGGGCGTCGGCGGGATTCCCTATACGATGGAGGACATGCAGATCAGGAAGCTGGTGGTCATTCGTTCAGAGGAGCTGTAGAGCAGTCGTCTTGATCTCCGCGAGGAAGCGCTCAGCCCCCACCACGGCGGCCAGTTTCCGATCCGAAGGACTCACGCTGGTTCTCGGCGGGACCGGCAAGACCGGCCGGCGCATCGCGCGAGCCGCGGAGTACCGACGCGCGTCGCGTCTCGGGCAGGTGATCCGCCCTTCGACTGGGACGATCAGAACACCTGGGACGCCGTGCTCAATGGAGTTACTGCTGCGTACATCAGCTACGCTAGCTGATGGGCAAGGTGGATTAGGTGTAGGAGCCTGTTGAAGAAAGTGGGCGAGCCGCGAACCGAAGCCCCGCCGGAGGACCTCCTCCAGCGGGGCTTCGTCATCCCCAGCAATCAGTGCTTGTAGACAGCAGTCGCTACTGAGCCTCCGAGTACGCCCCCATCTTTTCTACTGCTTCCGCCGTCGTCCACGTCGCGTTCGCGATGAACCGGAAGTTCGTCTGTGCGGCTGCATTGCCATCGAGCCCGGGAAGAATCGCAGAGGCCGTCGCGTCCGTCACGACGGCGACTTCGAATCCCATCTCCAGCAGCTCGCGCATGTGCGACTCCACGCACAGGTTTCCGGACATGCCGGCAAGGATGACCCGGTCGATACCGCGTTTGCGAAGCTGCAACGCCAGATCGTTCTGCTCCGGCCCGAAGACCTTGTGCGGGCTTGTGACGATGGTCTCACCGTCCTCGATGTAGGGCTTGTAGCGGGCAAGCCAATCGGCACCCGATCCCACAAAGCCGTGCAGGTCCGTCGGCCCGGCGCGGTCGAACATGCCGATCTTGTGCATGAGCGCTTCCAGGGCCCCCTCGAACTGCCAACCGTGATCGGTCGGGTAGTAGTAGTGCGGCGAAATGAATACCTCCATCCCCACGGACTTCGCGGTCTGCAGGAGTGTCTCCAGGTTTTGGACGGTGTTGTTCTCCGTGACGCTCTGACCCACGACTCCCCAGGTCACACCTTCCGGGGACAGGAAGTCGTTTTGTGGATCTGTGATCACGAGTGCTGTGCGGCTGTCGATTGTCATCCCCGGGTCGGGGAGCTGCGCTTCGGTTGCTCCGAAGGACAGTGAGAATGCGGCTGCGACCCAGGCGGTAGTGAAGATTATACGTTTCATGATGGAGTCCTTTTGGTTGTGTTGGTTACTGTGGTGGTCGTATCTCTTAGGTTTCCTGTAGTGTTGTCGGGGGAGTCGCCTGATGGGTGGCCGAGGGAGGTGTCTCCCCTGATCTCCGCCCACACCTCCGGGCCTGCCTCCCTGATTTCTTCGAGGCTGAAGCGGGGAGTAATGTGTTGCTGGCAGTTCCAGTCGAACGCCTCGACGTAGAACAGGTAGGCGCGCTCGATCACGGCGTCGTAAGCCGGATCCACCAGCTTTGATCTCAAGGCATCATCCACCTCTCGGACTTCGGCCCTAGCGTAGATCTTGAGTCGTTTGCGGCGAGCCTGATCGAGCAGGAAGAGCGCCACTCGATCGTCGGCCCGGACGTTGCCGGTACTGATGTACTGCATGTTCCCCCGGAAATCGGCGAAGGCGAGGGTGTGAGGACCCAGTACTTTGAGAAAACCCTTGGGTCCACCACGGAACTGCACGTACGGCCAGCCGGCTTCGTTCACCGTCGCCATGTAGAAGTGATCGAGACGTTCGATGTGCTCGCGCTCTCGGTCCCCCAGCGCGCGATCATCCCACTCCATGTTCTCGAGACGCTGGCCGAATCCGCGGCTCCCGTTCTCTTCCTGGACGGCCTTCACGCTGTCGCCGAACGCGATTTCCGGGTAACGGCGGGTCATGATGCTCCTCCTCTTTGGGTTGGGGTGGAGATCAGGGCTGTCAGGCCGCCGTCTGGTTGACGATTTCCGCTACGGCAGTGCTGGGCTTGAAGCCGGTCGTGGTTCGCCCGACAGAGGCGGCGCCACCGCCAGAAATGAGAATCGAAGCGAGGCCAGCGATGTAGAGCAGCGTGACTTCGTAGCCAGGCATGCCGAACTGGGGGCCGGCGTCCGTCATCCCAGTGATGTGGATGAAGTTGAAGCCCTGCGGGAGATGCACGGTGAACATCGCAACCAGCATGTTCACGATCAGCACTGCAGAGGCCACCGCAGTGAAGGCTCCAGCGATCAGGGCCAGCCCGCCGACGAGTTCCACGCCACCTACGAAGTAGGCCGTGATGCCGGGAGCAGGCACGCCAATGGCTGAGAGCATACCCACGAACATGTCGTGGCCGCCTACGCTGAACAGCTTGGGAACGCCATGGTAGACGAAACCGAATCCGAGTACGGCTCGGAGTGGTGCGGGGGACCATGACTTGATTGAGTCGAACATTGTTTCCCTTCCTTTCCGGATATGATCAGGGGTGATTTGCCCGGTACCTGAGACAAGGCCCGTGCCAAACCCGATGAAAGAGACACCAGGCCGGTAACCTGTTGGAGGAAAACAACTTGAATCGTTGCGTGCTACGGCGGCGAAGGAGCCTGCCGAGGAGGGAAACTCCGAAATATCGTAGTGCTCCGAAGGACGGTGGGCGCCAGGATCGGTATCACTGTCGCGGTACGCCGCAAGGTGGGCGCCAGAGTCGACGTGACGGCAGGCGCTATGGCTCCGGGTGAGCCTCAGGGCGTTGGAGGTCCGCGCCTACGCCAGCCCGACCTTCTTTTCGATCCCCAGCTTTTTCATCCGGGACCTCAGCGTGTTGGGATGCATATCCAGGATTCGGGCTGCGCCCTTGGGTCCCTGGACCATCCATTCGCACAGGTCGAGAACCTCGACGATGTGCTCCCGTTCGACTGACTCCAAGGTACGTCGCGCGCGGGTGGAGACCTCCTGGGGAGGGTGCATCGAAATCGCCTCGTCGACACAGAGAACACCTCGCGTGGACAGGATAACCCCGCGCTCGATGATGTTCTCGAGTTCGCGCACATTTCCCGGCCAATCGTAACCCTGGAGCGACCGTTGCGCGTCGTCGGGCACGTGGTCGATGCGCTTGCCCATCGCCGTCGCGTATTTCTTCACGAAGTATGAAACGAGCAAAGGAATATCCTCCCGCCGGTCCCGCAGGGCCGGGACCTCCACGGGGAAGACGCTCAACCTGTAGTAGAGGTCGTCGCGGAAGGTGCCACCCTCCATAGCCTTCATGAGATCCCGGTTCGTTGCGGCAATGATCCGCACGTCTACCGAGATGGTGCGGTTGCCACCCACTCGCTCCAGTTCGCCCTCCTGCAGCACGCGAAGGAGCTTGGCCTGGAGTTCGAGAGGGAGTTCGCCGATCTCGTCGAGAAAGAGTGTGCCACCGTCCGCCAACTCGAACCGACCGATCCGTTTGGCGGTGGCCCCGGTGAAGGAGCCACGCTCGTGTCCGAACAGCTCGCTCTCGATCAGGTTCTGGGGGAGTGCAGCGCAGTTCACCTTCACGAAGGCACGCTCGCTACGTCGGCTGGACTGATGCACGGCCCGGGCGAAGAGCTCCTTGCCGACACCGGTTTCTCCCGTGACCATAACGGTGGCATCGGTATCCGCGACCTTTTCCAGGCGAGAAAGCACCCGCTTCAGTGCGCCGCTGTTGCCGATGATCTCTTCGAAATTGTGCTCGACGCGGATCTCCTCCTGGAGATACTTGTTCTCATGCTCCAGCCTGTCCTTCAGGGCCTTGACCTCCTCGAGCGCACGCTCCAGGGCCTCCTGCTGCTGCTTCCTGCGGGTGATGTCGATGAAACTCACCACGGCGCCCGCCAACTCACCGTCTTCGTCGCGGATCGGTGTGCTCACGTATTCGACGGGCAGTGAGGTTCCGTCCCGTCTCCAGAACACTTCGTCGTCCTTGCGGTGGACCTCGCCGTCCGTAAACGCCGCATAAATCGGGCACTCCTCCCTTGTGTAGGGATCCCCGTTGGCGTGAGTGTGGTGGATAATGGCGTGTTGCGGTTTACCGATCAGTTCCTCCACCGTCCAACCGAGAATCTCCGCGGCGGCAGGGTTTACGAACGTCGTGTTCCCCTCCGTGTCCAACCCGTATATCCCTTCCCCCGCCGAATCGAGGATGGATTGGTTGCGCCGCTGCATTTCAGCCAGGGCGCGTTGGGTCTCCTCGGGACCGCAACCGTCGTCATGGGTCACTTTAGAGGGTGCTCGTCGTGTTGGAGGATCTGATAGATCATCGATACGGACTCGGGCGATTGAACTTCGGGACCAAGCTAGACTTGGCTGCGAGGCTCCACAACGATTTCTTCCTCGCATGGCGCCGGGGCCACGCCACGCCACGATATTTCGTACCCTCCTGACATCTCGCAGCGCCAGGCCTGCGGCCCTTGCTGGGCACGCCGACCTAAGTCCCAGGTGCATACGGAGTTGCGGCGGATGAGCGACGGAACCCACGGTGGCATGAGGCTTGTCATGTAGGTGGCCACACACACTGACCACTGGAGATGAGCATGTCGAACACGGCGCTGGTGCCCCCGTTCACGAAAGAAACAGCCACCAAGAAGGTCCGCGCTGCTGAAGATGCATGGAATAGTCGGGACCCCGAGCGGGTGTCGATGGCCTACAGCCTGGATAGTCATTGGAGGAATCGTGCGGAGTTTGTGGAGGGTCGAGATCAGATTCGAGACTTCCTCACCGGAAAATGGGAGAAGGAACTCGATTACCGGCTCATCAAGGAGATGTGGGCCTTCAGCGACGACCGGATTGCGGTCCGGTTTCAATATGAGTGGCACAACGAAGCGAACGAGTGGTTCCGAGCCTACGGAAACGAGTTGTGGGAATTCGATGCGGAGGGGCGGATGCGACGGCGTGAGGCGAGCATCAACGACGTGCCGATAGAGGCCTCGGACCGACGCTATCACTGGCCGCAGGGGCCACGGCCAGCGGATCACCCGGGCCTGATCGACTCGCCGGAATGAGACCGTGATGTCCGCGGGGTGGTGGTGATTTCGCGCCAAGAAGCCGCGTCCATTATCCTGTGGGCATGAAAATCCATCGACGTCAGGGCAAAGCAGGCCCCCTCTTCGGATCACCAGTCTGGATGGACGCCACCTGAAAACGGTGCGCGTTCCCACCGAGTGTGTCATGCAGCGCCCCGAGTTTGGGGGCAAGCTCCGCGATGGCGACCCCGGCTCAGCAGCTTCCTCGATACCGACACACGCCGAAGCGTGCACCCGGCTGGGCCAGCGCCCAGCACGTCTACCAGGTAACTAGGGTGCCCTTAAAGGGGGGGGTGGGGGGTGATGGTCCCGGTCGGGTATGGGCTGATCGAGAGGGGCGTGCACCGCCGCTTATCCCTCCGACCCCTCTTCCCGGGCCGCTGGCAACCTCAGTATCTCGTTTTCACGGACGGTCGAGCCAGTGACGAGGGTGCGCGTCTGAGCCAGGACCACATACGGGTGTGAATGTACCCACCATCTTCGGTTTCACGTGTGCCCATCCCGAGAAAGATGTCGTGGCTCAACTGGCGGATCTCGTCGATGAGCGTGTTGCCCTCGTTGAAGGCGCCGTAGTACATCATCAGGGCCGGCTTGCCGTCGATGAGCGAAGTCCCCGCGGCGGTGCCAAACCGCAAGTTGCGCACGATCTCGCCGTCCGCGAATCGCCAGCGGTTGTAGCCCTCGCCGGTGGTTGCCGTCGTCGGTTTGTAGGCCTTCCCCAGCCAGTAGCCCAGCTCTGAGCTCTCGTCGAACATCCTCGCGTCCGTGGCCATGCGCCGCGTCTCGTCGCCGGCGTTGGGCACGAGCCCCATGAAATGCCCTTTGAACTTCATGAAGTCGGGTGCCGGCGCGGT
>JADFRS010000160.1 GCA_022561145.1 Gemmatimonadota bacterium
CGGTACGGTGCGGCTCGCGGTTCGCACGGTATCGTCGCGGGACGAGCTGGACCAGGCAGCGCGGGGGTTTCCGGCCGAGTCGTATCCGCTTCTCCTACAGAAACGGATCGTAGGGCCCGGCCTCGGTGTCTTCCTCCTCTGGTGGGACGGAGCGACGGTCGCGGTGTTCGCGCACCGGCGTCTGCGCGAGAAGCCCCCCACCGGTGGGGTGAGCACCTACCGCGAGAGCGTTCCGGTGCGCGATGACCTTCTCGAGTACTCGGAGCGCCTACTGGATCACTTCCGGTGGCGAGGAGCCGCGATGGTCGAGTTCAAGGAGGACTCCGCGACGGGGACCCCGTACCTCATGGAGGTGAACGGCCGCTTCTGGGGATCGCTTCAACTCGGGATCGACGCGGACGTCGACTTCCCCGAGATCCTGGTGCGGCTTGCGTGCGGCGAGGCCGTCGAACCGCCCGCTAGTTACCGGCCGGGCATCCGGAGTCGCTGGCTTTGGGGCGAACTGGATCACCTTCTGTGGATCCTACGCGCCCCCCGGGGCTACCGGAGCGGGAACTCCGACCTGCCGAGCCGCCTCGGCGCACTCGCTCGCTTCCTGGTACCGTGGCGCCCCGGAGATCGCCTCGAGGTTCTGCGTTTCTCGGACCCCAAGCCGTTTCTTCGCGAGTCCGCCGCCTGGTTCCGAGCCCTCGGAGACGGCGCATGACCGTACCTCCGTCGGACAGCGTGGGGTGAGTATCCTAGTGCTGGCGGACCAGTTCCCGAGCCGGAGCCAGCCCTGGCTCTGTACCGGTCCCGGTTTCCTGGACAAGAGGGCGGCCTAATCCTAATCATGCCGCCTTCAGGGTGAGCTCCTCGCGGACCTGGGCCGGGGTCTTGTACCCGTGCCGCTCCAGAAGCCACCCGCGGTTGTAGCGTTCGATGAACGCTCCGATCACTTGCCTGGCCTCCTCGAGGCTCTGGAAGTCGTGGAGATACAGGCACTCCTCCTTCAGGGTCCGCATGAAGCGCTCGGCGACGCCGTTGCATTCCGGTTCTCCGACGTAGGAAGGCGTGGATCGTATCCCGAGCCAGGCCAGTTCGCCCTGGAACTGATGGGCCGTGTACTGCGGGCCCCAGTCGTGACGTAGGCCGAGCCCCAGGGCGATCCTCGGCGCGTAGCCGTCCATGTGTGTACGTACGCCCTGTCGGATCGGCTCCAGCGCCGCCCAGCGGTCTCCCTTCTTCGCCACATGCCAGCCCACCACATCCGTGACGCAGTGATCGATCGCCCCGAAGAACCACACCCAGCCATCGTCCTTCGTGTAGAACCGCGTCGCGTCGGTGCCCCACAGCTCGTTCGGCACATCCGTCGTGATCCGGCCGCTGTGGCTCCGGTCCCCACGCGGATACTTCCCGCGGCGTACTGGGGCCAGCAGCCCGTTCTCCCTCATCAGCCTCAACACGCGGTTCTTGCCCACATAAATTCCCTTCGGCCTCAGGCGGGCTCTCACCTTCCGGTGGCCTTCGCCCAGGAAGTCGCTCTCCTTGAGCACCGCCCGAATCGCCTCGAGCAGTGCAGCGTCCGTCAGCTTCGTCTTCGGTCCTCGTTTCTTGGGCTCGCTCGGCTTCGTCGTTTCGCCTCGCTCGCGAACCGCGTACACCGTCGAGCGCGCCACCTGCCACACCTCGCTGATCATCGTCAGTGGGTAGCACCGACCGGTCGCCGGACTCACTCGTGTCCGCGCTTCAAGAGCTTCTTCAGCTCGTCCCCGTACCCCCTTTTTTCGAGCAACTCCGTGGCCAGCTCCATCCGCATCGTCAGTTCACCGAGCTTCGCCCGGGTCCGGATCAGTTCCCTCTCTCCCGGATCCCGACTTCGGCTCTTCAGCCCCTGCTGGCCTGTCTCCAAGAACACACGCCGCCACTCCTCAAGCGCTGCCGGTGAGACCCGCATCCCGCGGCTCACTTCGCCTAGATCCTCCCCGCGCAATAACCGCAACACTACTTCCGACTTCTGCTGAACGCTCCACCGTTCCGGTGGAGTTCCTCCGCGACCTTCGGTCGCTGCTGACTCCCCAGCCGTGAGGAACATCTTCTAACCTCCTTTCTCTGGACCCCATCTCTCTTGCCAATCTACTGTCCAGTGAAACCGGGGGCGCTAAACTACCTGTAGTCGGCCCCCGCCGGTTGGCCTGTTGCCACTGGAGGACAGCATGAAGAAGCACCCGTGGTTGCGTCCTGCAGCCAGCTTGATGCTCCAGCTGCACCTGGCCGGCTGCTACTCATGGCAACCCGTCACGGTCAGCCCTCGACAGTTCGTTGAGGGGGAGCAGCCTGGGCACATCAGGATCTCCCAAGCTGACGACGAGGAGCTAGAGCTTAGAAACCCTCGGGTCGAAGGGGATTCCCTCGCTGCCCGGATCTCCACCTATAACCGGACGGGGATCGTAAGGATCGCGCTCACGGACATCACTGCAGTTCAAGCAAGGCGCTTCAGTACCCTGAAGACCTGGGGTGCTGTCGTCCTAACAGGTGCCAGTTTGGCGGTTGCTGTCGTGTGGGTTTCGCTGGACAGACGATGAACGACTGAAACCTCTTCGTTGTGAACTTCGCGTGTCCATCGGTCACCGCACGCGGCGTGACTAATCCAACGAGCTTCGAGGGGTAGGCCGGAATCTCCTCGCGCTCCGCTGACCTGCGCCGCATCTTGAGCGCATGAGCGAAGCCATCACGCGCCTGACCCCAGAAGGCCGCTACCTCCGTGGCGCACTCGGTATGGGGCTGACTTGGGCTGTAGGATGGAGCTTCGTTGGTGCTCTTCTCGCGCTGCTGGTCGGGGTACTGACCTCGCCGGATGCGATCCAGGGCACGCGTGTAGCTGGGACTATCCGCGTGTTTATGCAGGTGGGCTTAGTATCTGGTGGCGCCTTCTCAGTGGTCCTCGCGATAGCAGGGCGCCGTCGCACGTTCGACGAGATGTCGCTCCCGCTCTTCGCCGGTTGGGGGGCGTTGGCGTCCCTCCTCGCTTACGTGGCCATCATGGCCCTCGGTGGGGCGCTCTTCACCCCTGGAGAATTGTTGGCGGGGGGCGCTTTCACGGCGCTGCTGGGCGCGGGTTCCGCCGCTGGTTCGCTGGCACTGGCCAGAAGGGCAGACGACAGAGATTTGCTCCAGGTCGGTGCAGACGTTGCCGAAGTAGGGCTGACCAAAGAGGAGAAGCGCGAGCTGCTCGGGAAGTAGAAGGATCTACGAGGAGCTGGAGGGGTGAAGGGCCCATTTATCACCGGAGGCGAAAAGGATGGCGGACGTAAAGGGGATTGTCACAGCAGGGATCATCGCAGCAATCGAAGATGCGAAGGCCGCAAGCGGTCCGACCGAGGCCCTTCATATCATCCTCTTCGACACAGATATCGAGGTGCTCCGCGAGTTCGTTGCACTGCGAGAGCGCGCCGGGGAGATGGCGCGCCAATACGAGAAGTGGGGGGACCGTGACCAGGATGACCCCGAGGGGCCGGGCTTCAATCTCTTTGACGCATTGCACCAAGTGACAGACGCCATCTCCGGTATTGATTATGGCGAACCGCCGACCTAGAGGGGCTCACTAAGGGGACGTCCCCTTACTTGCGCCCGACCAGTCCTGACATTCAACCGCGCATCTGCGCGAGTTGAGACATTTGAACGCGGAACAATTCGAGGACCAGGCCCGGCGTCCGACATATACCGCTTCCACGTTTCTTTAGGGGGCGTCCTAGGGGCCGATCGCTAGAAAAGCGGCTTCATAAGCGGCTTTAAACCCCACCGTTTCTGGCTGTTGTTGGCAAGCGCAGTATCCCGAAAACCCGCATAGAATAAGGGTTCACCGTTGGCGGCTGTTGCCTGCTTTGCATTAGCAAGGCGGGGATTGCCGTACCATCGCTTCGTTGTCGGAATCCTCGAGTCCTAGCCAGATGCGCCTCTACTCCACCCCTCAGTCTTTCGTGGACGGCGAGGTGTCGCTGCTAGCGATCGCCGAGACGATCCTAGCGAGCTCGGTGTCGGCTTACATCGCGTTCCGGTACGACACCCTGTTGCATCTTGCGGTGGGGGCTTTCGTCGCGCCGCTACTCATGCTCCGAACCGCTGAGTCTACAGATATGGCACTAGAGGAGGCCGTTCGTCTGACTGGGCTGGTGGAAAGGTCGGTGCGACGCTGGATCTTCGCCGTGGCGGACCGCCAGAGGACCTTGGGCCAATACCTGGGCTTCTTCGCCTACCCAATCCTTGCGCTCTATATCCGTGTCCGTTCCACGG
Source organism: Gemmatimonadota bacterium (assembly GCA_022561145.1). GTDB lineage: Bacteria > Gemmatimonadota > Gemmatimonadetes > Longimicrobiales > Gaopeijiaceae > JACZXQ01. Next base: position 4,273 of record JADFRS010000160.1, read on the forward strand.
CCCTGTCCGCTTGTAGGCGTCCATACAACACGTTCCAGCAAAGCCCTGGCAATTGCTGGCCGGATCGACGGTGTTCTTGCGAAGATGCTGGACCGGGAATTCCTCGGTGAACGTGTATCCCGAGGATGGGTCGCTGAACTGCTGGAATTCGTTCAGCGTTTGCCGACCGAGGTTGTTGCGGTCCACAAGGAAATAGGATGCGCTTCGCCTTCGCATGTTTGATGAGCCGATAGCAGGCAGACACAGCGGTGTAAGTCTTCCCACTGCCGGTTGCCATCTGGATGAGCGCGCGGGGACGAGCCTGCGCCAGGGAGTGCTCGAGGTTCACGATCGCTTCGTGCTGGACGTCCCAGAGTCGGCCCTTGTTCAGCTCGGGCATCCCCCGAAGCTGCTCCCTGAGCTGGATGTCGAGCCCGACTAAGCGGACAAGCTCCTCGGGTCGATGAAACGCGAACAGGTGGCTCGACCGTCCGTGAGAGTGAGTACTGAGGTTGCCACCGGCTCGGAGCGAGGGGGCGGAGAATTAGGCGCCGCCGCTCAATCGAGCCACGCCGGCGACCGTCGCCCCCCAACCCCCCTTGGAGTCCCCCCCGTACCGTGTCCGACATCCTGGGCGGTCTTGCGTTACCGCCGGATTCCGATCTCCAACTCCAAATCCTGTCGGCGATACATGCAGACACCGTTCACGTCCTCGCACACGTAATAGAGCGCGTACGCCGGGATCGTCACGGAGCGAGCACGCGTCTCCTCGGGCGCACGGATCTCGACCTCGATCGTGCGCTGCTCCTTCGTCACGACCTCGGGTGGTAGCGGATACGTGAAGGCGCGACTGTCGACCTCCCATCCCTCGGGTGGGTCGACCCAGAGGATCATCTGCTCGGCCTCGTTGTTCCAGTGCGCCTCGGTCTCGCCGATCGGCTCGAACATCAGGTGAACGCGGGCGACGCCGCCCGGCTCGACTGCGGCCGGCACCGTGACGACGACGACTTCGACGAACTCGTCCTCGTCGCGCAGCACGCGCCCCAGCGGATCGGGCTCGACCGCATCGGCATCGGCGGTGAACTCGCGCACCGGGGTGGCGAACTCGGACCCGCGCGGCTCGACGACGAGGGGTGAGGGCTCCTCGCCCCGGGCGCCGATCTCCTCTCGGGCGGTGACCACCCAGTCGTAGAACGGATACGGCTTGTCCAGCCGGGGCCCATACTGCTGGATCCGTCGTCGCCAAATGTACTGGTTAGGATCGATCGCCAGCGCGGTGCTCCACTCGTCGACTGCTTGCTGGAAGTCGCTGTCCCGACGGCCGAGGCCGTCGTAGCGCATGCGGTACGCCACGCCGAGACGGAAATGGGTCATCCCGTCATCCTCGTCCTGACGGACGGCCTCCTCGTAGGCGGCAATCGCGTCGTTCACGCGCCCCGGGCCGCCCCAGACCGCCAGCGCGTCTCCGTACGCCTTCCAGTCTCGCCCCTCATCGCTCGCCCGCGCGGCCTGCACCAGCGCGTTTAGGTCGGGCACCGTCGGCGCCGTGGCCGGTGCCGCCGGGCCGGCTTCCCCGAAGGTCTCCTCGACGAAGGAGGCGGCAAGCGCTCCGTCCTGCACGGCGCGAAGCCGCTTCCGGATGATGCCGCTTTCGTCGATCGCGAGCGTGATGGGGACGACTGGGACCTCGAGGAGGTCGTACGAGTCGACCAGGATCGGCCACCCCATCTCCTTCCATTGCATGAAGAGCCTAGCGCGGTCGGGATGCTGCTCCTGGATGATACCGACCATCTGGATCGTGCCGTCCGCCTGGAGCTCCTTGGTCGCTTCGTGCCACCCGGGCACGTGGATTCTGCAGCCCGCTCACCACGACGCGAAGACGTGCAGGATGATCCTCTGGCCTCGGAAGTCGGCGATCGACGATGGTCGACCGTCCTCGAGCGTTGGGAACGAGAGCGTCGGGAACGGCTGACCGACCTCGAAGCCGGTGTCCTGGCCCTGGGCGTCAGACGGAGTCGCCGCCATTGCGGCGGCGAGCCACACCACGACGCCGAGGCGCCTAATCGCACGAGACATCTTTGGTCCTCCTTGCCGCCACAGCGCACAGCGGTCAAAACATAATAATGGGGCTGAAGGGGATCAACAGGCCAGAGGAGAGGCTACGCGGCGCCGAGAATCCTAGCGGCGGACGAGCGCTCGGAGGATCAGCGGCCGCCGCTCGGGTTTGTTGCGACCCACCGTTCGGGTCGCTGCGACCGCAGCAGCCCTCCCTAGGAGAGGTCGTTCCCCACTTTAACCGACCGCCCCCCTCAGGCCCCCCTACTTCAAGGCCCTCCCCGGTACAGTGGCCCGTGCGGCTCGAGGGCGATTCGCTTCGGGGGCGCTGAAGGCGACACGCCGTGATGGAGGTGACCGAAGCTGCCTGCCCCTTCCCTCCTCTCACGCACATCCTGCGGGATGACCGAGAAACCCTCCGGCAAGCTCTACACCGCTGTCACGAAGAATTGGCCGAGGATTGCTGCGGGATTCCTTCATCGCAGCTTGATGCAGCATACACGTACGTAGTTGCGGTGTCGGTCGGTAAGTTGAGTCGGTCGCCGAGATCCAAGGGCCTGCGGAAGCCGAGCTGGAGTACAGCGCGGCTGGGGCGAAACTCACAATGCTCGGCGTCGAGCCCTCGTTGTGGGAGGCGACAAGACAGCTTATCCGCGTCGACCCCGAGTGGGCCATGGCCCGGGAAGCGAACAAGCCTACAGGACCGCCAATCAGAAGACCCGCCCCGTACGCCTCCGGCCCATCCGCGCCGAGGGCAGCCGGCACGGCGATACCGAGCCAGAACCCGTAGAGTGTACCGAAGACCGGGAGCTCGACACGGCTGGTCCGTTCGAGCCGGTCTCTCGGTGGTGCCGAAAGACGCACCTGGGCCGCAACGGCAGCTGGGGTCCCACCGTAGCCTTCGGTGATGTGGATGTAGAGAGCTTCCGCGATCTCCCAGCGACCGTCGTATACATCTGGTGACGACGGGAAGTTGCCGTGTGTGACGAAGGCCGAGCGCACGATCCGGTCGAATCGGGTAGTTTCGGTCTTCCGATCATCCCACTCAGGCGGCGATCCTTGGGCGAACATCCTCGATTTCTCCTCCTCCAGGTGCGAAATGCCGGTGACCCGATCCGCGAGCACGAGGTCTCGTGCTTCGCGCGCGCGCTCGGCACCGAGAACGGGCGGCTCCAGGTCTTCGATCTCCTCTCGGGGGCTCCGGCTCCGGCACTCCTCGACTCGGTGGACGTCGTGCTGATCGGAGGAAGCGGCGACTACTCTGTGGTGAGAGGGGGTTCGTGGCTGCCAGCCGCCCTCGACACGATGGTCGGCCTGTATGAGTCGGCGAAGCCCACGTTCGCCTCCTGTTGGGGCTTCCAGGCACTCGCCCGCGCCTTGGGCGGAGAAGTGATCACGGACCGTGAGCGCGCCGAGGTGGGTACGGTATGGTTGGAGCTCACGTCAGAAGGAGAGCGCGATCCGGTGTTCGGACCCCTCGGTCCACGGTTTCCGGTGCAGATCGGTCACGAGGATATCGTGACCGCGCTGCCCGACGACGCGGTCTTGCTAGCCTCGAGCGAGACCATCGAGAACGAGGCCTTTTGCTTTTCGGACAAGCCGATCTACGCAACGCAGTTCCACCCTGAGCTCGATCGGGCCGGACTCATTGCGCGGGTCGCGCGTTACCCCGCATACCTTGCTCTGACGGGTGCCTCGACCCTCGAAGAGTTCCGGGACAGGACACCGGAGACGCCAGAGGCCGAGTCGCTCATGCCGCGCTTCCTGGAGCAGGTGCTGGACGAATGATGAATCGGTGGAGAAGCACGGCCCTGCGACGCGCCCGCTACCTGGTGCCGCTCGCAATCGTACTTCTGCTCTCGGCCTTCCAGTACCAGCAGAGAAGGTGGCGTACCGGTTGGATCCCGAACCCTTATCGGGAGGGCTTGCCCACCGCCTCCAATGGAGTCCGCGATCGTGGATTCACCTTCTGCCGGCTTCTCTATCAGAGCGTCCGCAGCGAGCGAGGCGGCTACGGCTGGAATACGGACTACCCCGGATCGGACTACAACTTTCTAACTCGATTCGAGGAGCTCACGACTGCCAAGCCGGCTCGTTGGAGCGACGGACAGCCCGGCAACTCGGTCGTGCGCGCCACGCAGGAGGAGCTGTACGAGTGCCCCTTCATCTTCATGTCCGACGTGGGCACGGTCGGGTTCAGCGAGCTCGAGGTCGTTCGGCTACGCGACTACTTGTTGAAGGGCGGCTTCATTTGGGTCGACGATTTCTGGGGCGACAGGGCCTGGCAGCAGTGGGAGAACGAGATCGGCCGGGTGCTGCCTGACTACCCGATCGTCGACATCACCCCCGACCACATGCTCATGCACACACTCTACGTGGTCGAGGAGGTCCCGCAGATTCCGTCTATCCAGTGGTGGCGTCGAAACGGCGGGCGCGGCACTTCAGAACGTGGACGCGAGAGCGCGACGCCCCACCTGAGGGCGATCTTCGATGAGGAGGGCCGCCCGCTCGTCATGATGACGCACAATACCGACATCGCCGATGGGTGGGAGCGCGAAGGAGAGGACTACGACTACTTTCTCAAGTTCTCGCCCGAGGCGTACGCGCTCGGCATCAACGTGGTTCTGTATTCGTTGAGCCACTAGGGGCGGAAGGGCGCCTCGATCGCGTGTCGGGTTGCGTTTGCGGGGGCGACTGTGGAAAACCTGTCCCATCCAGACATGGACGGATTCGAGCCAGCGCAGTGCTGCCAGTCTGAGACGCCGGTGTCCTTGCCCCCCTGAACGACGTCGGTCTGCGCCTGAGCTCCATCGGGCCGTAGACCCTCGCTCGATGCCCTGGCGACCCCCGTTTGGCGCTCTCGGGGGCCGTGGGGACGTCCCAAAACCAGCTCATATATTATGACGTAACTCATTGTCATAATTGGATATGGGAGGGGAGATGGGGAAGAGTGAGCTAGCGTCCGACGCTCGCCACGAGCGCATGGACCGAGTCGCTGTGCTGTTCGGTGAGATCACGGCCGCCACCCGTGAGTTCCTGGCGGCTCTCGCGCGGTCG
>JADFRS010000161.1 GCA_022561145.1 Gemmatimonadota bacterium
GCATCGTGTCGGTACGTCGCCGCGTACTCCAGTCCCGGACGACGAAGAGACGTGTCGAAGTCGAAGCTCGCGTCGAAGACGAAGGGATCACCGTCGGCCAGCATCACGTCGTCGAACCGGTCGGAGAACAGAAAGGACTCCCAGTAGAGCGTCCCCTTGAGTTCGTGGCTCCAGGCGGCGGAGGGCTCGAAGCGAGCCCCGACGGAAGACACGATACGGCTGCGCGCGTTGCGGGCATTGGGATCGAGCGGGACACGGGTCGCTCCCGGATCCCGCACGGGGAGGTTGCCCTCGTACCGGACGAAGCGGAACTGGCCCGTCCATTCCAACTCATCGTTGGTAACCAGGTCGCCGCGCAGGGACACGTCCCCCGACCAGGTGTCGTGGGCCAGAGCGTAGATTCCCCGGTTGAACGCCAGGCCGGCGCCGGTGGAGTATTGGAACGCCTCAGACCCGCCGGAAGCGTCGAACGAGGACTTGAAGCTCCCACCGTTGCCCGATGCGTCTCCGCCCTCGGCCAAGAACCCCAGTCTCGCCGTTCCAGGGACGCCCCGGGGTGTGAGGAACTGGACGACTCCGCTCACCGCCGACGATCCGTAGAGCGCGCTCTGGGGTCCCTTGGCGACCTCCACACGATCCAGGTTGCTCAAGACGAGTCCCTGGAAGTCGAAGAAGCCCCCGTTCTCGTTCATCTGAACGCCGTCCAGGAGGATCTGCGTGAAGACTTCGTCGCCACCTCGGAGGCGCACGATCGCCGGGCCGCCCGGACCGGCCGCCTCGTCGATGTAGGAGCCCGCGAGCTCTCGCAGCCCGTCGAACGCATAGGCGAGGCGTCGGGCCTCGAGTTCCTCAGCCCGCAGAACGGAGATGCGGAAGCCCACCTTGTTTGCCCGGATCGGGACCTTGGTCCCGGTGACCACCAAAGGCGGGAGCGGAAGGGCGCGGGTCGTATCCGCCTCTTGAGTACCGACGGAGTCGGCCGACTGGCCCGACACCACAGCCACCGACGCCACCAACAGAATCAACATCCCGGACACCTGTCGAGTCATACGCCCCTGCCCCCTCTCGATGTTCTTGAACGCCCCCGTGGGCGAATCACACGTTCAGTAAGAACGTTCCCTTGGTTCGCTTGTCAAGGAGACCCGCCAGCGCGTACGATCGCGGCTTCGTTTACGCGAACGGTTCTCACGCGGTCTGCGGAGGGTCATGTCCAAGGAATCACAGGGCGGTCGATCGACGGGTTCGAGCTGGGGGCCGGTGATCCTGTTCTTCGGGGCCAACATGCTATTCGGGGCCGGCCTCTTCGCGCACGCTTTTCTCTACAACTTCTATCTCGACCGCCTCGGGCTCGGCGAGGCGGTCATGGGCGCTGCCGCCGCTGCGCTGACCGCGGGCGGGCTGGTAGCACTCCTGCCCGCCGGGGCCATCGTCGATCGCCTGGGTGCTGGCCGCGCGTACCTGATTGCCGGCCTGCTTTCGGTGCTCGGTCAGGTGACGGGCGCATTCCTGACGACTCCCTTGCCGATCTATGCGGCCGCCTTCGTCGGAGGTGCGGGCGTGTCCATGTGGCGGGTGGCCGCCGGGCCGATCTTGATGCGTCTTGCCTCAGGGGCGATGCGGTCGAGGGTCTTCTCGTGGAACGTGGCGCTCTTGTTGGCCTCCGGCGCTGTGTGGATCGCCGTGTCGGGTCAGGTGCCGGGTTGGATCGAGAGCCGATTCGGTCTGGGTGGAGTCGCGGGGATCCGCTGGGCCTTCGTGCTGGGTGCGGGTGGGACCCTGCTCGGTACGGCCGTATTCCTCCTGGTCGAGCGGGGGCTTGGCTCGCGGAACGACGACCCCCGAGACCACGTCGAGAAGGCTAACGCCCGGGCGGCCGTCGTGGGCGCGCTCAGGATCCCACGGCAACTCATGATCTTGGCGGCCCTGGTGGCGTTGTGGATGACCGCGGGCGGTCTCGTCATCCAGTTCTACAACCTGTACTTCCTGCGCGTGCATGAACTGGACGTCGGGCAGATCGCGCTCGTTCTGGCCGCCTCTCAGGCCTTCGCGGCGTTCCTGATTCTGGGGAGTGGTGAAATGGCGGCGCGCTTCGGCACGAGAAGGATGCTGGAGATCTGGATGTTGATGTTCGGACCGCTGCTGTTCGTGCTGTCCGGAGTTCACGGGCTGGGACTGGCCATCGTGGTCTTCTTGGCGCTGGGCCTGGTACCGCCGGCAACAAACCCGCTGATCGACCAGCTCCTGCTTGAACGCGCGCCGGCGAACCGGCAGGGGGCCGTGTCGAGTTGGAGAAACGGCGCCACGGACTTGAGCGGGTTCGTGGGAGCGGCGCTGGGGGGCTACCTTCTCGAGACCACGTCATTCCCAGTGCTGTTCAGGGTCGCCGGAGGACTGGCCCTTGTTGGAGCGTTCGCGCTTCTGCTCGGCCTCCGACGCACTCGGACGCCGGCTTCGGACTGACGGCGTGCCTGGAGCGTCTTCGAGCCTGTGGTTCGATCCCGCGCCCTTGAGGCTCACACGGCCCCGCGACAGACGGTATAGCCGCTCCGCATAGATCCGGCGAAAGTCGCGTAGGGAGCGGCTTGCGGGAGCGGGCCAAAGCATATGGAGAACACGTCTCAGATGGTCGATGATGCTCGATCCCCACATGAAGCGTTCGTCCATGGACAAGCGCTCGACCTGTTGGGCCGCGTGTGGCTCGAGCGTCTCGAGAATGCGCCGCATGCGGGGCGGCGCGGCGTGGCCGAGTGTCTCCAGAAAAGCTCCCTGCACGGTACGGGGCACCAGTTTCTCGACCAGCGCGAAGGCGGGGTAGATCAGCCGGCCCGCATCGAGGCGCTCGATCAGCTCGGCCAGGCCTGCCCAGGCACTGTCGTCCTGGAGATCGGTTCTGATCACGAGAACCAGCTCGACCAGCCGGAGCATGGTCAGGTTGTGGAGACCCTCGGACGCGTGCGCCGCGAGTACCGCCACCAGGTAGGGTTGCGGAAGAACGAGTCCGTTGCTCACGTGACCGGCCGCCTCCGTGGGGATGGACGTCAGAGAGCCGAAACTGAGCGTGCGCACCCCGAAGAAGTTGCGGTCGAGCGAGGTATGCAGATCTACGGTGTAGATGTTGTTGAGGTGTGTCAGGTCGATCGACCGAAGCCCGGTCGGCGCTCCCGGAGGCCGCCAGTTGCTGCGGTAGGGCCGTGCTTCCCGGCGCAACTTGTGGTACCCGGCCTCGGTGAGCAGGCGCGTGGCGTCGTCAAGCCGATCGGGCGTGACGATCAGGTCGAGGTCGGCCATCGGTCGTGTGCCGGCGTCGGGGAAGAACGCCCAAGCCGTGTGGGCCCCTTTGGTGAGCGTCACCGCAACGTCCTCCGCGTCCAGCAGCGCCACCACCCGCTCGAGCTCTTCGAGCAGCCTTTCTGAGCGGACACGCCCATGCTGGAGATGCAGGTCGAAAATCGCTCTGGTCCCGGCGTCCGTCTGGATCTGCCCATCGGCGCACCAGTAGCCGAGCAGCGGGCCGAGGCCCGACGTGAATCCGGCGATGCCCATCGCCTTCGGCGTCGCCCCGATAGGAATCCTGAGGGAGGCATCGGCCGATCCGCGAAGCACCGCGCGGGTGGTGTGCTCGATCTCACGCAGACAGGCGCGCCAGACGTCGAAGGGGAGGTCGGGCCAAAGGTAGGCTGGATGCCCCTGCTCTCTCGCCCACCTGAACCTACGGGCGATCTCGTCGGCGCTGAGATCCAACATGTCGAGCTTCATGGGCGAACCGTGGTGTATTCGATAGCTTGCCAGTTGCAGGCTCAGCGTAACCAAGGACGGAGTGCCATGCCATCCTCATTGTCGAGATTGTTCGCATTCGTGTCGGTCGCTGTCATCGCGTTTCCGGAGGCCGGGGCTGGGCAGTTGCTGGCACCGATCGGTGACCTCGTGTTGCGTGCGGGTGATGAGATACGCGTCGAGATCAAGGACGAGGTACTGCTCAACGGCGAGTACATGGTCGACCAGGAGGGTCGAGTGCTGCTGCCGCTTATCGGACTCAAGGACGTGACGCACGGGCCGTTCTCGGCTGTGCGGAGAGAGTTGCTCGAGGCGTACGCACACGAACTCACCGAGCCCGTCGTGATCCTCACGCCGCTGATGCGCATCTCCGTTCTCGGTGAGGTGCGTGCGCCCGGCGTGTTTCCGGTCGACCCATCACACACACTCGCCGACATGATCGCCACAGCGGGGGGTCTGACGATCGAGGCGGACACCGAGCGGATCTCGATCATTCGCGCCGGAATCGTATTTGAGACCACGATCGACCCGCGTACGGGCGATCTGAGCTTACCGATGCAGTCGGGGGACCAGATCGTGGTCGGGCGGAGGAGCACGCTTTCCCAGAACTTGCCGATCTTCCTGAGCGCCCTCACCTCGGTGGCCGTGGCGGTGGTCACGAGCCTGCTCATTCGCTGACGTGGCGGGAAGCCCGATGGGCCATGATGCTTACAGGAGGGAGACCTTCGTCGGCATGTGGACCCGTGTAGTCAGACGCCGGTGGGCGTGGGGAGTGGGCGTCTTCGTGCTCATCATGGGTCTCGCAACCACCGTCCTTTTCACAGCCAGGCCGGTCTACCGGGCAGAAGCCCGCCTCCGGTTGGGTGACCCACCGCCGCAGGGCGGCATCTTACCGACCAGCGGCCTGTTCGGGCTCTTCGGCCTAGGCGGGAATCCTTTCGCCAACGACATGGAGCTGTTGGCGAGCCGGTCGTTGGCGGAGCAGGTCGTCGCGGATGGTTCGCTCAATGCGGCGCTGAAGGCCCCCGTGGGCTGGCACCGGGACTCGCTGTTGGTCCGCATGGTGGCGACGCCGCTCACGGAAAAGGCCACCTTCGAGGTCGAGTGGATGTCGGACGGCACCGTCGAGGTGCGGCAGACGGCCCCGAAAGAGGGGGCCGGCGTGGTCGCCCGCGGTGCTCCCGGCTCGAGCCTCTCGTTTGGCGGGGTGGCCGCCGCCTTCCGTGAATGGCGGTCCGGGGCGCCGAGGGAAGTTCGCATCAAGACTTTGCCATTCAACGAGGCGGTCCGGAGAGAGCGCAGGCGCATCGGGTCCGAGCGTACACGCCGTGAGGCGAACGTGGTCGAGATCCACTATCAGCACCACGACCCTGAGTTGACGCTACACGTCGTCCAGTCGGCGGTAGACCGATTCGTGGAGCTTCGTTCGCGCGTCCAGGCGGCCGAGTCGGGCCAGACGATGGACTCGCTCCGCACGGTTGCCGACGAAACAGCGAGCCGGCTCGTTGAGGCCGAGCTCGCCCTGGAGGAGTTTCAGCGCACGTCGGGCCTGGTGGCCATCGATGCCCAGAGCGAGGCACTCGTCGAGCGCTACTCCACGGCCGTCTCCGCGCTCGAGATCGCCCGAACGGATCTCGCAGCCATCGACGAGGTGCTACAGCGTGTGGCCGAGGCGGCCAGCAGCGCGGAGGCATGGACCAGTTTGGTCTCTCATCCCCGCTTCTTACAGAACGAGACGGTGGGAAACCTGCTGACCCAACTCATCACGCTTGAAGAGGCCCGGGCGGAGGTTGCGTCGCGCCGTACGCCCGAGAACCGCGAGCACAGGGTAATTCTCGATCAGATCGAGTATCTGGATGGTGCTCTCCGATCCATAGCCGAGAGCTACCGCAAATCGCTCGTGCAATTCGTGAGCAGCCTGGAGGCACGGGTGGCGGAGATGGACGATCGCCTCGCGCGGCTTCCCCGGGAAGCCCTCGAGTTGGGGCGCCGCCAGCGAGAGGTGCGGGTGTTGAATGCGGTGGTCCTCGTCACCGAACAGCGCATTCTCCAGGAGGAGCTTCGCCAGGTCCTTACGTTCGCGAACGTGCAGGTGATCGACCCGGCCAAGCTCGAGGCCCGGCCTGTATGGCCGCGCAAGAAGCTCGGGCTGGCCGTGGGCTTCCTGATCGCTTCGGTGTTCGGCGTGCTGGCGCTCGCGGTTGCCGAGCGGGCGGACACATCGGTCCGCACGGAGGCCGATGTTCGGGCGATTCTGGGTGCCCCCGTTCTCGCGGCTCCTCATATGGGCCGGACGGGAAGGGTGCTGTTGTCGCGCGATGAGGCCGAGATATTGCTGCAGCGCGCGACCATGGACGAGTGGGGTACGGCCAGGCTCATTCTGTCGGGTGTGACGGATTCCGATTCCGCCCAGGCGGTGGCGGAGGCCCTGCGCGAACACGAGGCGGAGCGATCCGAGGCGGAACGCCAGGAGGGAACCGGTGTCCCCGTTTTGGACGTCTCTCCCACGCTGGACCGTTTTTCCGGAGCGTCTGCCGCAGCGTCGGCCGGAGCACCGGTGGTCGTGGTTCTTCTGCAAGGGACCTCGTTGCGTGGCGGTGTGGAGCGGGCAGGCGCCTACCTCCATGAGGCCGGCGCCAACCTGGTCGGCGTCGTCATGGTGTGTCGTGACGCGCGTGCCGCGAGGGACGTATGGGCGTGAGGCGCCGGTTGGTGGACATCGTGGCCGCCGTGGTGCTCCTCGTGATCGCCGCTCCACTGTTGGCCTTCGGGATGATCGCCGTCCTGGTCGGCAGCGGGCGCCCCATCTTTTTCGGCCACCGCCGACTCGGTAGAGACGGGCGGCCATTCGAGTGCTGGAAGCTCCGCACCATGAAGATCGACGCCGAGGACCAACTCGAGGTCCACGGTCAGCTTCGCACCGAGTACCGCCAGAACGGCTTCAAGATTCCCACGGATCGTGACCCCAGGGTGACGCGGGTCGGTCGGGTGTTGCGGCGGACCTACGTGGACGAGTTGCCACAGCTGGTCAATGTCCTCGGGGGAAGCATGTCGCTCGTGGGACCCCGTCCTATCGTGGAGGATGAGCTCGACTGCTTCGGAGAGGATAGCCAGGAGCTGCTGAGTCACACGCCGGGCCTTTTCGGAGAGTGGACCAGCCTGGGCCGCGACCGGCCGCCGTATCCGGAACGCGCACGTCTGGAAATGGAATACCTGCGGAATCGCAGTCTGGCACGCGACGTGCGAATCCTCCTTCGTAGCATTCCCGTCGTGCTCCGGGGGCAGGGCGGGGGTTAGAGGGTTGAGCAAGGAAGTCTCGGCGGCGGACGACCTCCGTCGGATTATCCTGAACGCCGCTTCGCTGCTGTTCGCGTACGGGCTTCCGCGGGTGTTCACGGCGGGATCGGTCGTGCTCGCCGCCCGCGTTCTCGGGAACGAGGAGTTCGGCAACTACGGCATGGCCGCCGCGCTCGCCGTGATCATGAGCATCTTGGCCACGCTGGGTATGCTGCCGCTCCTGGTTCGCGAGATGGCCAGAGAGCCTGACAGGGCGCCTGAGCTGATGCGGTCGGCGCATCTCGTGAAGACGATGAGCAACGCCGTCATGCTGCCGGCCTTGCTGATCCTGGCGCGCTACGGCCTGGGCTACTCAGAGCCGGTCGTCACGGCAGCCCTCCTGCTGGGCTTGGCCTACGGTGTGGGGGCGTACGCCGAGAATCTCGCCGCGTACTACCAGGCGATGGAGCGCATGCATATATGGACGCAGGCCAGTGCCTTGTTCGGTCTGGTGACAGGCGCGCTCGGGGCCTACCTGATCTGGAGCAGCTCGAGCATGGTGCTGTTCTGCGCCGCGCCGGTCGTCGGGCAGATGGCTTCGTTGGGGTGGCTCCTTTTTCGCGCGCCTGCCGGAGTGCGGTGGGGGCATCGAGCTCGTGTGGGGCAGGTGCGGGGGCTCATGGCGGAGCTCGTCCCCTTCGCAGCGGCGTTCGTCGCTCTCACCGTGTATTACAAGGTCGACGTTCTTCTGCTCGCCCACTGGCGTTCGCCCGCGGAGGTGGGTGACTACACGGCCGCCTACAAGTTCTGGGACATCGCGCAGGCGCTCTCGTTGGTGGGGATCGCCGCGGTGTATCCGCTTCTGTCTCGGGTCGCGCCACGTGCCGAGACCCGCGGGCGCTGGGCCGCGAGCCGGGTCATGGAGCTCACGCTGCTGGTCACCGTGCCCCTCGCTGCGTTGCTCTGGCTGGCCAGGGAGCCCGTCGTTCTCACGCTGTTCGGGGACGCCTACGTTCGGTCGGTACCCGTGGTTGGATGGCTCGCGCCCGCCTTTCCCGCACTCGCGGTGAACTTGCTGGCCGGGTACGTACTCGGGGCCTCCGACAGGATGCGATACGTGGCGCCTCTCTATGTCTTGGGAATCGCGGTCAACGTGCTTCTGAACACATGGCTCATTGCGGCGAGCGGGGCCGTCGGAGCGGCCGGCGCCAAGCTAATCTCCGAGGTCATGTTGGCGATGGGTTTCCTCGTGCTCATGACGATCCGGGCCGGAGCGTCGCCGGGGCTGCGCCCCTTGATTCTGGCTGGAGCCGCGGCGGGCCTGTGCGTTGCGGTAAGCCGGGTGCCCGACCCGAGCGGTGGCCTACTCCAAGCGTTGGGCTACGCCGTGCTGGTCGCCGTGCTCTACCGATTCGGCCGCGTCCTGTCCCCCGCCGAGCGTTCGACCTTGCGGGAGGCGGTCCTTCCCGACGAGGAGAGTGACTCGGGCCGGCGTCCACCTTACGGCGCGGAGGGTTCCGCGTGAGGGTGCTCTACCTTTCCAAGGCCCTGACCGTGGCCAGCTATCGCGACAAACTACGGGAGATGTCACAGCACATCGAGGTGACGGCCGTGATACCGGAACGATGGGGCCCCCACCCGCCCGAGGAGGGCGATGCCGACTCTCACCCGGTGACGCCTTGGCCGGTATGGATGCACGCGCACAATCACCTGCACGTCTATGTCCGGCCGTCTGCCCTGTTGCGGCGCTTCGAGCCGGACCTCGTGCACGTGGATGAGGAGCCCTACAGCGCGGTCACGTTCCAGATGGCGCGCGTGTGCAGAAGCGCCGGCGTGCCGGTGGTGTTCTTCGCCTGGCAGAACATCGACAAACGCATCCCTCCGCCGTTCGGAATGATGCAGAGGTTCGTCTTCAACACGTGCGCGGGTGCGATCGCCGGTACCGAGACGGCGGCGGAGGTCCTGCGCGGCAACGGATGTCCGGAGCCCATAGCCGTGATTCCGCAATTCGGTGTCGACACTGGGCGTTTCACGTTCGATCTCGACTCCGGTATGGAGGTTCGCTCACGCCTGGGCCTGCCCAGCGGTGCGTTCATCGTTGGGTTCGCGGGGCGCCTGGTACCCGAGAAGGGAATCGGTGTCCTACTCCGCGCGGTGGCCGAGACCCAGGCGGTGCGCCTGGTGATCCTGGGGGACGGGCCGGAACACGGCCGGATACGCAGAGAGGCCGATGATCTCGGCAT
>JADFRS010000162.1 GCA_022561145.1 Gemmatimonadota bacterium
CCGATTCCCCTGATGTTGAGCCCGGCCTTCGAGGCGACATAGGCGAGCGACGATCCCACCCCCTGGATTCCGGCCACCGAGGAGACGTTGACCACCGCGCCATTGCCTTGGCTCTTCATCGCCGGCGCCACGGCGCGGATCATCTGGAAGGGGCCGATGGTGTTGACCGCGAAGATGGCGTGGAAGTCCTCGGCCGCAAGACCGTCGAGATCGCCATGGGCGCAGAACTTTGTGGTGCCCGCATTGTTGACCAGGCCATCGATGCGCCCCCATTCGTCGAGCGCGGCCTGGGCGAGCTTGCGGCAGTCGGCATCCTCGGCGACGTTGGCCTGGCAAACGATGGCGCCGCCGCCGTCCGCCCGGCAGGCTTCCGCCACCGCTTCCGCCGCCTCAAGCGAGCTGGTGCAATTTATCACCACGTTGGCGCCACGCGTGGCCAGCAGCCGCGCCGTCGCCTCGCCGATGCCGCGCGACGACCCGGTGACGATAACCACCCCGCCCTGAAGCTCGATCATATCTCTCTCCCGTGTTGGCGGCTCAGGCGTTGGCGGCGCGGCCGGCCATGTAGCCGAAAGTGCTGTAGGGGGCAAGCGCCAGCGCCTTGGCGCGGAACGCCGACCAGCTTTCGTAAATGCGCCGCGCCAGCGCGTCGTGGTCGGCGACCTCGGCCACCACCTCGGCCGAGACCGCGTGCAAACGCGCGACGATATCGGGCGCGAAGTGGCGCACATCGACGCCGTGGCGGTCGTGAGCGATGGCGGGGGTGGCGAGGCCGACACGGAGTTCATCGGTCCCACATCAGGCTTCACACAGGTCGTCACCACGCAGGGGAGCGGTGCGAAGACGATCTATGTATCAGGTCAAGTCGGGCGCGCAGGTGAGAGCCTCGAGACCCAAGCGGATCAGGCCTACGCCAACCTGAAGCGGCGGCTCGAAGCGGCTGGTGCGACCACAGCGGATCTGGTGCAGCTCAACATCTACATGGCCGATTATCGTCCGGAAGATGCGGCGGTGCTCGGGGTCGCCCGCCGGAATAATGGATTTTCCGACGAGAATCTCCCGGCCACGACGCTGATCGGCGTCGAATCGCTCTACTCGGACACCGCGCTCATCGAGATCGAGGGCGTGGCGGTCGTGCAGGGCCGTTAGGAGGAGCAGTCGTGAATCGGTTCACGTTGTGCACACTCTTCATGGCCTTGGGCCTCTTCACGGGGTCAGGCCTCGCACAGCAGGGCGCGACGGGCGCAGAGTGGCGGAGCTACGGGGGAGACATCGGGAGCACCAAGTACTCGCCACTCGACCAGATCAACCGGGACAACCTCGGAGACCTTCGGATCGCTTGGCAGTGGGAGTCGGTCGACGGGCGATTCGATCTGGACCGACTCAGGGAGGACTATCCGAACCTCCAGGTCCCCAACGACATCGCGGCTGTCCGCATCTCGAATCTCAAGGCGACGCCTTTGATGGTGGGCGGCGTCCTCTACATCTCCACCCCTCTGTCCCAAATCGCGGCAATCGAAGCTGCCACCGGTGAGACGCTCTGGGTTCACGATCCGCGGAGCTATGTGTCGGGCATTCCGATCATGCTGCTCGGCTTCAGCAACCGTGGGCTAGCCTACTGGACCGACGGAGAGCGGGAGCGGCTGATTCTGGGGACCGGAGACGCTTACTTGATCGCCGTCGACGCCAGGAGCGGGGATGCAGTTCCCGGCTTCGGCGATGAGGGTCGGGTCGACCTGATGGACGGCATACCCAGGGCCCGCAGGTCTCCACCCCCCATGAATTACTCGATCACGTCGGCCCCGGTCGTGTGCGGGGACGTGGTCATCGTAGGATCGGCCATCTCCGACCAACCCCGGTTCCGGGAGGCTCCACCCGGGCACGTCCGCGGCTTCGACGCCCGCACCGGCGAGCTGCTCTGGACGTTCCACACCATCCCCCAACCTGGAGAGTTCGGTCACGAAACGTGGGAGGACGGCTCGTGGAGGTACACGGGGAACACCAACGTTTGGACGCTCATGAGCGCCGATGAGGAGCTCGGCTACGTCTACCTCCCGGTCGGCAACGCGACGAACGATCACTATGGCGGGCATCGGCCAGGCAACCTTCTCTTCGCGAACAGCCTCGTCGCCCTGGAGTGTTCGACCGGAAGGCGCGTCTGGCACTACCAGCTCGTACATCACGATCTGTGGGACTATGATCCGCCGGCCGCTCCCAACCTGATCGACATCACGGTGGACGGCAGAGCGATCAAGGCTGTCGCGCAGGTGACCAAACATGCCTTCACGTTCGTCTTCGATCGCGAGACCGGCGAGCCCGTCTGGCCAATCGAGGAACGACCGGTTCCCGCCTCCGATGTGCCGGGTGAGTGGACGTCCCCAACACAACCCTTCCCGACGAAGCCCCCTCCATTCGATCGGCAGGGGGCCACCATCGACAATCTCATCGACTTCACGCCCGAGCTGCGAGCCGAGGCGATCGAGATCCTGGAGCGGTATCGGAGCGGACCTCTCTTCACGCCGCCTTCGCTCATCGACGCCGGGACGGACGGGACGCGAGGCACGATCGCGCTTCCAGGCTACACAGGTGGCGCGAACTGGAGCGGCGCGGCCGTAGATCCGGAAACGGGCATTCTGTATGTGTCCTCGGCAACGCAGCCGATCATCCCCCGCCTGGTGCAGCTCGGGCCGGAGCGCTCCAACCTTCGGTACTCGCGGGGCCCGATGCGCGCGCCGCCCGGCCCGGCGGGCCTGCCACTCTTCAAGCCGCCGTACGGGAGGATCACCGCGATCGATCTCAACGAAGGAGAGATCGTCTGGCAGGAATCCAACGGGCCCGGGCCGGCCAGCATCCGGGATCATCCACGGCTGGAGGGTCTGGAGTTGCCAGCGCTCGGGGGTGGCCGGGACTTCCTGTTGGTTACCGAGACACTCCTGTTCTCAGGCCAGCAACGGCCGAACGCGGAGGGATCCTACGTACTGACTGCGCGTGACAAGGCGACCGGCGAGGTTCTCGCGGAGGTCCCGTTGCCTGGCAGAGCGATCGGCGCCCCCATGAGCTACATGGTCGAAGGCACGCAGTACATCGCCCTCACCGTCCAGGGTAATCCACCCCGACTCGTTGCATTGGCCGTGCATTGAGTGCTCTACGCGGCCGTTGACCACCGAGACCATGAGAAATCGAATGAAACTCTTCAGCGCTGCAGCCTTGCTTTTCATTACCGTCGCTTGCGACTCTCAGACGCCTCAGCCGGCACCGGAGCCGACATCGGGCACACTGCCCGAGTGGGAAGTGGACCCGACGTGGCCACCGACGCTGCCCAACGACTGGATCCTCGGCGACATCAGAGGGCTCTTCGTTGATGAAAACGACCACCTCTGGGTAGTTCACATGCCGTCGAGCCTGACCCGTCAGGAGATCGGAGCCGCACAGGATCCACCGATTGCGGATTGTTGTTTTCCCGCGCCCCCCGTTCTCGAACTGGATCCCGAGGGCAACGTCTTGCAAGCCTGGGGTGGGCCGGGCGAGGGGTATCACTGGTTCGACCAGGAGCACGGGATCTATATCGATCACAACGGGTTCGTCTGGCTCGGCACGAGTAATGGATTCCACGTGATGAAGTTCACGAAGGACGGCAACCACGTTCTCACCATCGGTGAGCCTGGCGTGAACAAGGGCAGCGACGATCCGACTCATCTGGGCGGCCCGGCGAATTTCTTCGTGGAGCCCAGTACGAACGAACTCTTCATCGCGGATGGATACCGCAACCGGCGCGTGGTGGTGTTCGATGCGGCGACCGGCGAATACCGGCGTCATTGGGGTGCGTACGGCAAGCCACCGGACGACACCTACCGATATGAGTATCCAGTCAGGCCAGACGACCCGCCACAGCAATACTCGACCGTCCACGGCATCGTCGGCTCGAAGGACGGCCTGGTCTATGTGTCCGACCGCCGCGGAAACCGCATTCAAGTCTTCCGCCAGAACGGCGCATATCTGATGGAGCGGTTCGTCCTTCCAGAGACCCGCGGATCGGGGACTGGCTTCAGCCTTGGGCTGTCGCGGGATCCCGAACAGAGCCTCCTCTATCTGATCGATGGCACGAACGAACGTGTCTGGATGCTGCGGCGCTCCGACCTGGAGATCCTTGGCAGGTTTGGCAGGCCCGGGCGCCAGGCGGGCGAGTTCATCCGAGCGCACATGGTGGTGCTGGACTCCCGGGGCTACCTCTACACCGGAGAGGCGGGGAACGGTAGACGGATGCAACGGTTCAAGCTGAAGGCTGCCAAGTAGATCGGCGGGCTTGATGGGCGGCTAGAGTCCCCAACGCGGCGGCCGCGGTAGCTGTCTTTGTAGGGGCACCGCCCGCGGTCCATTTGACCGGACGCCGGCGGGAGCGTAGCCATCAAGACACTTTCCGTCTTTTCCGTTCCCCGCGGGTTCCTGCCCGCGGGAGATGCGCAGTGGTTCACCTTACATTCCTACCATTCCTACGGGGGACGTCGTGAGAGCAATCCTCTCCTTCCTGGGGCTCACCCTCCTGCTGACCGGCGGAGTCTCAGCCCAACAGGCGACCCGGACCGAGCCCGTGACGGGCATCCGGGACAACGGCATCGGCTTCCACGCGCTAGTGGGCGCACGGGTTGTGACGGCTCCGGGGCAGGTTCTGGACGGCGCCACGATCGTAATCCGGAACGGACTCATCCAGCAGGTCGGTCGCAACATGGAGCCCCCGCCCGGCGCGCGCGTCTGGGACCTGACGGGCCACACGATCTATCCGGGCTTCATCGATGCCCATGCGGACCTGGGAATGGACGCAGTCCCCGAAGGCGGCGACGTGGGGCCAACCCATTGGAACCCACAGGTTCGGGCCTGGTTCAGCACCACGATGAACTCCCAGGACGACCCCGACCGCCGGGCGGCGCTCCGCTCCCAGGGGTTTGGGACGGCGCTGGTCGTGCCCAAGCAAGGCATCTTCCGAGGCACCGCTTCGGTCGTGAACCTGGGCGACGCCGGGGTCCGGGACCGGGTGCTCCGCCCGGACCTGGTCCAGGCCGTGGGCTTCCAGCGCTCCTTCGAGTTGGGTGGGGCCTACCCCAACTCGTCCATGGGGACCATTGCGCTCATCAAGCAGACCTTCATGGACGCCGACTGGTACATGCGGGCGTGGGGCGCCTACGAGTCCAGTGGCCGCGCATTCCTACCGCCCGAGACCAGTGAGGCATTGGCGGCACTCGAGGACGCCGTGCAGGGCAATCAACCGATCGTCTTCGAGACCGGCAGCGAGGAGGAGTACTTGCGGGCTCACAAGCTTGCCGCGGAGTACGGCGTGGACGCCTGGTTCCGGGGGAGCGGCGAGGAATACCGCATTCTCGATGTGCTCCGGGGACGCACCGATCCGCTCATCATACCTCTGAGCTTCCCTGACGCGCCCGATGTCGATGACCCGGAGTCGGCGCTGAACGCCAGTTTGGCCGACCTGCGCGATTGGTATCTGGCGCCTACGAGCCCTGCCCAGCTGGCCGCTGCCGGCGTCCGCTTCGCCATCACCTCCGACGGGCTTTCGTCGCTGAACGAGTTCCTGCCCAACCTACGGATCGCGGTGGCACGGGGGCTCTCAACGGACGACGCCCTGGCGGCGCTCACCACCACGCCGGCGGCATGGCTGGGACTCGAGAACACCCACGGCACGATCGAGGAGGGCAAGATCGCCAACCTCGTCGTGAGCGAAGGCGACCTCTTCACCGAAGAGGCCACCGTCCGCGACGTCTGGGTGCACGGGCAGGTTTACGAGGTCACCCGCGCGCCCGAGATCGACCCCCGGGGAACCTGGCAGATCACGTCCGACGACGAGTGGGGCTTCGAGGCGACGCTCCGTCTCGAGGGCCCACTGAACCGCTTGCGCGGGTCCATCGATATCGCGGGCCCCGACGGCGCCACCATCGACCTGGCCTCGGCAGAGGTCGTGGCCGAGACCGGCCGTATCGTGGTGCGCTTCGACGGGGAGGACCTGGGATACGAGGGCGTCGCCCTCCTGGCGGGTTCGGTACGGGGTGAGGAGTTCTACGGCTGGACGTCCCTCCCCAACGGGGCAAACCCGTCCTTCCGCGGGTTCCGCACAGAGGCGTACGAGGGACCCGTACGGGGCACGGTGGCCATGAACGTCCCCGAGATCGACCTGCCGTTCATCCGACCCATGATGGAGTACGGGCGGAGCGCCATTCCCGAGCAGCCCGCTGCCGTGGTGGTGCGCAACGCCACCGTGTGGACCCAGGGTCCTCAGGGGCGGATGGAGAATGCCGATCTCCTGGTCCAGGCCGGTAAGGTGGTGGCGGTGGGTCCTGATCTCGACGCGCCCAGAGGCGCGATGGAGATCGACGCCACCGGCAAGCACGTGACGCCTGGGCTCATCGACCCCCACATCCACTCCGGGGTGAGTTCGGTCAACGAGAGCGGTTTCGCCATCGTTCCCGAGGTTCAGATGGGCGACGTGCTGACGCACAACAACATCTGGATGTACCGCCAGCTCGCCGGCGGGCTCACGACCGCTCACATCAAGCACGGCTCCGCGAACCCCATCGGAGGAGAAAACGTCTTCGTGAAGATGCGTTGGGGCTCTCTGCCCGAGGACCTCAAGCTGGAGGACGCGCCCCGCACGGTGAAGTTCGCGTTGGGGGAGAACCCCAAGCGGCGTCAAGGGCGTTACCCGGACACGCGAATGGGGACGCAGGAGATCATCCGCGACCACTTCCTGGCCGCGCGTGACTATGAGCGGGAGTGGCAGCGCTGGGAGGCCAGCGGGGAGGGGATTCCCCCCCGCCGCGACCTGCGCATGGAGGCGATCCTCGACATCCTGAGCCAGGAGCTGCTCATCTCGTCGCACGGCTACCGGGCCGACGAGTTCCTGGCCCTGGTCCGCCTGGCCGAGGAGTTCGGCTTCCGGGTGCAGACCCTGCAGCACGGGGTCGAGGCCTACAAGATCGCCCCCGAGCTGGCAGCCTCTGGCGTGGCCGCAGTCGTGTGGAGTGACTGGGGCGGGTTCAAGCTCGAGGCGTACGACGCTACGGTGTACAACGCCCGCATCCTGATCGAGGCGGGCGTGGTGACGGCGCTCCACTCCGACAACAGCGAGATCGCCAGCCGCATGAACTGGGAGGCGGGCAAGCTGCTCCGCACCGGCCTTACACAGGAGCAAGCGCTCTCGACGGTGACCAACCAGGCCGCGAAGGCCGTGGCCATCGACGCCCGTGTGGGCTCGCTCGAGGCGGGCAAGGACGCCGACTTCGTCATCTGGAGCGGCAACCCCCTATCTCAGTTCACCCGGGCCGAGCAGACCTGGGTGGACGGCCGACGTTACTTCTCCATCGAGGAGGATGCGGCCATGCGGGAGCAGATCGATCGGGAGCGCACGCAGCTCATACAGGCCATCCTCTCCGTCGCGGGGAACGGGGACGAGGACATGGGCGAGCGGCGCGGGAGCAACTGACCATGCCTACGACCATGACCATGACCATTACGAAGCGAGGAGCCATGACGGGTATCCTGTCCCGCGTCGGCGGTGTGACTGCAGTGACCCTGGCCGTTGCGATGGCAGCTATGGCCGCCCCCCTGTTGTCGCCGGCTTCGGCGGGGGCGCAGGTGCGGATGACCGTCCCACCCCAGTCCCAACCGGTAGCGCTACGGGGGGCCACCATCCACACCGTGACCAACGGGGTGATTGAAAACGGCACCATCTTGTTCGACAACGGGGTGATCGTCGCGGTCGGCACCGACGTAGAGATTCCCTCGGGGACTCGGGTGGTGGACGTCTCCGGCAAGCACATCTACCCAGGCCTCATCGACGCCTACAGCACGGTGGGCATCAGCGAGATCGGCTCCATAGGCGTCTCGAGTGACATCAACGAGCTGGGCGACTTCAACCCCAACGTGCGAGCCGAGGTGGCGGTCAACGCGGAGAGCCGCCATATCGGCACCTCCCGCTCCGCCGGCGTGCTCGTGACCCTCACTACACCGGGGGGCGGCCTCATCTCCGGCATGTCGTCGGCAATGAGCCTCGAGGGGTGGGACTGGGAGGAGATGTCCATGAAGTCGGCGGCGGCCCTGAACGTGAACTGGCCCAACCCCAACCCCCGCCGGGGCCGGGGCCGGGGGGGCCGGGGCCGTGGCTTCGGGCCCGACTCGCAGGACACCCCCCCCACCTACGCCGAGCAGGTCGAGCAGCTCAAGGACTTCTTTGCGGAGGCGCGTGCATATCGCGACGCCACCGCTGCGGGTGAAGAAGTGCGGACCGACTCGCGCTACATCGCCATGATTCCGGCCCTCGACGGGGAGATCCCGGTAGTGGTGTCAGCGGACGGTGCGGCCCAGATCAACGATGCCATCACCTGGGCCCAGGAAGAGGGAGTGTGGCTCGTGATACGTGGAGGGCGCGACGCGCTTCACGTGGCGGACCGACTGGTGGCCAACGATATCCCGGTGATCCTCACCTCGACCATGGCGGCGCCAGGCCGGGCATACGAGGGGTACGACGGAGCTTACTCCATGCCGGCCCGCCTTCACGAAGCGGGAGTGAGGTTCGCCATTTCCGGCGGCTCAGGGTCGCTCTACACGAACCGACTGCCCTGGGAAGCAGGCGTCGCCGTGGCCTTTGGGCTCCCCGAAGAAGAAGCCCTCAAGGCTGTCACGATCAACGCCGCAGAGTTCATGGGGATCAGCGACCTTGTGGGCTCACTTGAGCCCGGAAAGCAGGCGACGCTCCTCATCACCACCGGAACCCCGCTGGACATGACCAGCGACATCGAGCAGATCTACATCCAAGGCCGCGAGATCGACATGATGGACATCCAGAAGTTCTTCTTCGAGAAGTACATGCAGAAGGTGCTGCAGAAGAGGCGGGTAGTGAGCTAGAGGGCTGCGGCGGCGCCCGGTCTACAGTCCGGGCAGATCTGCGGCGGTCCCGACAGAATTGGTCCGCGACGCGTAGGCGTCGCGGACCTTTCTGCGTGCGCGGCCGGACCTGCTCCTCCGATTCCGGCTCCCGCGAGCTCGTGAATCCAAATCGGCTCTGCTGCTTCACAGGAAGGCGTGCTTTGCCGCATGAGGGCCTAGCCCTGACACGGTTTTTGGCACAGTTTTCAGAGTTCGTCGACCACAGTCATATCGTATAAAAGACTGCAGTACAATAACTTACGGGGCGTGGCGCAGTCCGGTAGCGCACCTGCTTTGGGAGCAGGGGGTCCCCGGTTCAAATCCGGGCGCCCCGATTGATTGCAGGACAATGACTTACG
>JADFRS010000017.1:0-8879 GCA_022561145.1 Gemmatimonadota bacterium
TCTCCGCCGTCAGGATGACGGCTTTCAGCCTGTCTTTGTCGCCTTCCAGACCGTTGTCGGCGATGTACCGGGCGAGCTTGTAGATACAAGACGTATAACCGGCGATCACCTGCGGGTTGCTGTCGCGAAAGACCGCGTAGTACCGAGCGATGGTCCGGGCACTCACGTCGTAGGCGTTCAGCCGCCGTATGTTCACGACGGGGTCGTACGCCCTTCGCCTGTAGTCCGCCAGAACGCCTCTGATCCCCGTGCCGAAGAGGTGCGAGTGGCCCCAGAAGAGGAGCATGACGTCGAGGGGCTGCACTCCATGCCAGGACCGCCCGACATAGAGGTCCACGTAGGTCGTCAGGGCATCCATCGGCCCGGTGGGAAAGCGGGCGGGCTCCCCGGTGCTTCCGCCCGTCGACACGTACTTCTTGGCTGTGCCCCCCTCGAGAACGAGCTTCTGATGCTTCCGGATGAGGGACTTGGTCAGGACCGGGAACCCGTCGAGCTCGGTGAGCTCCGAGATGCCAGCGGGCAGGCCGTGCTCCCGCCGCCACCAGGCGTAGAAGGGAATCGTCTCGTAACAGCGCCGCCACACAGCGTTGAATCGGTGGATCTGCCGCGCCGCTACCTCTTCGGGCTTCACCGGCAACTCGTATACGCGGCGCTTCTCCGCGATGGCCCCGAGGCGGCGGCGCAGAAGAAAGCGCCTTACCAGGGGGTCCTTCAGGCGTCGGAGGATCCCGCCCATCGACCCTCGGCCTCCGGAGCGTACACCAGGACCTCCTTCCCCGCCGGCGTCCGCCTCACCGCCTCGACCTGTGCCACCTCCAGGCAGCTCTCGGCCACCTCACCGTGCTCTCCCCGCACCACCCCCAGCACGTACCGCTTCAGCTCCTCGCAGTCGAGCTCGCGATCGGACACCACGGAGATCCTCACCTCGGCCGGCCCCTTCTGCTCGAACTGCATGGAGAAGACGTGCCGGTATCCCTTCACGACGTGCATGAGCAGCAGCCCGTTCACCTCCACCTCGGTCCCGTCGGTCAGAGCCATCCTCAGCACATCGCGTTTTCGACCCAACACCGACCGCATGCCCAGTATGCTGCCGGCGATCTCCTCGGTGGCGTCGATCACGTCGTCCGTCCTGTAGTTGACGAGCGGGAAGTCCCTGTCGCCGATGGTCGTCACCAACAGCACGTCGTCCTCGTCACTCGTCGCGATGACCGAGTCCCAGAAGACGCGGAGATTCGACGGGTCCCCCTGGGAGTAGGCGATCACACCCGCCTCTGCCAGACCGTATTCCACCACCAGCGGCACGCCGAAGGCTTCCTGGATGAGCTCCACGTCCGAGCCCGTAACGGTCTCCGCGGTCACCACGACGGCCTTCAACCTGCGATTCGTCCCGCACGTCACTCCCTCGTCGACCATGTGACGCGCAAGCTTGTAGACGCACGATGTGTACCCGACGATCACCTGCGGATCGCTCCGACACACGGTCGACACGTGCCGTGCGACGGTACTCGCGCTCATGTCGTAGGCACTCACCCGCTGGATGTTGAGGAGACGGTCCAGCACTCGCCTCCGATACTCCGCCAGGGTGCCGCGGAGGCCCGCGCCGAAGAGGTGCTGGTGTCCCCAGAAGACCATGGCATCGTCCAGGGGCCGGACGTCGTACCAGGAACGGCCGACGTAGATGTCGACGTACGCCGTCCGGGCATCCACGGGCGAGAAGGGAAAGCGTACGGGTTTTCCCGTGCTGCCGCCCGTGAAGATCTCCCCGCCGCCACGCGCGTTCTGGAAGATCAGGGTCTCGTTCTGCTGGATGTCGTCCTTCGTCAAGGGTGGAAACTCGAGGAGCTCTCTCAACCGCCCGATCCGCTCCGGCAAAGCGTGCTCGCGACGCCAATGGTCGTAGAAGGGAATCTCCCGATGAGCGCGCTGCCACATCCGGTTGAATCGCTCGACCTGGCAGCGGGCGATGTCGTCCGGGCTCGGGGAGACCTTGTAGAGCCGACGCTTCGAGTCGAGCTCCTCGAGGCGGTTCAGTAGAAGGAAACGCCTCACGATCGAGGTTCTGAGACGGCGGAAGACGGACAATGCTCTTTCGACAGTTCCGGCGGAAGTTAGCGGCACGCCCTCGTCCGACCTCGAAGCGCGACCGGCTCGGCCGGCAGGCTCAACGGCTCGACGCTTTGAGCCTGAGGTCGATCTCCTCCAGGATGTCCTCGACGATGAAGTCCACCGCCCTGGGGCTGGGGTGGGGGTCGTTCCAGCGGACCCGCGCCTCACGGAGCGGCAACTCGTCGATGAACGACTTGATCAGAAACCAGTTCATCCCTCGCTCACTCAGGTTTTCCACGATCGCCTCCCTTCTGCTCGAACTGAATGGAGAAGACGTGCGGGTATCCCTTCACGACGTGCATGAGCAGCAGCGCCGTTCACGTTCACCTCGGTCCCGTCGGTCAGGGCCATCCTCAGCACATCGCGTTTCCGCCCCACCACCGACTGCATGCCCAGGATGCTGCCGTCGATCTCCTCGGTGACCCTCACAACATCGTCCGTTCTGTAGTTGATGAGCGGGAATCCCCTCTTCGTGATAGTCGTCACCATCAGCACGTCGTCCTCGCTACTCGTGGCGATGACCGAGTCCCAGAAGACTCGCATATTCCACGGTCACTACGTGTATCCCAGGATGACCTGCGGATCACTCTTACAGAGGACGGAGAAATACCGCGCGACAGTGCTGGCGCTCATGTCGTAGGCACTCAACCGCTCTATGTTCACCACGCGGTCACAGACACGCCTCTTGTATTCGGCCAATACGCCTCGAATACCTGTTCCGAAGAGATGCTGGTGTCCCCAGAAGGCCATCGTCTCATCGAGCGGGCCTATCCCATACCACGATCGACCGACATAGATATCGACGTCCGCCGGCAGGACCGGAAGCGAACAGCCTTCCCGGTGCTCCCCCCGGCGAATATGTAGTCGTTGCGTCCGGCGTTCTCGAAGACCAGATCCTGATTCATCTGTATGACGTCCTTCGTCAGTGGCGGGAACGCCTTCAACCCGTTCAGGTCCCCGATACGGTCTGGAAGGCCGTGATCGCGGCGCTAGCGGGCGTAGAACGGAACCTCGGTGCAGCACCACCGCCAGCCAGGCGTAGGTGTTCGGCCACAGCCAATGTTTACTCGTTTGAGCGTGCCCCGCATACTTCGGCTCTGTCGTGTTTCACCGAGATGGCGACACGGCTGCCTCACCGGGGCCTGGCAGATGCGACGCTTCGCCGCGAGAGCCGTGACGCGTGCCGAGAACAAAACGCCTCACGACAGGGTTCTACGAACGGTTGAAGGTCTCAGGGACTCCCAACTCATAGCCTGCTGTCGATCTCCTTCAGGATGTCGCCGACGATCAGCCCCACGGCCTTTGAACTCGGATGCGGGTCGTTCCAGTGGACCCGTGCCTCACGAAGCGGCAGCTCCTCGATGTGCGAGCTGACTAGGAACCAGCTCATCCCCCTTTCCTCCAGGTTCCGGACAATCGCCTCCTCGTATCTCGATGAAGTCATGGGATCCGTGTAGTGCCACAAGTCGCGGTAGATGCCCACCGAGAACACCACGCCTTCTCTCTCACACAACTCCTTGATTCTCGAAAGACCTTCCATGGAGTAGTCCATGGCATCTTCATCGAAGTACTGGCTACGCACACGACGTCCCTCCTGAGCGAGAGACCAAGTCGCTGCCTTCTTGACGCCTTCCCTCACGAGATACGCAGTGTAGATGTTGCTATATAGCAGCTGCGTGAACCGGTGGAATCTCGTATTCGCAACGAGGGAGTATGTGCCTGATCCGAGTCCAAGGTGATCATTGTCCAGCGAGACGTCGTTGGGGACGTACACAACGATGACCATGTCTGCCCGGTACTGCCGCCAGTAGTCCACGAGGGCCGCGTATTCGTTCCACGACGTGTAGCCGGGCACTCCAATGTTCCGAACACGATACCGCTGACCTCTCCGGGCCAGCCTGTCCTGAAGTTGCGAAGCGATGGTCTGAGTATCCGCCAGACCCTGCCCGAACACCAGGGAATCACCCAAGATCAAAACAACCTTGTCGGGAGGCTGCAGAGCCCCGTCCGAGACGGTGGCGTCCGGACGGACCACGCGGTATCCATCGGAATCGATTGTGAGCTTCTTTCCGGCGTGATACCCCTCGTAGCCCGGTCGAAGCGTATGGGGAAGTATGTCTCGCCCGGTAGCAACGTAGAGCAGACGGTTCGAGATCCGAGGATGATAATTCACAATGCGCAGCAGGATCTCGAAAATGGATACCGCGAACAGCGAGGACAGGGCAGCGGCGAGGAGACGCAGCAACACCCGTCGGGGGAGGCTATGAGCCGCCATCACACACCGTCGTCCACGTTCCCGGGGGTCGACCAAGGGGACCGCGAGGTTCCTGCGGCCGCGATATCAGGATGCTTCGTCACTCAACCGAGTCCGGAAGCGCGAGCCGTGGCAATTGGGGCCGGCGCCGCCTCTGAGCGAACCTGCGCAGGCAGGCAGGATCAATCAAATCAAGAACTCCAGTGGCATGCCCTCATCCTTCAGAAAATAGAAGCTGTTCCAGCTTCCGTACATTATTCTTGATATCGAAGGCCTCCGCCACTCGCTCGCGGGCCGCCGTGCCCATCTTGGCTCGCAACTCCGGGTCCTTCAGGAGGCGCAGGATATGCGCCGCGAGCTCCTCGGGATCCTTCTTGGCCACCAAGAAGCCCGTCTCGCCTTCGCGAATCATCTCCGGAATGCCGCCTGACAAAGTCCCTATGACGGGCGTTCCGCTAGCCATCGCCTCCATCACCACGTTCCCCAGTGCTTCCTCACAAATGGAAGGCGCTACGAGAATATCCAGCGCCGCGTAGACCCGTGCCATCGTCTCGATCCGGCCGGTGAAGACGATGTGGTCAGCGAGTCCGTGGTCATCGATAAAAGCCCTCAGCGCATGCTCGAGCTTCGGGTGCAGGTTCCGCGGTCCGACCAGAAGGAACCTCACCGAGTCTCTATTGCCGACTGTGATCCTAGCTGCCTTCACAAAGTCCCAGACGCCTTTCCCCTCCTGAAACTGACCTACGAATCCTATGAGCGGAGACTCCTCAGCCCATCCAAACCGTGCGCGGAAGTCAATGGGCACCACGTTCATGAACTCCTCGAGGTCGAGACCATTGTGAACCACGTCGATTCGTTCGGGGGCGAAGCCGACGGCTAACAACCCTCGCTTGACGGCCTCGGAGATGACGATGACGCGTCTCGCCAGTTGGTTCGCCAAATTCGCCACCCGCCGATGAAGCCATGTTTCGGCAGGAATGTCTCCCAGATAGAGGACGATGTCGGCCTTGTACAGGTATTTCAGCATCCACAGCGCCAGAGGCGCATTGATGATCGCCTGGCTATTCAACACAATCACGGTCTCACAACCCTTGTCGCGATACCCACGAACGATGCGCCACTGAAGCAGAGGCATATGGGCGACAGTGATGGCGGACCATAGGGGTCGCGAGCGACCCAGATACCCAAAGGGAACCCGATCGAAGCTGAATCCGCTCCGTTGAAGCAGACTATCTACGCTGCCATCTCCCCACTTGGGAATCAGGAAGTAGGGTGCCACCCCCTCCATATGTCGGAAGGTCCGTACCGCCCTACTCTCCCGCCCGAAGGCATAGGACCCCAGCCCGACTACCAACACTCGCCTTCTCCCATCCGCGTAGCTCCTCACCCCGATCGCTCCTCGCCTACAGCCACCCGTCAAGCCTCCGGCCTATTAGCTGGGAAAGTGCCTCCACCTCGCCCCTTAATCTCTCTCGCAACATCAGCCGTGTATCGTCCTTCATGCGAGGGTACCCTTTCCTCATGAAGACCGCTTCGAGTAACTCTCGGACACGCAATCCTTCCTTGATTCGGAGTGCTCTCTTCACTCCCAGCCAGTTCTTCAGAGGCTGGTACAGATTGCGATTCGCCTGATCATGCAGGAATGAATGCACGCTTCCGAGAAAAGCGCCTCTCGGTGAGACTCCCGCCCGCACGGATGTGCCTCTCGCGTTCAGCGACTGCGGAATGAAGCTCTCGTCCACCCCCAGATGCTGATAAAGGTCGCGGATCACCGACTCCGGGCGTGCACGGAGGTCGTCGTAGACCATGACGTAGAGTTGATCCGCTGGGAAGTGAGCCAGCCAACGGCGCAGCTGCTCTGCGTAGAGAGCCGGCTGCAACAGTTTGTCCTCATACTGATCGAGTGCGTCCTCGAAGGACTGTGGTACGCGCGTGCGGTCCCACTGATGGAAGTTTTGTCGCGAGAGATGCCAATAGTGCGAATAGACCTGCTCGACGGGATCCCTGAGTGAGACGAAAAGGCGCACATCCGGTACGAGGCTCCGTATCCGCTCCGCGACGAGCGGTGAGTTCAGATAGCGGGGCGAGATTTCTCCGACGGCCTTCTCGTTCTTGCGTGCCTGGAAGTGTGCCTCATACTCCGCCAGGCGCCCTTCGATCGTGTCGTATACGAAGAAGTTCGTCTCCTTGCACTCAGCTACGAAGACATCTCGGTGATCACGGAGGCAGTGGAAGAGCCATGTAGTTCCCGACCTGGGAGCCCCGATTCCGATGAAGTTAGGGAGCATGATCCGGGAGCCCCGACCGCGTCACAGAATCCCTGCCATCTTTTCCTTCACGCACGTCTGAACGCGAGCAGGCGTGAAGTGCGCGTGAAGGCGGTCGAAGCCCTTACTGCCGAACTCCCTCGCGTCTTCGGTGTCGCTCGGGTCCACGACGAGGAGACCCGTCTCTCCGTGGACGATCACGTCCTCAGCCCCCTGATCGAAACAGCCCACGCACGGCTTACCAAAGTTCATCGCCTCCAGGTACGCCAGACCGAACCCCTCCTGCCTACTCGGCATGACGAAAGCGTAGCAGTGTCGATAAAGATGGATGAGGGTCTTACCGGGGACGAACCCCGGAAGGAAGACGGAAGACGCGACGCCTTTACGGGCCGCAAGGGTTTTCAGGTTGCGACGGTCCTCTCCGGGTCCGGGGAACACGAGCTGAACGTCTGGCCAGATGCCCAGAAGCGAGGGGAGCAGGTTGATCAACTCACGGTGACCCTTCCCCCTCTCTCTCGCGTCCATCCGAGCCACGAGCAGTAGCACGCGTTCCCCGAGCACTCGTGCTTCGCCGTCGGCTGCCCGCAGGGTAAGCACGTCACGTCGCGATGGCCCTATCTTCATGTTCAGCGGGATCTCCGGGGAAAGCCCCAGCGGACAAGCCTCACCTCTGAAGCGCGCAACGTGCTGGCGCATCTTCCGGAGCGTGTAGTGCGAGTTCGTGATGCGAAGGGTCGCGAATCGTGATCGAAGCAACAGACGGGCCTTCGTGCCGCAGCCCTCAAGAGTCTGACCGCGAACCAAGGCTTGCTGCCTCTACACGCGCTGAACTCGACCCACTCCAGAAGGAAGGGAGGACGGTCCATCTCCGTCTCGAGTAGGCTTAGGACCGTCAGCCCGAGACCCTTTTCTTCGGCCAGTTCTGTCAACGCGATCAGGACGTTCCGGTTCGCGCTCGCGATCCCCCCGCAGAGCCCGTACGCTCCGGTCATGGCGAACAGGAGGTGCAGGCGCCTCCCTCCATCTTTGCTCACCGCCACACACGAGCGCCAACGCTCAAGCCCGTGAGAGAGATCATCGGGGCGGCCAAAACACCCGCGTCCTCAGCATACGATCAGCCCAATACTCGAATTCCGCCGTCAGGAGCTCCCGGGCCTCCCGGTAGAGGCTCTCGTCCAGCGTGGGCTTGCTGTCGTAGAGCACGCGCGAGGAACCCTCGTGGGGTTGGCGTGCGGGAGCTGCGTAGTCGGGTCGGGCTTCCTTTCGAGTCCCGCGAAAGCCAGGATTTCGCCCAAGCATCTGGTGGGCTCCACTAGCAACTCCTCAAACAGTACGACCTTCAGGCGCTCGGGAAACACCTGCTCTCACCGGGCGAGGGCAATACTGTATGGGCTCTGGCCGAAGTACCTGAAGGGCACGTACTGGTCTTGGAACACGGCGTCGAACGGTGCATTCGCGTTGTGCCTCAAGAAGTCCGGCCCAAGGTACTCCTGGTCGATGGCACCCGCCCGGGCCGCCCGTTCCAGGGCCTCCTGCTCCGCGCGAGCGATCCCGGCTTGCTTCGGGGTCCCACCGGAGCGCAGGATCCGCAGAATCTCCCTGAAGGTTCGCCGCTCCGCGCACGGCATCCTCAACGACCGCATAGCGAGCTACGAGCACCGGGTTGAAGTGCTTTGAGTCACGGTCGCACTCCAGCCAATGATAGGCCCCCATCGTGGCGTACTTGTCGAAGCCCTGCACGTCGGCGCGGCGCGGGTTGATCACAGGATCGCCGCCAGCTTCTCCTTCAGGCAGGCCTGGACGTGCGTCGCGGTGAAGTGTTCGAGTAACCTCTGGAAACCCCTCCTCCCGAGCTCCTTTGCGTACTCCGGCTGGCGCAGGATGGCGTGGAGGGCCCCCAGCAGCTCGTCGGCGTCGCCCGGATCCTCGACGAGCAGACCGGTCTCCCCGTGAACGATCACCTCTGCCGCCCCCTGATCGAAACATCCGACGCAAGGCTTCCCGAAGTTCATGGCTTCCAGATACACCAGACCGAACCCCTCCTGCCTGCTCGGCATTACGAACGCGTAGCAGCGCCGATAGAGACGCATGAGCGTCTCGTTGGAGACCAACCCGGGAAGGAAGACGGACGCGGCTACGCCCTTTCGTGCGGCGAGCGCCCTCAGGTTGTTCCGGTCCTCTCCCGGTCCCGGGAATACCAGCTGCACGTCGGGCCAGGTCGACAGAAGGGCCGGAAGCACGCCGATCAACTC
>JADFRS010000017.1:8889-13022 GCA_022561145.1 Gemmatimonadota bacterium
CTTTCTCCCGCTCTCCCGGGTCCATTCGACCGACCAGCAGGAGCGCACGCTCCCCCAGCACCCGACTCCGTCCGTCGGCAGCCTCCAGCTCCACCACCTCGTCCCCCCGTCCCTCGAGCTCCTCGTTCAACGAAACCTCCGGAGAAAGTCCGAGCGGGCACGCCTCGCCTCTGAATGGTGGAACGTGTTGACGCATCTTCTCGAGGGTGTAGTGCGAGTTGGCTATGCAGAGCGTCGCACACTGGAACGACCAGCGACTGGTGCGCCGCACGCGCCTCCACGATTCAGAGCCATGAGCGAATATGACGCTTCGTACCCCGCCGACCGCCGCGAGAGGTAGCACGGGGAGCGCGAGACGTACGTGATCGAAGCAGCACAACGGCCTCCGCACGACGGCGCCCAGGAGCCTGGCTACGAACCGAGACCTGCTCCTCCGGCACGCAATGAAGTCGACCCACCCAGGCAGGAAAGACGGACGGTCAGCCTCCCTCTCGAGGAGGCTGAGGACCGTGAAGTCCAGCTGCCTCTGTTCCGCCAACTGCGTGAGGGCGATCAGGACATTCAGGTTGGCGCTGGCGATTCCCCCACAGACGCCGCTGGCTCCCGTCATGGCGAAGAAAAGCCCCTCGCGTCGGCGCAACACGCTCAGTTGGCCAGAATCCTGGCCCCGGAAACGCTAGGTTCTGAGGGCAGGAGCGGTCGTGCGGTCAAGCGTCTGAGGAGCGACGTGCGGAAGGCGCGCAGCCACCCTCGGCTCCTGAAGCCAACGGTGGAAGGTAGCCCCGAACAGCCACATAAGCACCATGAACACGAGCCACCTGTTCATGAGCCCACCGAGCAGATACGTAGTCTCTCCCTCGAAGCTCGCGAACGGGTCAAGGAACAGGGGGATTACGGCCGCCCTGGCAAAGGCACATGAAGGACTCACCAGCTGCACCCCCGCGTAGCACATTCCCACCAGAGCGCCGCCCAAGACGAGTGCAATCAGCATCCCGACTGGTCCAAAGTCGATGTAGAACTCCGCCATATAGCTCATGCCGATCGAGGTGTTGGATTCCTCTGCAGCGGCTCGCTGCCCCGTGTATTTCCGGATCAACCAGGAGCTCGAGGGTAGGATCGGCTTCTCGGGGAAGAGGATTCTCGGTTTCACGGTGTGCACGAACGCCCGGAGCGCCAGCGCTCCGTTCTCGTGCGCCGTGACGCTCGGTACCCGATCCAGGACGTGAGTGAAGTAGTAGATACCCGCGGCTCTTTGGGCGAACGACTCGCCGGGCAGCAGCTGCGTCGACTGGGATGGAGCATCCCACTGCTCTGCGGCTGTCTTCACTACCCTAGCGAATACCTGGACCCTCTCCAGCGGCGACCCGCTGACCACCCCCGTGTCGAGCATGTCTCGCCAGGTGGCCTTGACCCGCTCCTGCCAGAACGCGGCCATGACGAGGACGGCGAACACGGTGACCACCGCGCCCAAGCCTATCCGGAGGTTTCGCCAAAAAGCCAAGGTGGACCGCCACCAGGGCCGCCATTCCGCTAACAGGGCGACGATGAGGAGGAAGAACACCTCGAACACCTTGACGTGCTTGTTGCCCAGAAGGGGCACCGCAGCGTAAAGGAACGCGATCAGTCCGAGATGGTATCCGCGGCCCTGCTTCAGGATGACTAGGAAGAGCAGGCACAGGAAGACGTTCCTGAACTCCAGCAGGCTCCCGATGAATTCGGCCGCGTTGAAGAAGATCACCCTCGGGAAGATGTCCATCACCCAGTTCACGGTGAACAGAGCGATGACGCACCAGAAGAGGGCGCGGACCTCGTACCGGGGGCTGAGGGCCTCCTCCCTGGCCCGCAGCCGAATGAGGGGATCCCGCACGATCCGTAGTGCCATGCGGATGCCGATTGCGAGGCAGAGTAGACCGAGCAGCGCCAGCAGCAGGGCCCCAGGGAGGTTGCCGGGCACCGCCCGCCCGGGGAAGAAGCCCGCCACCTGGTAGAAGAGATAGCCCGAGGAGACGGAAACCCACTGGACGCCGAGGCAGAACGCCAGGATCGGCGGGTCGTCGCGAATCCAGAGGACCCCGTAGATCGTGAAGAGCACCACGAAGGCGAAGATCGAGAGGCCGTCCAGCCTTACGGTGGTTAGACTCCAAAACAGACCGACGCCCAGGCCGATGAGAGGGAACTGCCACTGCAGCGGGTAGGGCTTGAAGGGCGCCTGGCCATTCGCGGCCCCGAGGTGAGGCCGGTAGGGCATTCTGCCGAGACCCGCTCCGGAACCGAGCTGACCGGGGCCTACCAGCCCTGCCACATCAGTCATTGCTGGGAACTTTCGACACCGGGGACGCCCGCCGCGGCGAAGCGGTCCTCGATGCCACGGCCTCCAGTGCTCTCTCGAGCCCCTCCGCGGCTCTCTCAAACGAGTAGGCTTCCATCTTCCTCCTCAGCGCGCTTTGCACTCGCAGTGGTGTCCGCCTGCAGATGGATCGCAGGGTCAGCATGTTCCTCTCGAGCGCGTCCACCGCGCCGACGGGGTACGTGAGCCCCCTCTCCAGCTCATCGATCAGATCGGGCGCACAGCCCGCCGCGTCGCTCACCACCGCCGGGATCCCGCTGGCCGCGGCTTCGTTCACGACGAGCCCCCACGTCTCCCTGGCGTCGGACGTGAGAACCAGGGCGTCAGCCGCGCCGTAGAAGGCAGGCATGCGTGCCTGGTTGACGAATCCGGCGAAGTGTACCCGCGAGGGATCCGATTCAGCAAGGCGCTCCAGGGAGGGGCGTAGCGGGCCGTCGCCGACCAGGAGGGCGTGGAGAGTCGGGTCCTCCCGTGATGCTCGCACGAACGCGCTGAGGAAGTCGAAGGGGCGCTTCTTGGGCGTCATCTTCCCCGCGAGGAGGAAGACGAACGCGTCGGCAGGGATTCCCAGCTCCTTGCGGATTGCCGCCGGCTTCCCGGTTTCACGCGCTTTTTGAGCGCGAGTTGCGAAGAATTCGTTGTCCACCACATGAGGCACGAAGAAGAGCTTCCTCTCGGGAACCCCGTAGTGCTCCAGATAGGCCCTGTTGCGCTTGCCCACGTAGAGGTGTGCCGAGAGGCGTGGGAGGAGAAAACGATAGGGGACGTATTTCAGCGCCCTCGTGACCAGCGGACGCTTCGTGGCCAGCTGGGAGTCACCCCGCATGAGCACGGGAACCCCCTCGCGCCGACAAGCCATCACGGCCTGGAGCGCACTCCTGTAGTTCCAGCCAATGATGAGGAACGCGTCGAAAGGCGTGGATGATACGATTTCGTGGATCTCGGGGGTATCACACCCGGAGAAGGTCCCGACGCCGGGGCGACGAGCCACGTTCTGGAGCCAGCGGTAGCGGTACCCCTCCAGCAGTGGGACGTCCCACTCGAACTCCATCCCGAAGCCGGCTCGGGCCTGCCCGGTGCCGTCCTGCCGGTGGGCGTAGAACACCTCCACGTCCATGCGCTCTGCCAGGTGACGGAACCACGGGGCGTAGTACTGGATCGGATGGGTCACGAGGACTCCGAGCCGCCAGTGGCTCATCGATCGCGCCGCCAGCTCACGGCGGGGGTCTCAACCCCCCTCTGGCAATGCACGCGTCAGAACATCGTGTCGGAGTGGCGGCCGATCCACACGTTCGACACCGCGAGGGCCACCTCCGCGGCGAGCAGGCCGAGGGTCAGGCCAGTCAGCACCGTCAGGGCCGTCCGGACGATTCGTCTCATGCCCTCGTTCGGGACGGCCCACCGCCCACGACCTGGTCGAACAGCTCGCACTGCTGCCTGGTCAGCTCGGAGGCCATGTAGGGCTCGAAGGCTTCCCAATCCGTCTCTGGCGTGTACGGAAGGCGACGGAGCAACCGCTCGAGGGCCGGCAGAAGCGACTTCGCGACATCTGCCGCAGTGGATCCTGTCGAAAAGGTCACCACCTCGCCGGCGAGTATCGTGGACGCTGCTCTTCGATCACCTGCCAGCCAGCGTTGATCTGTCGGAGCAGGGCGTCGATCTCCGCACCCTTTACCGGCGGCACGCCTCCCTACACGTATGCGTGGTCTAACGGCGCTACCACCCAGGATATTTCCGGCCTTGCCGCCGGCACCTATTCGGTCACTGTTACCGGTGGATGCAGCGT
>JADFRS010000017.1:13032-37500 GCA_022561145.1 Gemmatimonadota bacterium
TTCGTTGACCGCACGACTTCCACCACGCTGCTCTCCTCGTGGAAGAGCACCAGCAGTGGCTTACGAGCCAGTATGTATGGATAAATCTTGGACGCCGTGTACTGCGGGTTGTCCGAGCCGAGCACCAGGAGAAAGTCCGCCTGCATCAGGAGGTTGAGTGTGTCGAAATACGGCAATCTCCGAGGCTCTTCGTGAACGTGCTCCTGGAGACCGCGCTCCGCGGCCAACGGCGCGATCGTCGTCCGGGCGCCGTCGCCCGTCACGTAACTCGTGCCGACGAAGTGGAGGCGGACCCTGGAGAAGAGATCCGGGCTCCGCCGCAGCCCTTCCTCGAGGGCGAGGCAGAGAGCGAGGCAGCTCTCCTTCATGACGTTGCCCAGGACCCCGGCGTACAAACCCTGCACCACCCCGTCTGCGTCGGAAAGGCGCGGTCCGGAGCCGTTCGCCGCCTCCCTGGCGACCTCGAAGTCCAGAGGCGACGCGCCAACCGGTATCGTGCGACAACGCTCCGGAGCGATCCAGGGGTACCGCCGCCGCAGCGTCTCGGGGTAGGCCTCGGATACCGCCACGATGCCGTCCACCTCGCGCATGGTCCACGGCTCGAGAAAACGGTTGAGGCGCTGGGCCAACCAGTACTTGGGCGGCCTCTCCGAACGGGGCTTCGACTCGTAGTACTCGCTCAGCCAGGGATCCTGGAGGTCGACGACGAAGGGCACTCCCAGCCTTCTCTTCCAAAGCGGTCCCAGAGCCACCACGGCAAACTGGCTCGTTGAGAAGTAGACGAGATCGATCCCGAGCTCCTCGATCAACTCGACACCCGTCCGATAGAGAAACGGCAGCGCCCGCAGTCCAAGGTTCCCGACGCCGACCCGCCTCGTCCACCGTGCGGGGAGGGCCCGCACCCGACGGACCGACACGTCCGAGGGGATGGTGCGCAGGAGGCGGGGCTCCTTGACGCCCACCACGTAAGCCGGATCCACGGCCAGGACCGTGGGCTCCCAGCCGAACTCGGCGAAGTGGGGGAGGCTGAGCCGCGCACGCTGCATGTCCGGAGCGTTCACGGGCGGGAAGTGGGGCGAGACGATGAGAACCCTGCGTGAGGCTCGAGTCATCGACCGGGAAGGTCCGAGCAGGCCGCCATCGTCTCGTGCACCAATGCCAGGTACCGCTCACTCTCCAGGTCCCAGTTGAATCGGCGCGTACCCCAGTCCCAGGCGGCGAGCCGCGCCCGTTCGAGCGAGGCCCGATCGTCGTGCCACGACCTCAGTTGCCCGGCGAGCGCGGCAACGTCGCCGGGTGGATACGAGAAGCCAGCTCCGCCGATCTTCGCCAGTACTTCCCGCTGGCCGCTGGTGTCGGTGGCGACCACCGCGTTCCCCGCCAGGAGATAGGTGAACAGCTTGTTCGAGATCGCGATGCGGTTGTTCTCGTCCCTCCCCGGCTCGAGGGCGAGGCCGACATCGAACTCGCTTGCCAGGCGCACGAGCTCGTCCGGCGCGGCCGGAGGATACTCCACGATCTGTCCGGCTCGGACTCCCTCGAACGCCGCCAGCCGGTACAGCTCGTCGCGGTATCCCGGCTGCCAGTTGCCACGAAGGTGGAGCTCGATCGGCATCCCCCGCAGAGCTCCGAGGACCCGCACCGCGTCTTCGAGCCCCCGGCTGGCACCGATCGTCTGGGAGAACCAGTACAGCGTCATGGGCCCGTCGGCTCTGGTGGGCCGACGTGCCTCCGGACGGTGCGAGAGGGGGAAGACGTTGAGGAGAACCGTCGGCTCCGGGACCGCGTATCGCTCGCGGTACGCCTTCGCGATGCCGGGTGAAGCAGCTGTTACGTACACGCACTGCGGAAGGTAACGACGCTCGACGTAGTCGGTGATCCGCTCGCTGGCGGAAGGTCGCGCCGCATCCCCTCGCATCCCCGGGAGGAAGTCTTCGGCGTCGAAGGCGAACCGCGCCCCCCGCCTGCGAGCGGCCGCCGCCACCACCGGCAGAGCTGCCAGATTGTGGGCCACGTAGAGGTCCGCCTCGCACCCGCTCACCGCCTCGGTCAGCTCCGGGATCACGCGGTCGTACGCCCGCAGGGCGAGCGGCTCGTCCGCCTCCGCCAGGCCGTCCGGTCGCCGCCGGTCTAGAAGCCAGCGACAGAGGTGCTGCCTGATTCGCGACTTCCAGAAGAGCACGGGTCTCGAGTCGGCACTCCAGCGGAGTAAATGGGCCCGCCAGCGTGCCTTCGCCAGGACCGTCTCGTCGGCCTCGGTGGCCCAATCGAGGTACTGGCAGGCGTAGACCTCGACGCGGTATCCGGCCTCGGCGAGGGTGTCGGCCTCCTTGACCAGCCTCGGATTGGCTGAAAGGTGCGCGGGCGTGGTCAGACAGACGGTCTTCACCAAGCGGAGTCTTGCCGGGCCCGGGCTCACCCCCTCTTTCTCAGCCAGAGACTGCCGGCGAGCCGTCCTTTCGAATGCGGGAAGTGCTCCACGAACTCCGGATCGCGGCGCTGGAGATAGTGACCGGCCCACAGGATCTCGAACTCGTCCCCGAACATGAGCATCGCCTGCACGAGGTACTGCTCGTTCCACGCCCGCTTCTCGTCCAATGCCCACTCCAGGGGGTAATCGTACGGGAGGAAAACGTCGTGGACGTGGACGAGCACCCCGGACCGGAGCGACGGCAACAGGACCAAGAACAGGAAGACCGTGTCGTTGCCGGTCCGGATCCGGTGGCTGGAATCGATGAACAGGACATCGCCGGCGGCGAGCAGCCCTCTCACCTCGGACGCACCGAGGCTCTCCACCGGGGCCTCGTAGACCCGGTCGGCGAGGGCGGTGATCTCGACGCGCGGCTCGGGATCGATGCATACCAGAGTGGTGTCCAGACCTCCGTCGATGATGGCCTGCCGCGTCACGCGCGTGCTGTGCCCGCTCCCCACCTCCACGACCGTCCCCGGTCGATGCTCGCGAACGATCGTGTACAGGACCTCGGCGTCCGGCGAGCTGAAGAACAGGTTGTCGAAGCTGTACCCGACCTCGTTGAGTGACAGGTCCTCGAACGAGTCGAAACGCGGACGGTAGCCACGGATGGCCTCCAGAAGCTCGGCGTCCGCCATGGAAGCGAAGGCCTCGGGCAGCGGAAAGACCGGCTCCGCGAAGTGTCCGGCCTCCGCCAGCGCTCCGATGCGCGCCTCGTCGAGCTGCCTCTCCGTCAGGGTCTCGACACGGAGGTTCAGCGGCGCCAGGAGGCGGTTGGCGGCGAGCTTCGCCGCTGTTCGGATCGCCAATGCGCTCGAGGTTCAGGCGGAGGGGGCCGGTCGTGTCACCGGTGCGATCACCATGCGGGCAAGCGTATACCAGAATCGGCCATCCATCAGGAGGCCGGGGTGTACCCGAACCGCAAGCCTGATCCAGTTCAGGGCTCCAGCAGTCGACCAAACGCTCGCGCGTCGGGCCATGTTGAGCCAGCGGTGGCCGTACCGCCTCAGCTGGGCACCCCCGGGATCGCCGCCGCACTCACGCCGAAACCGTGCCGGTAGGTCAGTGAGACACGAGAAAACGGCGTGCGACGGTGCCACCGCAGCGTCCGAGCTGAGACCTCGCAAAGCCGCAGCAGTAGCCGCCAGCGTTTCATCGGCCTCATCGGGGC
Source organism: Gemmatimonadota bacterium (assembly GCA_022561145.1). GTDB lineage: Bacteria > Gemmatimonadota > Gemmatimonadetes > Longimicrobiales > Gaopeijiaceae > JACZXQ01. The sequence goes on from JADFRS010000017.1 coordinate 16,674, forward strand.
ATAGCTGGCGCAAGCGCTCCTGCAGAATGCACCTGATCTCCCGCTCGGCGCGCTCGAAGTCGGTAACATTCGCCTCGTGGGCCCTGATGTGGACGAGACGCTGCGGTAGATTGGCCGCTTGGCCCACAGCAAGGAGGCGAAACCAGAGGGCGTAATCTTGAGCGTAGCGGTACTGGATCGGGTAGCCCCCCACTTCCCTGATCGCCGTGATCGAGAACATGGCCGCCGAGTGAAGGATCCCACTCGTACCCAGGAGTTGCCTCCACCGAATATCTACATCGGCCACAACCACGTTGCGCTCACGCACGAACTGACCACGTCCGTCGATTACCTGCACTCCCGTGCCCATGAGCACCAGCTCCGAACGGCCCTGCAAGTACTCCATCTGCCGCTCGAGCCTCTCCGGCAAGGAAACATCGTCGGCATCCATCCGAGCCACCCACGGCGTCTCCACCATGTCGAGACCTTTGTTGAGGGCCGCCGTTTGTCCCAGATCCTCAGGAAGCTCCACGAGCTCGATCCGCGAGTCCCCGAAGCAACGGATCACCTCTCGGCTGGCATCAGTCGACGCGTTATCCAGGATGAGAAAGCGGAAGTCGCGGTAGGTCTGGCCCAGGATGCTGGCCACGGCCTCCCGGAGGTAGGGCTCGCCGTTCCGCACTGTCATCAGGACGGTCAGACGTGGTACGCTCACGCCAACCCCTCCGCGCCCTTGATGCTCTCGACGTAGCGCGAAAGAGCCTCATTCCACGGAGCAAGCCTCGGCACGCCCGCATATCCCAGGTTGAAGCTCGTCAGCATCTCACAGTCGGGAATGTTCGCCTTACGGGGGAAGTGGCTGGAATCGATGTCCTCGACCGTCGTATCGAGGCCGAAAGCGCTCAGAATGGCGCGCACGTACTCCGCCCGTGTGCAGCCGCCCTCGTTCGCAACGTGGTACAGGCCGTACGCATCGGTCTCGAACAGATTGTGAATCGTCGTCGCCACGTCGCGGGCACACGTGGGGGAGCCGTGCTTGTCGCAAGCGCTCTTCACGACCGACTTGCCCAAGGCCTCCCGATACCGTGCGACGACGAAGTTCTTGCGATGAGTTATTCCGCCCCCGTAGAGCCAACCCAGGCGCAGGATGAAGTGTCGCTCACAGAACTGTCGCACATATTCCTCTCCGGCGTACTTGGACCGCGCGTAGGCCGTCCGGAGTGACACGGGCTCGTACTCGTCGTAGGCTCGTACCTCGTCGCCGAAGAGACCGCCCGTACTGATCTGCACAACGACCGCACCGCGGCGCTCACAGGCGCGGGCCACGATGCGCGGGCCCCAGGCATTGACCCGGAACGCGTCGTCCGGGCTGGCCTCACAATCGTCCACGTGGACGGCTGCAGTGTTGATGACCACCGAAGGGTGGCACGCTTCGATGGCGGACTCGACCTCCCGCACGTCGCAGACGTTCAGCCGGGCCCGCGGGAGGGCCACAACGTGGTAGCCTGCCTTGGAACGCAGATATGCCTCGAGATCCGTGGCCAACATGCCGCCGCCACCGGTGATGAGTATCCTCTTGCTCCTCACGGGATGAACAGCTGCGCCACGTGGAAGCGGTCACCGCACACGTTCATCGCCGCCCTGTACCTTCGTTATCTTGCTCAGGTCAGGAATTCGAACACCGTTGCGTTATTGAAGACACAGATCCGCTTGTCGAGTTCTCTCAGGAACCGGTATGGACCAGGAGCAAACCTATGTAACTCTATCCTGTTCAGCTCCACGCCGAAGCCAGCATGTCTCACCCTGCCCAGTTGGTAACCTGCTGCCTGGGCCATTGCGACGATCTCGCCGCGACTCCTACGGTATCCATGGCACTTTTTCACACACTTCAGATCAGCGCCGGTGAGGCGAAATTTTGCATTGCGAAGAGCAGCCAACGAAGGCGACAACACGAGGTCGATGAACCACGTCGCCAGATTGTTGTGATATCGTAGAGTGAAAATCAAACTCCCCGCCGGTTTCAGGAGCTTTCTCGCATTATCGAAGATCAGTTGGGCCTCGTCCGATCCGAAGTAAAAAGCAAGGCCTGTAATCAGAACATCATCATACTGCACAGTGAGGTCGGGGTTGAATATGTCGAACCGGATCGCTCGAAATCCTGGAAACAGATTCACTGTCTGGAGAAGGGCGTACTCGACGATATCGGATGCGGTGATGTCGTAGCCGTCCAGATGGAAAGGGATCTCATGTTCGCCGAGGCCAGATCCCACTGATAGGATGGACCTGTCTGGAGTAAGGATTCCTCCCAAGGCCTGGTTCAACTCCACCACCCAGGGTGCCTCCAGAATCTGTAGGAACTCCTGTTGGTCGAGAAACGTCTGTTCACCGTAGCGCATGGTTTCGGCGAACTCGCCAACAGTGGAGTCGACCGAAGCTCTAACGTTACGTCGCCGCGTCACGATCGGGTACTTGTAACCTGGACGCATAGGCTTGAGGATGGGCTCGTGCAGTGCCGCAGAGTCCTACTGCATGCGGGGTTCAGGCATCCCGACTAACGAGGGGGCGGCCCGTATCGCGGAGTCTTCTGCGGGAGCTTCGCGCGTCCGGTGAGGGCACCGTAAAGTCCGCGAAGCCGCTTCAAGGCCCACCAGCTCCTGAAATACGGGTAGAAGTCGGTGTGGAAATACACGGGCCTAACCATCGTAGTCTCTAACTTCTGGTAAGCCATGATGCTTCCCCACTCGGGGTCGTTGCCACGAGGACCACGGCGGTTCAAGGCTCGCAGGATTCGAACCCAGGCCCTGAAGAGAGAATTCAACGGATGTGTCATCACTCTTGGCCCGAGTCGCCGATACAGCTTATGAGTCTCGATGAACCAACACACCTTGTGGATCATCGGCAGATTGACGTCATCAAATATCAGGAAACCTCCGTCCCGCAGTAACAGGTCACTATAGAAGTAGTCGACAAACGCGTAATCGAAGGTATGGTACCCATCGATGAAGATGAGATCGAAGCGCCTACCTTCCTTGACGAGTCGGGGTAGAGCGATGTAGCTCGGCTCGTCCGTGTGCTCGAGCATGTGGAGCAGGCCGGCACGCTCGACCATGGACAAGGCTATGCTGTCATAACCGTGCGTGGGTGAGAGCACACGAGCGCTGATGTCGAAATAGTCGATGGGCCTGTTCTGATAGGGATCGATCGCAACGTGTTTCCCTCCACCCTTCCTCTCGAGCGCGTAGAGGATCCCCAGCGTCGACATCCCCATTGCCATCCCCACTTCGAGCGTGTCCTTGACATCGTGGTTCAGGATGAGCTCTTGGATCCTGTGGAGCGCTTGATGCGCCAGACCTCCTCCCAGCTTTGTCTCCGCGCCCTTGCTATTATAGACGCGCCTGGTGACGAGGGCGTCGTTGAGCACGTCGCCGTAGACTACCGCCACGCTGTCCTTCCGCTGGTTAGTCCGCACGCGAGCATCGGCGAGAGCCCACCGCCATCGTTAGTCCAGACGGTCTTCATTGCGGCGTGGGAACCTACTTGTGGACCAGTGCCCAGTCGTACGGAATGCTAGGGTCGAAGGGGTCGAGCCGTCGCATTTCCGTGGGGTCGTGAGGCTCGGTGGCGCAGTTGGCCACGATCGCCGGCTTCGTCCCGCACGTCTTGTACCCGTTGTAGATGAGAGGCGGAATCCGCACCAGGCAGTAGTTGTCCTCACCCACGAAGAGCTCCTGCACCTGGCCATGCGTAGGCGAGTCCTCGCGAGGATCGTAGAACACCAGCTTGATCATACCCGAGATGACGGCGTAGTTCTGGGTCTGGCTCGTGTGGAGGTGCCAGCCCTTGATGACACCGGGGTAAGACACGGAGAAGTACACCTCCCCGAATCGCTCGAAGTGCTCGTCGTCGACCCGCAGCATGTGCATGATCTTGCCCCGCTCGTCGGGGATCTGACGCAGCGGCACAACGAGAACCCCATCGATCATCACACCCGGCTCCCTGCTGTGCTCCAGTAGAGTTCGTCGCTCAAACGGCCGCTCTCCCGAAGACGGCGAAGGCGGACCAGACGGATGTACCTGGGACCCAGGAACTCCTCACGGGTCAGCCGCCGCTGCCCCAAGGCCCCGACCATCTGTCGCACCCCCTTCTCCAACGTCCACCGGACCTCGAAGCCAGGCAGGGTCTCCTCCGCCTTCCTGAAGCTGACCCGGTAGCTGCGCGTGTCCGGACCCGCATTGGGCGCCATCTCGAGGCCGCAGCCCGCCACCGCGGCCCTCACCGTGTCCGCTATGTCCCGCACCTGGAAGTTCTGGTCGTCCCGCCCGACGTTGAACGCCTGGTTCGCCACCGTCTCCCTGGGAGCCTCCACGGCTGCCACGTACGCCCGGGCCAGATCCTCGACGTGGACCAGCGGTCGCCATGGGCTCCCGTCGCTCTCGAGGTGGATGCGGCCCGTGGTCAGGGCCCAGCCTACGAGGTTGTTCGCCACGAGATCGAAGCGCATGGCCGGGGACAGGCCGTAGACCGTTCCGGCCCGGAGGAAGACCGGCGCGAAATCCGCGGCGGCCAGCTCGGCCAGTCCCGCCTCGGCATCGACCTTGGAGCGGGCGTAGGCCGTCACCGGATTGAACGGCGCCGACTCGTCCAGGACCCCCTTCGAGTCCGCCGCCCCGTAGAGGCTGCACGAGGACGCGAACACGAACCGCTCGACCCCAGCCTCCCGCGCCATGCGCGCCAGCCTCACCGACGCACGGTGGTTGATGGCATCGGTCAGCGCGGGGTCCAGCTCACCCATGGGATCGTTGGAGAGCGCGGCCAGGTGGATGACCGCGTCGATCCCCTGAAGGAGCTCGGGCCCCATCCGCCGGACGTCCAGGCGGTGCGTCCCGCCGTCTGACGCTGGTGCTGCGGTCTCCCCGTCCTCCGCGACGAAGAAACCGGTGTCGACGCCCACGAGGGTGTGGCCTCTCTCCCTCAGCATGGGGGTAAGGACCGAGCCTACGTATCCGAGATGACCGGTCAGAAGAATGTTCATCTGACGGCAATCACAACGTCGGAAGGCGATACAACGTGAACGAGAACTGCCAGCGGACACCCCTGCGGTACGAATCCCCCGCAATCTCCGAGACGCGATCGAGGCAGCCCGAGCGCTCCAGCTCGTGCACCGTCCCCTGGTGCGCCGCGAACGCCGAGCCCGGATCGGTCTCCACCACCATGAAGCTCAACGCGCCGCCGCCCCCGGCGTCCGCATCCGGCCGGCCGCTGTCGGCCTGGCGGCACGAACGCTCCACGCGCTCCAGTAGGCCCGTGTACTGGACCTCGCTCAGGTATCTCGTTCGCCTGGCGCCCGTCCGTATCGGGAACTCCCTCCCCGGCATGAACAGCGTCAGATCCTGTGTCCCGCCGGAAGCCTCTTCGAGACTCGTGTTCAGAGCTTCGTTCGCGGTCGAAATTGCGTCGATGGTCTTTCCGTAGCTGGAAATCACGTCAACGGTCGGTGCGACCTGGATCGCCACTTGGCCCACAACCAGGAGGCCCAGGGCGGTGAGCACGATGTTCCTCCGATCTCGCGCCAGACCCAGAGCCCACAGCGCAACCGGGGCCAGGGAAGCCGTGACGACGAATGGCAGAATCATGGCCTGCATCGACTCCGTCTTCCGTATGATGAGAAGAAACCAGAAGACGACGAGCGAAGCCGGAAAGAGGAGCAGCGCCGTCAGCCTCCTACGCTCCCACTCACCGAGCCGTCGAAGGAGAAGGAGGGAAGCGAGCAGAGCGGGAATCAGGAACAATGGCAGGGTGCCCACGCTCACCATGGTGGTCAGCCATTCCGCGATGTTCGTGCCGAGGCGGTCGACCAACGGAAGCACCTGGAAGCGTTCCTGGGCGTACGGCCCGATCACGACGCTCTGCGCCCGGACCCCGATAGACGGCCTCAGTTGGTCGCTCAACAGGAAAGGCGCCGCGAACACCAGGTAGCCAGTAACGAACACGCACACGCTACCGACCGCGTGGTAGGTAACGCGGGCAAGTCTCGCACCTGATGACTCCGCGGCGTCTCTCGTCGCCAGGTAACGGGCCAGACCCCAGGCACCCACGCTGACATTTGTCACGACTCCGAGGAGGAGCAACGAGGTCGAAGCAAGTGCGACGACGGCCAAGAGCCTCTGCGGTGGGTTCTGGAGGAGCGCCGTTCCCTGAACGATGATGATGGCCACCAGGAGGACGGACGAGACAGCATTTGCCAGAAGCACGGTGCGCCAGCGGATGACTGGCCGAAAGACTTCTCCGAAGTCGTCTCGCGTCAACATCACATAGACCTGGGGCGCCAGCAGGAAGAGACCCCACCACTTCAAGGCGGCGGCCAACGCCGCCAGGGCGATGGACGTGATCAGCCAGGCCTCCCGACCGCTGTTCTGGAATCTCATCAGAGCCCAGAAGCTCAGAAGCAGAAACGCAAGGACGATATTCGCGTCGCCCTTCAGCGAGTGCGCCGGAGAGAAGAAAAGAGGCGAGGTCACCAGCAGCAGTATGACGGCCGACGGGACCAAGACGGGCACTCCGCTCCGGCGCAGGATCGCTTCCAACATCACGAGAGACACCCCAACACCGAGCACATGCACCACCATCAGGTAGCGGTATGCGAGTAGCGGATCGCTGCTGCCCAGAACCACCTCTATCACGCGATATACTGGAATCAGGAGAAACAATTTGCTCCCGTACGCTACGTCCCAATGCCATAGGCCCTCTACGTCCCGGCCCATGTTGCCCAGGAACAGCTCGACGGCGTACATATCGTCGAAGTCGATTAAGGTGATCCAGTTGAAGTCGGCCACCAGCCACACACTGCAGAACAGCTGTACCGCCACGAAGCCGAGAATGAGTGCCCAGCAGAGAACGCGCTCCATGCCCTGTAGCCGCCCGTTCACCAATCGCGAGTGGCTACCCTTCCCAGCCATCGTCTGGGTTTCTCTAGCCTCTTCCCTGAACCCGCCCGCTGGCGGCCACAAGCAATACCGCTACGGCCCTCGATGATCGCGACGCTGGGGCCCAAACCGATAACGAAAATCACGCCATACGCTGCGTCTCGAACCACTCCACGGTCTTCTTCATTCCTGCCTCGAAATCGACCGTCGGCTCCCAACCCAGCACTCTCTTGATCTTGTCGTTCGACGCCTCCTTCCCCCGATAATCTCCCGGGCGAGCCGGCACGGTGTCGATGCGGACATCCCTTTGCACTAGGCTCTGAACGGTTTCCGCCACCTCTTTGATAGTGATTCTTCGCATGCCCTCCAGGTTGAACACCTGGTTCTCCGCCTCCCGGCCCAGACACAGGACGTGCGCGTCCGCTAGATCCTCCACGTAGATGAAGTTCCGGTACTGCCGCCCATCCCCCGCAACCGTGAGGGCCTCGCCGTCGAGAGCCTTGTCTATGAATATGGGAATCACCAACTCCTTCCTCATGCGCGGCCCATACGGAATTCCATACCGGAGCACGGTGAACGGTAGATCAAACAGATTGAAGTAGTCGTGCACCAGGAATTCTCCCGCGATCTTCGACGAGCTATAGACGTGACCCGCCCCGGGCATATAGAACGGCGTTTCCTCATTTACGTACGTGCCATTGCATCCACTGTATACCCAGACTGTGCTCGCGAACACGACACGCCCCACGCCGTTCTGTCGCGCCGCCTCCAACACGTTCACGGTTCCCATGAGGTTGAGCTTCACGGCGTACACCGGATCCGCGAATGCGTGATTGACGTTCGCCATTGCCGCAAGGTGGAAGACGTAATCGAACCCCTCGGTCGCTCCTAGCACCGCTGCATAGTCCACTACGTCGACATCTTCGAACCCTACATCGTCTCGGTGTGGCTTTACCCCATGATCCAAAACGACCACGTCGTGCCCCGCATCTTTCAACTTGTCAACCACGTGTGAGCCAATGAACCCCGAACCCCCGGTGACCATCATTCTCATCGGAGCGCCCTCCTTCCCTGCAGACTGTCCGCGCCCCTGTAATAAAGGGGGACGCACCAGTGATTCGTCGCCACTGCTTCAGTATTCGGCAATGTATCTCTCCTCTTCATGATCCTATGGCATGGATCGTCATACACCTTACCCGTTGAGCCTTCTATCTCCTCGAAGACTATGTACTTGTAATAGCCGGAAACCATGCCGTCGGGAAACAGAACCCTGTTCTCGTACCGACCATCCAGATGCGTGCTTGCGAATTCGTTCTTCCAGCTTACGATATCGTCGAGGCGATCAATCTGAACGCAGCCGAGTGCGGCCGTGAATTCACTCATCCTGTAATTGAGACCGGGCACCTCGTAGTCGAACTTCCCATAGTTGCGAAACGCACGGGCGAACTCGAGCAGGTCTTCGCGTTGCGACACGAGCATGCCGCCTTCGCCGGTGGAGATCGTCTTGGTCGGCGCGAACGAATACACGCCTGCATCGCCCCACGTGCCCGGGCGCCGCCCGTTCCAGGACGCCCCATGGGCGTGCGCACAATCTTCCAGGAGGATGATGCCGCGCTCTCGACAGAGCTGTGCGATCTCCTCGACCTGAAAGGCTATATGCCCGCCAATGTGCACCAGCCATACAGCGACCGGACTGTACTGGTCTATCTTGGCGCGCAGGTCGTCGAGTGACACACACAGGTCGCTCATGTTGCAATCCACGAACTGCACGTGCCCACCTGCCCTCAACACGCTCAAAGGTGTCGCCATGAACGTGTTCGATGGGCAGAGCACCGTCTTGCCACGCACCTCGAAGAACTCGAGGGCCGCCACTGCTCCACCCGCCCAACTGCTGAACGCAACGCTACCGCAGTTGTTGTGCTCCGACCACTTCCGCTCGAAGGAGTCCGTGAACGGGCCCTCCGACCAGCGCTGGTTGCTCACAATCTCGTCCCAATGCGCGTGGAGCTGCTTCAAATCACCTCTTTCGAACCCTATCGTGAAGTGCATGCCCGGTCCGTTCGTCGGCGCCATCAGCTCGTTTCTCCAGGATCGATCATGTGCATGGAATCAGGGGCCCAGCCGGTTCACCCCTTGCCCTTTCCTTGTGGCGGTTGCCCGTCTTCCGTACTACCGGGCTTTTCAGTCGGGTCGTTCGGTCGGAACATCCACCACAATTCCATGTCGGCAATCCTGGCGTGGTGGGTCACACGGTACCCGAACGACTCGTAGAAGGGCACGTTCTCCGGGTTGCCGTTATCCAGCGCTACTCCCGCCGAGCCACTCTCGGCGGACCAGTCGTGCAGATCCTCAAGGAGAGCGCGTGCAAGCCCGCGCCGTTGATAGGCAGGGTGCACCGCAAGCTTCGCGAGGAAATGATGCGGCTCCGAGGGATGTTGCGAGTACGTGGGGAGCGAGCGTCGCAGGACACGGAAGAGCACGCCGGGGCCCGCCACCCATGCAAGCCGGCTGAGGGCACCCACCGCAGCCCACTTCGGGAGCGAGCCATCGGGCGACCTGACGCAGGCCACGGCAACGAGGCGGCCGTCATGATAGACGCCGCGCACGCGGTTCCGGCCAGCGAGGTGCATGCTGAGGGAGGCCTCGAGAATGGCGTGAATGCGGCGGCGCCCCCGCTCTCCCGTTGCCCGGGCGCTGGTCTGGAAACCGGGATCGTGCTCGAATGCGGCACCCAGGAGATCCGCGATCTCCTTTCCCTTGGTGTCGTCGAGGTCCACGACCAGCGGACCTCCGCCCACTCTCAAAACTGTTGGCTTGGCTCGCATTTTCAACGAGTCACGCCTCAGCGCTTATGCCTCGTCGGCCCGCACACTCTCCCCGCTCCTTTCTTCGATCTGCTTTGAGCCCTCGACCGTCCTCCCTCGGCGTAGCCGGAAGCTCTTCAACCTGATGTACAACAAGCCTATGAACTCAAGAAACGAGTCCCTGACAATACCGACAGATGTCCTTTCATAGTGCTCGACCCAGTTGAACGGAAACTCCTCGATGCTGTATCCCAGGATGTCCGCACTCACCAGGAATTCCAGATCCCACGACCAGCCATTCAACGTCGTGTAGGGGACGATCCTATCAAACACATCGCGTTGAAACCCTTTGAATCCGACATCCGGATCGGTAACCCTGAAGCCCGGAAACACGACGCTGACGATCATCCTATACACGACACTCACTACCGCTCGGTGCCATTTCCTCTTCACCTTTGCATCGCGATGGAATCTCGAAGCGATCACGATATCATACCGCTCTAAATACGAGAGCATCGTGTCCAGATGGGATAGATCGATCGTGGAGGGAAGGTCGGAGTCCATATAGACGACCCGGGACCCCCGCAGATGCTCGGCAGCGTACTTGATGGCATATCCCCTGCCGCGGTTGACGGGATATCCCACTACTTCCACGCTGGGCAAGGAGGTGGACAGTGCGTGGGCGATATCGAACGACTCGTCTGTCGAACCATCGATGCAGACGATCACCTCGAAGCGGAGAGCCGTCGATGCTAGATGGTCGTGCAGGACTCTGACGTTCTCCTCGAGCTTGTCAGCCTCATTATACACGGGCACGATTACGGATAGCTCGATGTCGTCTGGGTAACGGCTCATAGGAGTGTTCGACATCGCGTCATTCGAAGAGGTACCACAGCCCCAACAGCGTGGCCGGCACGAGATCGACCGCTTGCACAAGGAAGGAGAAGCCCAGGCCGATGCTCCGATCCACTCCGAACGCGGTCAAGGCCATGATGGTGAAAAACTGATACACACCCAGAGCGGCCGGCATGGTGGGGAGGAGCATACCGACGTTCAGAAGCACCAGCAACAACAGGGGCAGGTGCCAGGTGAACTGGAGATCGTACGCGCGAAGGGCGAACCCGTAAGACACGGCCATGAGGCCCCAGCAGGCCAGGGACAGGCACAGTACGAGGGCAGTGGCCCTCACGCTCGTCAGAGACCGGAGACCGAGCCCGAGCTGCCCAACGCTACCGCGCAGCCGATCTGCAAGGCTGTCGGGTAAGAAGCGGCGGACCCATCGAGTCAGCTCCTCTGCCAATGGGGGCGCCCGGCCGAGCCATGACAGCAGGCCGAGCAGGGCCAGCGAGCCGCCGCCGACCAGGAACAGGCCACCACGGACGGATTGCGGGACCGGAGCCAAGAACGTCAGCGCCCCCGTCAGGAGAGCGAGCGTAAGGAGGTCGAAGGTGCGCTCTACCACAATAGTTGAAAGGCACAGCGAGGTACTCAGGTTCTCCTTTCTGGTGATGGAGTACAGGCGTAAGAGTTCGCCCATGCGAAAAGGCAACAGGCTATTACCCATGCGGCCGATGACGATCGAACTGAACAGAACGCCTGGGGCGACGCGAGTTGTCGGTCGAAAGAGCTCTTTCCAGAGGAATGATCGGGTCACCAGGCTGAGGAGACCGAAGCCCACGCTCGGGAACAGATAGACCACCTTCACTCGTCCAAAGCTCTGCAGCGTGCGCGCGAGGTCGATCTCTTGGAATGCCAGCAGGAGCAAGCCAATGGCCAGGGCGCAGCTGACGGCCACCGAGAAGACTCGCCTCCCGCCGGACGCTGGAAGTGCGGCGACGAGGAATGCACGCAGGTCGTCCAGCGCCTGCTTGCGCCCAAGGGGCGCGGGTCGCTTGCGGATCGGGAGATGCTTCACGTGCGGAAATCAGCGGGGAAGAACACTGGAACCCCGCCCCACCCGCAGATCGGCCGTAGGAATATGAAATAGAATCCCGCACCGAGGATGTGGACCAGCTCCGGGAATCGTTGCCCCTTCGAGGGGCGCGTGCCACTCAGTGAGCTTCGCGGTCTCGATCATCGATGAGTGATCGACCCGGTTTTGCGCGCCGTCACGCACATGATGTCGTAAAGGTTCAGATACACGGATCGGCCCTCGGGAAGGTGTCTTCGGATCCATTCGACGATCCTCGGCGGCTCCCCTCTTCCAAAGGCAAACACGCCGTAGAGGATCTGGTCAACGCTCCGATGGAGGCCTGGATGAAAGATGCGCTCGATGGCAAACCCCTTCCCGTCGAGGAGTCTTTTCATCGTCACGGTGGAAAAATAGTGAAGATGTGACGGAGGGTAGATCAGCCGCCACTTCCCTCGCCTCAAACGAGCGTTCAGGCTCCCGATGTCGCCTGTCGTGAGGCACAGTATACCCCCCGTCCGCAGGAGCTCGGCCGCCCGTTCGATGTAGCGATCCGGATGCCTCAGGTGTTCGACGACGTCCCACATGACGACGACATCGACCGAGCCCTCCGCTATCTCTTCGTCCTCCAGAAAGTCGATCGCCTTCGCCGGGAGGCCGAGCTCGTTCCACAGTACTCGACCGCGTGATCCGCAACGTCGTATCCGAGCACACGGAAGTGGGGGCGAGCCAGCTCGAGGAAGAACCCATACGCGCACCCGATCTCGACGAGGAATCCTCCCCTCTTGTACTCTAGGACGTTCTCAAGGCGCTGTGTCAGATTCCTCTGGATCGCGGGTCGGTCTCGGAGGTAGTCATCGTATTCGCCGCCGCTGAAGTACCGTTGGTCATACAATCGACGGACGTCGGCGTCAGCGAATTCGACGTCCGCAGTCACGAATCCGCAGCCGTTGCATTGGGCCAATGGGCCAAACCGCTGGTAACGCGGTTGGAAACTCCTTGCCCGACATACCAAGCAAGCGCTTTCACCGCCCACCTGTGAGCACTCCCTCAGCCAAGCAGCGCGGGCCTTCTCGTCCCCGCGAAGATCCTGCGGACGAACACGTGCGGTTTCAGTGTTTCCCCAGCTACGGTTCGACCCTGGACTCCAACCCTGCCGAGGCGGCGGGCGGCCATCTGGCCTGGCCCGACTCCCAAAGCTCGTTCAGGTGGAGGTAGTCCCGATACGTGTCCATGCAGTGCCAGAAGCCGTCGTGACGGTACATGGAGAGCTGACCCTCCGCGGCGAGGCGCTCCAAGGGTTCCTGCTCGAGCTCGCACTCCTCGTCCTCGGAGAGATAGTCGAGGAAGGAGCGCTCGAACACGAAGAAGCCGCCGTTGATGTAATCCTCGAGAAGCGGCTTCTCCTTCCAGCTCCGGATCCGACCGTCCTCGTCCGTCTGCACCGCCCCGAACCGGGAAGGCATGCGCACACCCGTGAAGGTGCCGGTGGTGCCAGCCTGTTCGTGGAAAGTCAAGAGACGCCTCAGGTCCACGTCGGCCACACCGTCCCCATAGGTCACCATGAACCGGTCACCATCGAGGTACCTGCGGACCCGGGCGATACGGGCACCCTTCAGGGCGTCCTGGCCCGTGTCGACCAGAGTGACCGACCAGTTGTGCTCCGTGGTGTCATCGCAGTGAGTGGTCACGACTCCATCGCCCAACTCGATCGTGAAATCGCTGTTCATGTAGCGGTAGTTCAGGAAGTACTCCTTGATCGTGTCCCCTTTGTAGCCGAGGGCGAGCACGAACTCGTTGAACCCGCAGCGGTGGTAGATCTGCATGATGTGCCACAGGATCGGCCTCCCACCGATCTCGACCATCGGCTTCGGCTTGTACTCGGTTTCTTCCCGCAGGCGGGTTCCCTGACCGCCGCACAGAATGACTACCTTCACGCGGGTCTCCCCTCGAGCCGGCTAATGCCGTGAGTCATGCGATGAATGCCCCCACGCAGTCCTGTGAGATCGGGGGTAAGGCCTCCCCTACGAGTGCCCGGGCCCGGATCTCCCAGTCCCGCCGCTCCGCCTCGGGGCGCTCCTGGATCTCCTGGACGACCCGGCGGAGGTCCTCCGGCGTTGTGGCCTCCCAACGGATCTCCGGAGCGCCGTCGAGTTGGTCGATGCTGAGGAAGCTCTCGGCCTTCACGAAGACCGGGGGAACCCCGTGGTAGAGGGCCTCGAAGCAGACCACGCTGTAGGTGTAGAGCATCACGTCCACCGCGGGCAGGAGCGCGGACATGGGCGTGGAGACGAATCGGACGTTGTCACGCTCCACGACTCCGCCCAGGTGACGCAGGACGAGCTTCGAGTCGAGCCCGGGATGGCACTTGATGACCACGTCGATGTCGGGGTCGCCCCCGAAGGCCCGGACCGCCTTCCACACCAAGTCGATCGCGTCACCCGAGTCCATGGAAGTTGCGACCAGGACCCGGGTGACTCCCTCGGACGGGGGGTTCGATACCCGCTGGTCGGCCTCCCCTTCCCACAGGTAAGGGTGCCGCAGGGCGCATCCCACGCTCACCATGCAGGGGGGGAGCCCTTCGTCGAGGAGGGTCCGCCTGTAGAGAGGACCGTTGGTCACGATCCGGTCCGGCAGCGGTCGGATCCCGAACTCGGATCGAGCGGGGTACATGCACAGCGCCATGCGGGAAAAGTTTCCGTTGTCGTACCCGACGACCTTCGTCCCGGGCATGTACCGGCGCACCGACCAGGCGAGCACCTGCTCCCAGCCGTGTCCTTCACACGTGTGGACGATCTGTCGGGGGCGCACGCCCGCTCTCGACAGGTTCGCAACCAGTGCCTCGTAGGTGAGGTTCTGCGCGAGGTCCGCTCGCTTCTCCTCGAGGTTCTCCCGGGCCAGCGATGCCACGGGGAGACCACAGATCGCAAGCTCGTCGGGCACGGACGGATGGAACCGGGCCGCGCGCTTCCGGCACCGCTCGAGGTCCTCTTGCGAGACGTAGAGCTCCGGAAAGAAGAAACGCTCCCCGGTGGCCAGGAGGCGGTCCACCGCTTCCTCGAACGCGAGGGCGGGGAGCACGCGGGGCACGTAGGCCACACGATACCCCTCCTTCGCCAGCATCCCGCCCAGCGGGCCCAGGTGGGGATCCCGATACCGCCCGTCACTGGCGAAATTCCGGGCGTCCACCCAGGTGAAGAGCAGGACGGCGTCCTCGCCGCTGAAGTCCCCGTCGATGGAGAAGCCTCGACGGGACAGGACCCGACGACGGAGGGCAGGATCGCGTCCAGGGAGCCAGTCGTCGATCCCGAGCCCTCGGCCGGCCATGGACCGAGCTCGCCGACCCACTCCCCGCAGTAGCCTTTGCCCTCCCCTGCCGGCTCTCTCGAACCAATCGGCGAATCGCGGGGTGGGCAGCCCTTCCAGGCTCGCCCCCCCGTCCTCGGCGATGCGCGCCACTCCATCCGCCAGGGCCGGAGTCGAGCAGACCACGAGGACGGCGCCGCCGTCAGTCCCAGCGGCGATCCACCGCTTCGCGGCGGCGAGAGCGCAGATGCGGGCGAAGAGCCTCATGTACGGGTTCTTGACCGCCAGCTCGCTGGCCCACCAGTCGAGGCCGGCGTTGAGCTGCGACAGCTCGCCGATCCAGTCGAGGTACGGCTGACGCAGGCTCCAGGACGCCTGGTGGATGAACTCGGCGAGGGAGAGCCGTTCCGCCGCCGAGCCGATGGTGAGCTCCGCCCGCACCCGCCAGGCGGTGTCCTCGCCCACGTAGAGCCATCGGCGGATCCCGGAGCGGCGC
Source organism: Gemmatimonadota bacterium (assembly GCA_022561145.1). GTDB lineage: Bacteria > Gemmatimonadota > Gemmatimonadetes > Longimicrobiales > Gaopeijiaceae > JACZXQ01. The sequence goes on from JADFRS010000017.1 coordinate 32,091, forward strand.
ATGACACGGGGGAGCCGCCGGAGACTCAGGTCGCGCTGCGTGGCGAGGAAGAGCTTCACGCCCTCACGAGGCCGGGCACCCCGGGAGCCGACAGCGCTCCGTTCCTCCTGCAGAGAGCGCGCTCAACCGCCGGGCTTTCGTAGCACACCGATCAACGTGTCACAGCGTCGCGCCCGGATCAGAGCCTGACGGTACGCGTCCTCGAGCTCCTGTCCCAGGACCTCGGTGAAGCGTCCCATTCCCCCGGGCTTGCCGTCCCTCGCCCAGATCATGTGGTTGGACAGATCGTACCGCTGGTCGAGGAGGATCTCGGAAGGCAGACCGAACCTCTCCAGGAGATGGCTGAGCGCATCCTCGGAGAAGTACCAGTGGTGGCCCACATGCCAGTAGAAGCGCTCGAACTCGAGGATGTCGTACATGGTGATGAGGGCTTCGGCGGAGTTGGGAATCTCGAAGATCAGGACGCCCCCGCCCCGCAACAGATCGACCTGCCCCTTCAGGAACCCGTACGGATCGGACATATGCTCGAGGACATAGGCGTGCATAATCACGTCGAACCCGTCCTTGTACGCGGGATCCGACGCCACCTCCTCGACGCTGTCGAAGCAGGGCACGCCCCGGGAGCGGACGTAGTCCCCGAAGACGCCCGAGGGCTCCGCCCCGACGCACTCGTATCCCTCCTCGGCGAGCGGATACAGCATGAACCCCGACGCGCATCCCACTTCCAGGACGCGGCCGCTCGCCGGAAGCCTGGGCCGGAGGTATTTCATGCGTCGCTGGAGCATCCACTCGTTGCTGCGGACGTGAGCCTCCGGCTGCTCCCAGCCGGCAGCACTTCCGGCTCTCGAGGTCATGAACTTGGAGAACTCGGCCGCGTAGAACTTCTTCTCCTCCTGGGCTGTCAGCCCAGGGAACAGGTAGCACACGTCGCAGACGCCGCATCGGAAGAACGCCCGTTCCGACTCACTCCCGTACACGTGAGGCGTCACGACCCGTTGCTCCTCATTGCTCGCGCCACAGAGGCGACACTCCGCCGGAAGCGGCAACGGCTCCCTCCTCTTCCCTTAGGTTGGCAGTTTCGCAACCGGACTCAGCCGGCCGTTCGAAGCGTACACGGAAAACGACTGCGACCCGCCGGCGCGCTCCTCGATGGAGTAACAGCCCCCGGCGGCGGCGAGCACGGCCAGGCCCCCGGCGACGTCCCACAGCATGATCCCCTGCTCCCGGTAGCAGTCGGCCCGAGCCGCCGCCACGTAGGCCAGGGAAAGCGCCGCCGACCCCAACAGCCGCACCTTCTTGTAGGTGGCGCCGTAGCCGGCGAAGTCCCTCATGTCGTCCATTTCCCGGCCCCACTCCAGCGGGAACCCGGTGACGAGGATAGCCTGGGCCGGATCGGAGACCTCGCCGACCTCGATCGCCTCCCCGTTGAGCCACGCCCCGACCTCGGCCACTCCGGAGAAGAGCTCGTCGTGGACGAAGTCGTACACGACCCCCACCAGGGGCTCCTGCTCCTCCCAGAGGGCAACCGACACGCAGCAGAGGGGAATGCCCCGACGATAGTTGAACGTGCCGTCCAGGGGGTCGATGATCCATCGTTTCCCGTCGCGACTCCGCCCTTCCACCAGCCCCCGCTCTTCGCTCAGGATGGGGAAGTCGGTCTCCCGCGCCAGGAAGTCGAGGATCATCGCTTCCGAACGGAGGTCGGCCTCGAGCTTTATGTCCTTGCCGCGGGCGCTCAGCACTGCGAGGCCGGGGCGGCTCCTCAGGTACTCACCCGCCCGGGAAGCCGCTTCCTTCGCCAGCTCCAGGTGGTCCAAGAGCCCTGCTCCGTCGTCCCGCGGGCGTGCACTCATACCGCGTTCCGGATGCTCTCGATGTGCGTCACCACGTTGTCCGGTTGGACGAGCCGCAGAAAGGGATCGACCTGGCTCATCAGGACCTGGTTCCCGGGGCGGTAGGGGAACTCGAACGCCCTCACCGGCTTTTCCGTGCGGCTCACGAACTTCTCGGCCCGGTTCACGTTGCACCAGAGTCCTCCGTCCTTCGCAACGTCCTGGACCAGCTCGAAGTAGGCCCCGATCTGCTCCGTGGTCATCTCCTGCATGGAGGAGGTGTTCGTCACCATGTCGAAGGCCCGCCGCGGGAGTGTACTGGACTGGGAAGGCACCAGAAACAGAAGATCCGTGCTGTCCAGGTCCTGCTCCGTGAGCGTGGAAGGGACCTCGTGTGGCAGCAGGACTGTGGCATTCGGGAAGATGCTCTTCAGGTAGCAGCTCGAAAAGAGCACCACCTCGGGGAGATTGATGATCGTGATCCTCGCCCGCCCGTCATGCGCGAAGAAGCTCGCGAGGTTGCCGTTGCCCGCACCGATCTCCAGGTATCGCTCCACGGAACCGGCGAGGAAGTGGGTGAAGAGCGAGTAGTAGTACGCGGCCAGGTAGACGCTTCCGCTGGGCACGTAGTCCCCGGCGAGGAACCACTCGCGCCCGAGCGTTCCGCTGTCCGCGAAGAGGGGCTCGAGCTCGGACGGCGCGAATCGGTGTGGGTTTTCCTGGTACTCATCGAACCCAGCGTACTCGATCCTCGCCGGACCGTTCATGACGTGGTCGTACGCCATGTCGTAGGTCATGTAGCTCCCGAACGCGTGCGGCATCGACAGGCCGAGGGCCCGGTCGCACCGGAAAACCAGGGACTTGTATTTCCTCTGGACCCACGTGCGTAGGCGGTACCTGGTGGAGTCCGTCCTCCGGGGTGGGATATAGAAACCCGATTGGCCCGAGATGACGACCCGGTTTGTGTGGAACGTGATCTTCGCGTGCGCGCTGTGGTCCGCCCAGTAGTCGGACTTGGCCTCGGGGAAGGTGCCGCGGCACAGCTGGTCGTAGTAATCCTCCAGCCGCGTCAGATACTCGGGCGGTAGGACGAGCTCGGCCACGCTAGCCCGGAACGACCCATGAACGGGGCCCCGTCTCCGTCAATACTCGCCCCAGAGTTCTTCCTCCAGCATGGCCTCCTCGACCAGCCTCACGTCGGAGAGCGTGTCCACCGAGAAGTAGGGCTGATGCGGGTAGGGCGCGATTCGCTGCCTGTAGCCGTGGTCCACGATGCGGTTCGAGTCGCAGGACTCCTTTCGCTCGAGCGGGGACTCCGGTAGCTCCGTGTACGTCCGCAGGAAGCCCCACCGGAACCCGAAGATGCCGCCGATCCTCCGAGCTCCGAGTTCCGGGGTGAAGGCCTCGCAGTGCGGGATCGGCTGGCGGGAGGTATAGAGCACGTCGCCCTTCATGTCGTGGACGATCTTCACGATGTTCGGATCCCGGAACTGCGCCTCCTCCACGATCTCCACGGCGAGCACGGTGCACAGCACGGTCGGATCCTCCGTCAGCGGTCGGAACACGGCCTCGATCATGCGCGGGTGCAGCATGGGCTCGTCACCCTGGACGCACGCCACCAGGTCCCCTTCCGCGACGTCCTGGCCGCACTTCTCCACCGCTTCAGCCACGCGATCCAGCGCGCGCTCGTGCCGGTCCGATGTCATCAGGACGGGCCAGCCCCCGCGGGTCCCGAACTCCGCGATCTCCCGATCGCACGTGGCCAGGTAGAGGCCGTCCCATCGACCGAACATGGATGCCCGGCTGAGCACGTGGTCGAGCATCGGCCGGCCGAGGATGGGGTGGAGCGGCTTGCCCGGAAACCGACTCGCAGCCATGCGAGCCGGGACGACGCCGATGATCTTCACCTCGCGCCGCGTACCTCCAGGGGGCGGGCGAGGACGTACAGCAGATAACTGCTCACCACGTGGTCCAGGACCAGATGTACGTCCTCGACGGGACCGTACTCTCCCTTGGCCGTCGGTACGTGGATACCCAGCCGGCTGATGCGCTTGAGCTCTCCGCCGTCGAAGCCGGTGAGCGCGGCGGTGACCGCGCCGTTGGCGTTGGCATACTCGACGGCGCGCACGACGTTGGGCGAGTTCCCGGAGGCCGAAATCGCCACCACCACGTCCCCGGAAGACATCAGGACCCTGAGCTGCTGCTCGAAGATCTCGGCGTATCCGTCGTCGTTGGCGATGGCGGTGATGCTGGAGACGTTGTCCGAGAGGCTCGAGGCCTTGAAGGGCTTCTCCCAGCTCTTCGAGCCGATGGCGATGTCGTTCGCGAAGTGCGTCGCGGTGGCCGCGCTGCCTCCGTTGCCCATGAAGAAGATCCGCGCCCCCCGCTCCCTAGCATCCAGCAGGGTTCCGATGAAGGCGGCGACCTCGCTCTCGTCGACCCGTTCGAGCACTTCTGCCAGGTAGTCCATGTAGCCTCGAGCGAACGACTCCACATCGTCCCGGGTCCGGGCCAACTCTTCGAGTCTGTTCATGTCACTCAAGGGTGGGAATCGTGTCGTCCAGGTCGTACCGGTCCCGCCACTCGGGGTCGGCGCAGTAGATCTGATAGACGAGCCGCATGGTCCTCAGAGCCTCGCTCGACGACCCGTCGACGATGGGCTTGTCGTGGACGATGGCTTCGGCGAACTCGGCGATCTCCTCCCTCCACGAGTTGTCCTGGTTGTACCGGGTCGTCTGCTCCAGCGGGTCTCCCCCATCGTTTTCCCCCACATAGGCGACCGTCATCGTCTCCGCGCCGTAGCTCTTCGAGCCCGTCAGGATTCCCGAAAGGATGATGGAGCCGCGCGAAAGGGTCATCTCCAGGTGGAAGCGATGGCGCCACTGGGTCGCGGAGGAGTGGAGCATGGCCACGACGCCGTCCTCGGTCCTCATCAGAGCGTAGGCGTTGTCCTCCACGTCGTGATTCCAGAAGCCGTTCGACACGAAGCTCAGAACCTCGACGAAGTCTCCGGCGAAGAGACGCATCATGTCGACCATGTGGATTCCCTGATCCAGCAGGATCCCGCCCCCGGCGATGGCTCGCTTGGTGCGCCAGTCGGAGTCGAAGGTCAGCATCCGTGACTTGCCGTAGACGCCGCGGAGGTTGACCACCCTGCCGACCTCTCCCGACTCGACGATCCGCAGAGCCTCCTGGACCGAATCGTGGTACCGGTGGTTGAAGCCGTACTTGAGCTTCTGACCCGGGTGCCGCCGCTCGCATTCGATCACCCGGGCCACTTCCTGGAGGTTTCGGCCGGGCGGTTTCTCGCAGAACACGTGGAATCCCCTTTCGAGGCCCGAGATCGTCGCGTGGGCGGCCACGTCGTTCGTGAGGCACACGAAGAGGACGTCGAGGTCCTCGTCCATCAGCGCCTCGTAGTTCGTGAAAGACCGCACTCCGTCGGGGAGGCAGCCGTCCTCGGGGAGGCTCCGATCGGCCACAGCGACGGTCTGGAGGTGCGGATTCAGGTCGACGTGGTGCCGACGCCGCTTCCCCACGACGCCGTATCCCGCGATCCCGACTCTGAGTATGTCCCT
>JADFRS010000163.1:0-7648 GCA_022561145.1 Gemmatimonadota bacterium
ATGATCTCGCGAGGGAACCGGTAGCCGCGGTATCCAGTCGTATTCGTTTTCATCCGCGAAGTCTCGCCGGCACCGGCTCAAGTTGACGATACCCTCCGGAGCGCCCGCAGGTGATGCTGACAAGTACCGTTTCATGATCTCCTGGCTCTTGGTAGTGAACAACTTGACATACAGAGTCTAATAATAGATAATATATCAGCTGTTAAGTCGTATAAGAGATGATATAACATCATTATATGGAGCGAGAGCGATGCCACGCGTAGCGGTTTCCGCGGATGCGGCGCCGACCAAGGTCGTCGATGCAGGGAAGCGTCTCGGTGCACACATCCGCACTGCGCGCAAGCGTCGTCGTATGCGGCAGGAGGATCTCGCCAGCAAGGCCGGGATGACAGTTCAGACTCTTCGTCGCGTTGAGGCCGGGAGCCTGGGGACGGGTCTAGGCGCATACGCTGCTGCGCTGTGGGCGATGGGACTCTCGGGGCAACTCGCCTCTGTCGCCGCACCGAACACCGACCTCGAAGGCCAGACGCTCGAAGCGGCACGTCGTGGTGAGCGAATTCGGGCCACCCAAGTGCTGAGCAGTGACTTCTAGCTCCTGCTTCGTCTACCTCCAGATGCCGGGATCGACGGACATCCTCACGTGTGGGCGGTTCCAGCTCGATCTACTCGATGGCGGAACGGGTGTTGGGCGCTTCGTCTATGGACGCCGCTACCTTGCCCGAGTAGACGCCGTTCCCCTGGATCCGTTCAGCCTTCCTCTCCTCCCGACGGAATTCCAGACCATCAAACTCGGTGGCCTGTTCGGTTGTCTCAGGGATGTGGCGCCCGACCACTGGGGGCGCCGCATCATCGACCGTCGACGGGGAGCTGAAGACCTCACGGAGTTCGACTATCTCGTGTCCCCATCACGCGGCCGTATCGGCGCGCTGAGCTTCGGCGAAACGCCAGAGCCAGAACCACTTCCGTCGGCCGAAATCCCCGGTCTACATGATCTTAAGGAGCTACGCGAGGCGGCCGCGCGAGTCGAAGAGGATCTTCCCGTCGATGTCGAAGTGGAAGATCTCCTCGCAGCCGGCAGCTCCGTTGGCGGTGCCAGGCCGAAGACGGTGGTGCAGGATCAGCACGGGATCTGGCTCGCCAAGTTTCCACAACGTGGAGATCGATGGTCGAACGCACCGGTCGAAGCCGCGATGCTACACCTTGCCGCCGCCTGTGGAATCCGAGTTCCTGAGGTGCGCGTGGAGGCTCTGGGGGACGAGCAGATCCTGCTGGTCAGCCGATTCGATCGTGAGATGAGTGAGCAGGGCGAGCTCCGGCACCGTATGGTGAGCGCTCTTACCGTGCTCGACCTCGACGACGCCGTCGTTGATCGAGCTGGTTGGTCATATCTCGCATTTGCAGACGAGCTCCAGCGGTGGTCGGCGCAGCCGCTCGAGGACAAGCGAGAGCTCTTCCGCCGAGTCGTGTTTAACGCCCTGATTTCTAATTCGGACGATCATCCCCGTAACCATGCGCTGATCGCTCCCGGACGGGGGTGGCGACTCAGTCCGGCATACGACCTGACCCCCTCCACGGCACGGAGCCTCGAGCGACGAGACCTGGCCATGATCGCTGGTGATCACGGCCGTTGGGCTAACCGCAAGAACCTGCTCTCTTCGGCACCGAGGTTCGGGTTCACTCCCGAGGATGCAAATGCCCAGATCGATCAAGCAAAGGCCATCGTCGAAGATACGTGGTGCCCCGAGATCCTTCGTGTGGGTGGCTCTGAAGCGGACTGCGATGCGGTGCGCGGCGCTTTCGCCTATCCGGGCTTCGAGCTTTAGGCCGACTGAGGCGACATCACGGAGCATGACCATCCGGTCGAGGCATTCCGGCTGCCACCCAGGGTTGGTGTCCGCGCCCCCACACCTACTCGGCGACGTCAGTCCCGAGGGTTTTGAGACCTGGAAGGTACGCATCAGGCGCATCCGGTGGATGGTGCCCGCGCTCAACATAGTGATGATCGCCCGATCCACGAAGCTCGGGGGAAACGGCTAGCAACGCGAGGCCGGGCACCTCAAATTTGATGCCTTCCCATGACCATGCCCAATAGGCAAGCTTGTCCCCGATTTGCGCTCGTGTTCATGCAAGAGATGTCGTGGGATTCTCCTGCGAATCTTTTCGAGTGAAACGTACATGGTCACTCGCCCCGGGTTGAGCGCGTCTCTGCGTGTGGTTCGCTCCCAGACTCACTACCAAGGGTTCGTGCTATTCATCTAGGGCCAGAACTTGGCCTGCCAATGCTCCGTGATCTTCCCGCGGTTGTGCCAAAAACGGAGTCAGGCCCGGGATGCTCTCGTCTATCCCGCCTCGATTGTCCTTCCAGTTGCGACGGTTCTTCCAATCGCCCACAAACATTTTCTTGCGACTCCTAGCCCAAACCCGACTTCCGTTCGCTTCGCCGCGCACGGTTCCAGGATCTGTCTAAGCTGCTCCGGCTCCAAACGGGAAGCCCGCGAGGTCTCTGGCGCAGGACGGTCCAGTATGGACATTCCCATGGTGGGGCGTATCTCGATCATCGCCGACCCCAGGGAGCGGTGTTCGCGCTGCACGCGAAGGCGGAGGCCTAGGGGCACCCTGGACCGGAACGAGTGCTCCTCCGTCGAAAACGGCTACTCCTGGAACTCGAGCACCGCCTCGAACGCATCCCGCAGCCCCAACCGCTCGATCCACGAGTCGAGGTCGGCACGGTTTACCGAGTCTCCACTGATGCGCAGCATCATGGCCACGTCACGAACGTGCCGATCCGATCCAGACTTCGTGAAGTACTCCAGCTTCCGGAGGATGACGTATTCGATAGGCGCTATCGAAATCGAGGCTGCACCGACCAGCAGCGGTGAGCGCCGGTCGAACCCCCAGGTGTGAAGAGGATCATCGCCGAGCAGATAGATGTCGGCGCGAAGGGCCGTGTCCCGATGGATGACGTTGAAGTGTCCGTGTCGTGGCCGCCCGGCTTCTCGCCTCAGGGCCTCCAAGGGTGGGGTATAGAACTCGTCTTCGGAGAAGACGGCGTCGAATCCCTCTACGTCTGGGCCCTTCAATGACAGCACGATGTCGACGTCACGCGTAAAACGAGGATCGCCGTAGATCACCGAGGCGACACCCCCGGTGACCATGTACGGGATACCCGACGCCTCCAAGGGGCGGACGAAAAGGCCAATGAGGTCCGGTTCAGTCAAGCGCCCAGATCTCTCTGATCCTCGCGTCTACCTCATCCGAGGATAACTCGGGCTCGGATGCACGTATGGCCGCCGCCATCAGTTCACGGGCCTGGCGGATAAGCGCGTGCATGACATCGAGCTTCTTCGCGGGGGACATCTCGCGGAGGATCTCGTATTCCAGCGTACGATCGGGTTCCATGCTGGTAATCTCATCGCCGGTAGGGGTTTCGGCAAAAAAAAGACGCTCTTCACATCAAGCCACTCTTGCTCATTCAACTCGGGGATGAGCTGAGCGTCACCGTTATCCCTGGTAAGAGGCCAGCAAATCAAGCACGTGGTCGATGTCCGCCTCGGTGTGATCGGCATTGACCTGCGCGCGAATCTCTTCGTCGCCCTTGGGCACCACCGGGAACGCGAGACCCGTCACCAGCACGCCGTTCTCGTAGAGGTAGCGGACCAGGGCGTGGGTCTTGCCGGTGTCGCGGATCATGAGCGGCACGACCGGGTGTTCGCCCGGAATGGTCTCGATCCCGAGGCGCCCCAGGCCCTCCTCGAAGCGCCTTGTGAGCGAGCGCAACCGGTCTAGCAGGGCCCGGCCCTCGTCGCTGTCCACGATCTCGAGCGAGCGCAGGGCCGCACTGGCCTCCCCCACGGTGATCGGGTTCGAGTAGATGTACATCGGCGAACTCTCACGCAGGAAGCCGATCACCGCAGAATTCGAGGTCACGTAGCCACCGTTCACGCCGAACGCCTTGCCCAGCGTCCCGACCAGGACGTCCACCGGCTCCGTGCCGGTGAGCTCCTCTACGCCACGGCCCGTGGCTCCGAGCGCGCCCACGCCGTGCGAGTCGTCCGCCACCACCACCACGTTCTCCTCGTACGCGTCGTCGTGCTGCCGCGCGATCTCCATGATCTCGTCGAGAGGGGCGTGGTCCCCCCGCATGCTGAAGATCCCGTCGGTCACCACCAACGCTCGCTTGGCCTTCCCGGCATGGTCCGCCAGAGCGTTTCCCAGCGCTTCCAAGTCTAGATGGGGATAGATCACCTTCGCCTGCGGTCTCGCGAGGCGCATCGCATTGATGATGCAGTTGTGGTTGAGGGAGTCGCTGATCAGCACTGTTTCGGCAGTCACCAGCGGTGTGATCGTCGAGAGGAGAGCTGCGTATGCGGACGAGAAGATCATGGCCGATTCCCGGCCATGGAACGCCGCCAGCTTGGCCTCGAGCTCGAGGTGGACGCCGTACGTACCCGAGATGAACCGGACCGCCCCCGGACCCGCACCGAAGGCACGTGTGGCCTTCTCCTCCGCCTCGATGACTTCTGGGCGGAGACCCATGCCCAGATAGGAGTTCGAGTTCATGCGGATGAATTCCCGGTCGCCCTCTCCTTGCAGGAGAAAGCGGGGCCCCCGGTCCCCCTCTGCGGGCCGAACCTCGACCACAACCGCTTCGGTTCCCTTCGCGGTACCGGCCTCTTCGAGGTCTGCCACGTGGGCGGCCAGCACCGGGGAAAGTCTATTCAGTGGCATTGTGGTTCTCCGTGCGGTCGCTCCCATCGGCAACTTCAGCCGTGAGATGCTCGATCATGTCGGCGGTCATCGCAGCCAAGTCGTAATCAGGCTGCCATCCCCACTCCTCACGGGCCGCGGAGTCGTCCAGCCGCTTGGGCCACGTACGGGCGATGGCCTCCCGCACGGGATCGATGTCGTAGTCGATCGTGAAGTCGGGGAGATGTTTCCGGATCTCGGCAGTGAGGGATTCTGGCGAGAGTTGCATCGCGGTGATGTTGAAGGCGTTGCGATGCAGCAACTTGGCGGGGTCTGCCTCCATGAGCTCCATGGCAGCCCAAATGGCATCCGGCATGTACATCATGTCGAGTTGGGTGTCCGCTCCGAGGAAGCACGTATAGCTACCTTCGCGCACCGCGTGGTGGAAGATGTCCACCGCCCAGTCGGTGGTGCCTCCACCAGGGGGGGCACCGTACGAGATCAAGCCGGGATACCGCACGCCGCGGGTGTCGACGTCGTAACGCTTGTGGTAGTAGTCGCAGAGCAGCTCTCCGGCCACTTTGGTGATCCCGTACATGGTGGTCGGCCGGGTGATCGTGTCCTGAACGGTCGGATCACGCGGAGTCTCGGCGCCGAAGACTCCTATCGAGCTGGGCGTAAATACCGCGCACTGCTGCGATCGGGCCACCTCGAGGACGGCGTGCAGTCCACCCATGTTGACGTCGTAGGCCAGCCGAGGGTCCTTCTCCCCGACCGCCGAGAGGATGGCGGCCAGGTGGTAGATCGCGTCGGCGTTATGGCGGATGGTCGCGTGGCCCAACGCGCTCTGGTCCGTGCAGTCCAGGAGTTGGAAAGGGCCTCCGCCCAAGAGCTCGTCATCCGGGGTGCGGATATCCGTCGCCATGACGGCACCCGATCCGTACCTCTCCCTCAGGGCGGGGACCAGCCACGCGCCCATCTGTCCGCCTGCGCCCGTCACGAGAATCCGCTTCAATCCACCTCCGACGCTCCAGGATCATCTTGCCCTAGCCGCCCGGCAGGTCGGCATGAGCGGCGGCGGGCAATATAGGCGGACCATGTGGGGCCGTCGACCGAGCTGATCCTGCACCGCGAACACGGTGAAACCTTTTCGAGTCCGCCCTCGTCATGGCTACCGTACGGCTTCCCCTCATTAAATGAGGTAAGAGATGGCTCCGAGAGAACGAGGTCTGTTTCCAGGCACGGTGGACCTGATGATCCTCCAGTCGCTGGTGGAAGGCCCAATGCACGGATTCGCCATCTCACGGGCCCTCAGACAGCGGTCGGACGGCGTGGTCGACGTCAAGGACGCCGCGCTCTACCAGGCGCTTCACCGCATGGACCGGAGCGGTTGGGTCGCGTCCGAGTGGGGCATATCCGAGAACAACCGGAGGGCGAAGTACTATCGCGTAACCAAAGCCGGCCTGGGCCGCCTCGCAAAGGAGGCCAAGGCCTGGAAGCGCTATGCGGCGGCCGTGTTCGAGATCCTCGAGCCGGCAGATGTCCCCAAAGGCGGCGGGAAGGCCTGAGATGGCACCCCCACTAGGCTGGTCTCCGGTGCGCGTTCTGCGAAGGGCATTTCGGCGACCCGAACGCACCCGCGCCGATGTGCGCCAGGCCGTCGATGAGGAGTTGGCTTTCCATCTCGAGTTGTGTGAGAGCGAGTTGATCGCGCAGGGCCTGAGTGCGGAGGAGGCGCGCGCCCGGGCGCTCGAGGAATTCGGCGACTTGGAGACGACCCGGGATTTTTGTACTGAACAAGCGACCATGAAGAAGAGGAAGGTGCGGACCGTGATCAGATTCGAGGAGTTCGTCCAGGACGCCGCGTTCGCTGTGCGGACACTCAGAGGGAATGCCACGTACAGCGTGATCGTAGTCGTGACCCTGGCCTTCGGAATCGCCGCCAACACGCTGATCTTCAGCTTGATGGTCCCTTATTTCCTTCGGCCGCTCCCGTACGAGGACGCGAACTCTCTCGTTCAGTTGGGACTCGTCAACCGCGAGTGGGACGCCAATCGGTTCTCTTTCGCGATGATGGAGGATATTCAAGGCCGCAGCCGGGCGTTGGGCGAGATGGCCGGCTATTACTACGGCGGCACGAACCTGACGGGGGATGAGGGCGCCGAGCGCATCAACATCACGTGGACCACCGACAATATGATGGATCTGCTTGGGGTTCAGCCCCTACACGGCCGTACCTTCGCCGCGGGTGAGGGAGGAGCCGGCGGGGTCGATGTGGTGCTGGTCAATGAAGGACTTTGGAGGCGGCGGTACGCCGCCGACCCGGCGCTGGTCGGAAACACGATCGATCTGAACGACGTTCCGCATACGGTCATCGGCATCATGCCGGAGGAGTTCAGCTTCCCGTTCAATGAGGTCAAGCTCTGGGCACCCCTCCACGACGACATCACCACGGAGAGCCGGAACAGGACCAGCTACATGCCGGTCGCCCGCCTGAATCCGGGATGGACGGCGGAGCGTGCGGAGGAGGAACTCAACACCATCCACGCCGCTCTGGCTGAGGCTTATCCGGACATCGACGGAGAGTTCACCGGCGTCTCCGTAAAGGGGCTGAGGGAAGCCTGGAACTTCGCGTACAAGATCCTACAGATCGGGTTCACGGTGCTTCTCACGGCCGTCGCGTTCGTGTTGATGATCTCGTGCGTCAACGTTGCCAGCCTGACCCTGGCCAGGGCGAGTGCGAGGGGCCGGGAGGTCGCCGTGCGTGCGGCCGTGGGAGCGAGCCGGGGGCGGCTCGCCCGTCAGTTCCTGACCGAGAGCTTCATGCTGGCGCTCGCGGGTGGCGTGCTAGGCGTGGCCACGGCATACGTGGCGGCCGACTTCATCGCCCCGTTCATCCCCGAGGGCCTATTCCACGTAGGGGAGGTGTCGGTGGACGGCATGGTGCTGTTGTTCAGTCTGG
>JADFRS010000163.1:7658-9226 GCA_022561145.1 Gemmatimonadota bacterium
TGGCCCTGACGCTGACCACGCCGTTGTTCTTTGGGCTGGCGCCTGCGCTGGCTGCATCCAAGGCGAACCTCACGGATGCCTTGAAGGAAGGTGGCCGTGGCGGCGGAGCGCAGGGGCCCGGCTCCCTCAAGGGTCGCCGGGCGCTGATTGCGATCGAGGTGGCCATGGCCATCGTCTTGGTCAGTGGCACCGGGCTGATGGTGCGGAGTTTCATCGCGATCCAGGGCGTGGATCTCGGATTCAACGCCGAGAACCTGCTCATCGTCGAAGTGAGTCCTCCGGCTTCCAGTTATCCGAGCCGAGCCGAGCTATCCGAGTATTTCGATCGCGCGGCGCGTGAGATCGAGGCGTTGCCGGGCGTGCGCAGCGTTGGTGTAAGCTCTTGGCTGCCCCTCAACCATGAGACACACGGCGCGTCGTTCGCACGCCCAGGTATGGAACTGGCCAACGACGGTGAGTGGCCTTCAGGGATCAGCGGGCGGGTGTCCGGTAGCTATTTCGAGTCTATGGCGATGCCGATGATTTCTGGCCGCTCCTTTACGCTGGGCGACGGGCCGGACGATCCGCCGGTGGTGATCGTCAGCCAGTTGCTTGCCGACCGGTACTGGCCCAACGAGAGTCCGGTGGGTCACACGATTCTCACCGGGGATTCGGACGATCCGGTGAGTTCCACGATCGTCGGGGTGGTCGGCGACCTTCAGCACACGGGGATCGATTCCGAGCGCAGGCCGTACGTCTATGAGTCCCTGTCCCAGAAGAGCACCCGGAGGCGCTTTATGACCATCGCGGCCGAGGCCGCACCGGGTTCCGTGGCCCAACCGGTCCGGCGGGTCCTCACGGATATCGATGCAAGCCTACCGATCACCCTTCGCCCGATGAGCGCAGTGGTGTCCGAGAGCACACTTCAGTGGAGCTTCGGCTCCGCCCTCTTGGCGGTGTTCGGCCTGGTGGCGGTCCTTCTGGCGAGTCTGGGCATCTACGGCATGATCTCCTTCTCGGTGGCCCAGCGCCGGCGCGAGATGGGGATCCGTATCGCCATGGGGGCCTCGGGCGCCAGCTTGAGGAGACTGGTCGTGAGCGAGGGACTCAAGCTCACAGCCATCGGGCTGGTGATGGGGTTCGTCCTCTCGCTAGGCTTGGGCAAGGTGATGTCGTCGATCTTGTTCGGCGTGAGCCCGTTCGACCCCGTCACCTTCGGCAGCGTGCTCGTGCTGTTCCTGATCGTTGCGGCGGTCGCAAGCGTGATCCCCGCGGTGCGGGCCGGAAGAGTCGATCCGTTGGAGGCGTTGAGAGCAGAGTAGTTCGCCTATGGCGGCGCGCTGCGGTAGGAGTTCGTTGCGGCCGCCGAGGAGGTGCCTGGAGCCATCCAGCAACGCCTCCCGGCGGGCCGATCAGTTGCGCATGACCACCTGGATGACCCCGAGGCTGTTGCCCGGCCTCCATCGGCCCGTGGCTGTGCCCGCGCTGATGAAGCGGATCGATCCGATCATCTCCGCGTTCAGACCTCTGAGCGTTTCGGGCCCGCCGAGCCTGAAGTCGTCGAGGTAGACCGTGACAGTGGCCCGGGC
>JADFRS010000164.1 GCA_022561145.1 Gemmatimonadota bacterium
TCGCCGGGCCGCTGTTCGCTGCCCAGACCGGCTGCATCGTCACCGCCTCGGGGGTGTTCTGGGGCATCATCATCCTCGCCGAGGAACACAGCGCCTGGGTCTGGGCGGCCCTGGCTGTGATCTTCGCCGGCGTCACCCTGGTCAACCCGCGCTCGCCCCACGACGACCGCGAAGCCCCGGATGACCGAGAAGAGAGCGTCGGCGAAGGGGGCGAAGCGCGCTAGGCTAGGGTGGACAGGGAGAGTGATCCGGAATGCGACGATGACCCGCTGCGCAAGCCCGTCATGCTGAACGCCGCCGTCCTCGCCGAGCACGGCGCCGGCGCGCACCCCGGGCGCCTGGCCCTGGTGTTCGAGGGCCGCACGCTGACCTACGGCGCGCTCGACGCCGCCGTCAACCGCGCCGCGAACGGGCTTCGTGCCGCGGGCTTCGGGCCGGGCGATCACATCGCGCTGTGCTGCCCCAACCGGCCCGAGTTCGTCATCGCCTATTACGCGGTGCTCAAGCTGGGGGCCACGGTGGTGACCATCAGCGCGCTCTCGAAGCGGCGCGAGATCGCCTATTACCTGGGCGATTCCGACGCCCGCGCGCTGATCGCCTACGCCGGGCGCGACGGCTCGGCATTGGGGCGCGACGCGGCGGCCGCCTTCGCCGAGGTCACGGCGTGTACGCACCTCTGGCTGATCCCCGACGGCGGCGACGATACGCCGCCCGACGGCGCCCGGCCGTTCGGCGAATTGCTGGCCAATCAGGCAACCGCCTTCGACATGGCGCCGACCCCAGCCGACGCGACCGCGACCATCCTCTATACCTCGGGCACCATGGGCCAGCCCAAGGGGGCCGAGCTGACCCACAGCAACATCGTCATGAACGTGGTGGTGACGTCCGCCATCTTCCCCGAGCGCGACAACCAGATTCAGCTCGTCGCCCTGCCCCTGTTCCACGTCTACGCCCAGACCTGCCTGATGCACATGGGCCTGCATGGCGGTGACACCCTGGTGCTGATGCAGCGCTTCGAGGCCGGCGCGGCGCTGGCGCTGATGAGCGAGGCGGGGGTGACGCGCTTTGCCGGCGTGCCGACCATGTACCAGGCCTTCCTCGAGCACCCCGACTTCGACGAGCGGCGTCCCCCCAAGGAGCGCGTGCTCGGAATTCCGTTCGAGAACGGTGGGGGGATCGCATTTCCGTTCCTGGCCCTCGATTCGGGTGATGCCCGCAGGGTTGTTCAGGAGACCACAGACAGCGGGCCCGTCGTCGTCTTTTGGGATCGCGATTTGGCGGCAGCCGTGGCTTTCCGGCCGGCCGTTGAGGGTCAATCTTTGTCCTTCGAGGTTGTCGATGGGCGCTATGTCGACGTGGAAACCGGGAGTGAGTGGACGTTCGAGGGGGTCGCGGTTTCCGGGGCGATGGAAGGCGCGAAGCTCGTGCCGTTTGCCGAAGCCTATGTGTCGTTCTGGTTCGCCTGGTCGACTTTCGTACCGGACACCCAACTCTGGCTACCCTGACCGGTCCCGCGAGCGGTTCAGTTCACGGTGAACATCGCGACTAGTTCGACGGTCGTATTGGTCTCCGCGTCGACGACCACGAGGACTGCCCTGTGTGATCCCAAATTAGGGAAGCTCTCAGCCGTGGTAGTAAAGACTAGGGTGTCACACCAATCTGGGCACGCCTGGGTAGAGGATGTAGCCAACAAGACTTCGCCGTCGACAGTGAGATTCGTGAAGACCAACTGCGCAGGGTTTATCCGCAACTCGAAAAGAAAGCGAATTGGTTGAGTTCCTGTCGATGTGGCCGGTTCAACCCGGAAGTTTCTGACCTCGAAAAACGATTCGGTTGGAGCTGTGGAACCGCCATCACCGCATCCCGCCACTAGGGCCACTAGGGCGTACGGGAGGATAGCTTTTCGCATTGACAGGGTGTCTCCGTTGGATTCGCGACCGAACAGGAAGCTTGCACCCGCCGGATATACGCCGCAACCCCTGAGGGTGGCGAAAAGCCCATCCGACGGAAAGCCACCGACTAGGCGCAGCGGCTTGGTGCGACTCTCGCCCAGAGCTCCTATCCCTCTCCGGCCCTCACCTGCTCGATGAGCTTACGCCACTCCGGCAACGGCAGCGCACCCTGCACCAGAGTACCGTTCACGAAGAAGGTGGGGGTGGCGCGCACGCCCAGATCCCTGGCCGTGTCGGTGTTTTGCCGTATGCGCTCCTTACCGGGCTCCTCGTCGAGACAGTCCTTGAAAGCCTCTTCGTCGATACCCAGTTCGACCGCGAACTTCACGAACTCGCCGTTGGGTCTCCGCCTCCGGCCCCAGTTGCGCTGCTGCTCGTATAGCACGTCGTGCATCGACCAGAAAGCGTCGGGCGCGAGATCCGCAACGCACTCGGCGGCGTTTGCGGCCTGCCTGGAGTTACGGAAGGTGCCGAAGACGAAGGGAATGAACTTCCAGGCGACGATGCCGGTTTCCACGAACTCGCGCCGGAAGTCGGGCCAAGTTTCTCGCGCGAACTCTGCGCACGCCGGGCACCCGAAGTCCGCGAATTCGATGATCTCCACGGGGGCGGACGGCTGGCCTCGGTCGTGGCCCAGTGCATCAAGGTCGACGGTGTACTGGGCACGCACCTCCGCGGTGGTTGCGAGGCCCAGCCCCACGATGCCGACGATGATCCCGGAGGCCGCCGTGAGAAGCGTGGCCCGGTCACGTCGACGTGTCTTCACAGGCTGCCCCAGGTCAGGAGGTACCCCAGGCCCAGTCCTGGACCCGTAGGGAGGTTGCGGCCAGAGAGAGGAATCTGACCGCCGAACTCCAGCGAACCGGGGCCCACGGACCAGCCGATGGTTGGACTCAGCTGGACGAGGTGGCGGGCGCTGGCGGGTATCGAGACTCTGTTCTGCACCGGGGCGAGCCCGTCGAGCACTTCGAACCCGAGCTCCACACGGACGCTGCCCCAGGCTCGCCCGACGGATATATGGGCGAACCGCTCATCACCGGGTTCACGCCCGGTGGACCGGTCCTCGGTCCGCCAACGGTAGCCAGCCCAGCCGACCACGTACAGCGGTATGCCCTGGAAGGACCAGCCCGATTCGAGGACCAGCTCGTAGTCGATCTGCCCCTCGCTCAAGGGGATCACCTGAGCATCGACTGGAAAGTCCGTGCCGGCGAATTTGATTCCGGCACGCACCGAGACGGGCCAACGGGCATCTGTGAAGAGTTCCGATCCGATACGGAGCGAAACCCGAGGATCACCGAGCGCGGTCCGTTGCCGGCGGCCGGTGGGGTCATCGAATCTCAGGGCGTGGATAGGGACCTGTGCCCAGAGCTCGACGCCCCAAGTGAGCCCGATGGCGCCAGTCAGGAATGCAGACTTGGTGATGGACTCGGATCCTCCGAGGAAAGGTCGAGCGGTCCCGTTCGATCCATAGAACTCGTTCGAGCGGACCCGATGGAGGGTCGCCAAGAACCAGCCGTGGCCCGGAGAGAGGGTGGTGAGCGATCCCGAAGCGGAGATGTTGGGAGCCGAGTGAGGGGCGCTGCAGACGGCCTGGGCCTCCAGTTTGGCAGGTGCCGAAAGCAAGACTGCGATCACCACAATGGCCGACGCTCCAAAACGTTCGAACATTCTCTCTCTCCGTCTTTTCCCGCCTGACTCAACGGCGAGGCTGTTCATGGTGTGGGCTTGGCCGGGCCCCAAATCTCGATGTTAGGATGGAACGCGTACAATGCTCCCCAAAAGGCGACATACGAGAACCCGATGGGCTCGAGACGGGTGCCGGCGAGCGGTCCCTCAACTCCAACTCCGTCCACCGTCCAGCGGGTTCCCGTCTCCGTGTCGAAGATGCCGTTCGGGTCCTCGATGAACGTCAGGTCGTCCTCTCCGACTCGGGGGCTGAAGGCGGCTGCAGCCTCGCGGGTACGATCCCAGAATACCAACGCGGGCGCTTGCTCCGACCCATGGGACCACTCGACGACCCCATAGGGCCCGAGGGTTTGGAGGACCCCGAACGGGAAAGCGACCGAGCCGCCGTCCTCGGCGATCACCCCGAGCACCCGCTCCTTCAGCGGACGACGCGGGTCGATCTGAGGCATCGGGAAGGTGTACCCACTGTTGGGGCTTTCGTAGCCCCCGTAAGGATAGATATCGTAGGGTCCGCGGTTTCCGACCGGGCTGCCGAGGACACGAGTGTCCAGATGGAGAGTCAGCCAGCCATCCCACCTCATCTCGATCGAGGGGTAGAGCGTGAGGCTGCTTCCGTGGGCGACCCCGCAACGGGCCTGTCCCAGCATCTGAGGCCAGAGCGACTCCGAGGTATTCCGGTCGTACATGAGGAGGTTGCTCTGATAGAGCAGACCGGAGACACCGAACTCGGCTCCGCCGGCGGCCGCGCGGTCGAAGATCAGCGAGCTGCCGGTGAGTGGGCAGAACGTGATCGCGAGATCGAGCGGTCCGCTGGGCGTCTGGATGCTTACGTTTGCGATCTCGTGATACCAGAGAAGGTTGTGCGGTACCGCGTAGGCCTGCCCCTCCACCGTGAAACCGATTACCCGGTCGAACGGAAGCAGGAACCAGAGGTCAGGTTCGTGGTCGGCGGGCAGCCACACGGGGTCGTCCAGGGACGGAATGCCGTCCTTGGCCACCCCGGTTTGGACGAAGTAGAGCGGGTCGAGCTCGCACGTCACCACTCCCGAGTCGTCCACCGGTTCGGTGGGCGTGTCGCCTACCGGATCTCCTCCCGAGCATCCGACCAGGAGAGCAACCCAAGACAGCACGGGCGCCCTGATGCCAAAGAGTCGCGCGGAAGTCATCGGGTTCCCTGGGTTAATGTCATCGGTCCCTGTCTCCTTCTCGCAACCTAGACGCCCGACCGCCACATCCCCACCCTGCGGAGAGGAGACTTGAGATGACTCTCCACAGCATAAGCCCTAACACGTTGGCCGGCTTGAGAGTTCCACGACCCCGAGGCGGGGCATCGTGTTGAGGATCTTGCTCACGCGGGGGGCTTCTTCGACTCCCCGTCGCTCTACCCATCTCCGCCCGCAGTGTGGCGACCGGGTCGACTTGCGCCGTTCTCCGCGCGGGCAGTTCCGGGTTGCTGCGACGCGAGCCGCCTGGAAGCCTCTCGACGGCGGGGCCGTGCCCCCGCTATTATTGATTCTCGTTCTCAACGATTATCTGTGCCACCAGGGACCTATGAGCGACCGGTCGAAGCCACCCGTGGAGTTCACGGACCTCGCGAGGGACACCGTCCTCCGTTTCATGGAAATGCAAGGGGAGGGTGACCTCATGGTGCGCATCCAGGTTGCCAGCCCCAGCCCGCTCGATCCCCGCTACGAGATCACGATAATCGAGCCCGACGAAAAGTGTGCGGAAGACGTGGTCTTCGACGGATACGGGTTCGACGTAGTGATGGAGCCCGAAAGCGCGAAGCTCCTCGAAGGGGCTCGCATCGACTGGATCGAGACGCTGACGGAGAGCGGGTTCAAGGTGGAGAACCCGAACCTCGCCCCCATCGGCTCGAAGCCGTTGGAGGGCCCTCTGGCCGACCGGGTGCGGCAGGCCATCGACCAATTCGTAAACCCCGGGGTGGCCCAGCACGGCGGACACGTGACGCTGGTGGAAGTCCGAGACGAAATCGTCTACCTCCAGATGGGTGGGGGCTGCCAGGGCTGCGGGATGGCCTCGGTGACTCTGAGCCAGGGGATCGAGCGGATCCTCCGGGAGCAGGTGCCGGAGATAAAGGGCATCCAAGACGTAACCAACCACGCTGCTGGCGATAACCCCTACTTCGACGCGGCGAAGTAACCTAGGCACGGACTGGGGCGGGTCTTGGCAAGGCTACTCCTCCTCCTTACCCGGACGTCCTACCGAGCCAAAGCTTTCCTCGCAGCTGCCCGCCGACTCAGCGTTGATGTGACGGTGGGCTCGAATCATCAGCAGGTGCTTGCCGATCGCGCCGCCGGCGGCGCGATCGGCTTAGATGTCGCCCCCGTCGACCGCGCCGTAGAAAGCATCGTGCGTTACGCCTCCGACTATCCGCTGGATGGTATCGTCGCAGCCGAGGACGACTTCACACCGGTAGCGGCATCGGCATCGGAGGCTCTCGGCCTGACGCACCATCCGCCCGACGCGGTCGGGTTCGCTCGAAATAAGGCCATGATGCGAGAGCGGCTCGCCGCGTCGGGATTTCCGACGCCCTGGTACCGGATCGTCCCGCTACAAAGCGATCCGGATGACACCGCCTCTACGGCTCGCTTTCCGTGTGTACTCAAGCCACTCTCGCTCTCGGCGAGCCGCGGTGTAATCCGGGCCAACACACCCGAGGAGTTCGTCCGAGCGTGGAAACGGATTCGGAGGATCCTCGAGGATGACAACGCCACCCATCGCCGCCGGCCGGCCCTGACCGAGATCCTGATTGAGGATTACCTGCCCGGGCAAGAGGTGGCGCTGGAAGGGATCGTGACGGCAGGGCAACTCCAGACGCTGGCTATTCTCGACAAGCCGGATGCCATGGAGGGGCCATTCTTCGAGGAGACGATGCTGGTAACGCCCTCGCGCTTCTCGAAGGCGGTACAGGACACGATCGCATCGCAGGTGGGACAGTGCGCCGCCATTCTCGGGCTGGATAACGGCCCCATCCATGCGGAGCTCCGCGTGGATGGCGACCACGCCTCACTCCTCGAGATCGCCCCCCGCTCGATCGGTGGCCGATGCTCGGCTATCCTCCGGTTCGACCGAGCTGCCACATTGGAGGAGCTCATTGTTCGCCACGCGCTGGACCTGCCGCTTCAGGGCTTTAGACGAGAGCCGGGAGCTTCGGGGGTCATGATGCTGCCCATTCCCAGGGCCGGGATCCTGCGCGACGTTTCCGGCATGGACGCGGCACTAGAAGTATCGGGCATCGAAGGGCTCGAGATCACGATCCCCCTCGGCCAGACAGTGGTGCCACTCCCCGAGGGCAATCGATACCTGGGGTTCATGTTCGCCAGGGCGGACAGCCCGGATCGCGTGGAGACCGCTCTCAGGCTCGCATACGCTCGACTCGACGTGAAAGTCGAGTCGAGCTGAGGGTGAAAGAGTTTACGGAATCGCGTCTTGCCCTGGGCGCAGGGGAACTCTGGGATCTGGGTACACGCGCGGAGTTCCTGAACGCCGTGGGCGACGGTTCGCTGCCCGAGGATGCGTTCAACCGCTGGCTCGTGCAGGACTACCTGTTCGTGAAAGGGTTTGCCGGTTTCGCGTCCCTGACGGTCGCGAAGACGCCCAGGCCGGGGCAGAGCGCTTTGATCGCGGGCCTCTCGGCCCTCGACGACGAGCTCGACTGGTTCGAGGCGCACGCCCAGGCCAGGTCCCTCGATCTGGGTGCCGAGCTACACCCAGCGTGCCAGCGCTACCTCGACTTTCTGATCACCGCGGGCTACTCCGAGCCGTTCCAGGTGCTGCTGGCACTCTTCTACGGCGTCGAGGTGGCCTATACGGTCGCGTGGGGTCGTCTCGAGGTCCAGGGGCCGTACGCCGAGTTTATCGAACGGTGGACCCATGAGGACTTCCAAGCCTACGTGCGTGTCCTGTCGAAGCTAGCGGACGAGCATACCGATCCCCGTCAGCAGGCGATGTTCAACGAGGTGATGCGCCATGAGCGGGAGTTCTGGCGCATGACCTGGGAAGGCTGAACCGATCATGTCGGCCGAACCGCTCCACAAGACCTTATGGCAGGGAAACCAGGCACTAGCCGAAGAATGTTTAGCCCATCCGTTCGTCCGTGGCTTGGGAGACGGCACCTTGGATCCCGAGGTCTTCAAGCACTATGTGGCCCAGGACGCTTTTTTCCTGCGGGCCTTTTTCAGCGCCTACGCCCTGGGCGCCGTCCGGGCAGTGGAGAAACGGGAGGTCGTACAGCGGCTCCACGGGCTCATGCGCGGCGTACTGGATGAGCTCAAGCTCCACGAAGGCTACGCTGAGACTCTGGCAATCGATTTGGGGAAGGTCCGACCCCATCCGGCCGCCCGCGCCTATACCGATTTCTTACTTCGGACCGCGTGGACGGCCGAAGTAGGTGAGATCATGGCGGCGATGACACCCTGCATGCGCCTCTATGCCTACCTAGGACAGGAGTTGGCCCTACGGGATCACTCCCAGAATCCCTATCGGGAGTGGATCGACACCTACTCGAGCGCGGAGTTCGAGGCGTTGGCCGCCGAGCTCGAGTCGCTGCTCGACCAGCTGGCCGAGGGAACACACAGTGTCTCTCTGGCCTACCGTTACGCGATGCGCTGTGAGCTCGACTTCTTCTCCGCCTCGTTGGCCTAAGCTGCGCTGTTACCCGCCCCGCGTGTGCATCTCCCGGTGTGGATCGTCGCGCAAATCTTTAATTTGATAGAGAGGGCCTCGGGAGCCCAGCGCCTTTCGATCCTCGGCCCCACGGTCGGCTCGATCCTTCCACCCGCCCACGATCAGCGACCTGATCTCGTCTTGGGAGGCCTGCTCTCGCAAAGGCTGCCTAAGGTCGATCCCGTCGGCCGCGTAGAGACACAGAAACCAGATCCCATCCGCTGTGAGCCGGCTCCGGTCACAGGCGCTGCAGAACGGTTCGGTTGTCGAGGCGATGATGCCGAAGGTCGTCCCGTCTGGCAGCGCGTAGCGGTTCGCCGGAGCCGAGCCATTGTCGCCAAGAGGCTCGATCGGCCCATAGTGACTCTCCAGCCGGCTCAGTATCTCCCTACTCGAAACGACCATGTCCATCGACCACCGCGTCGCGCCGCCCACGTCCATGTATTCGATGAACCGGACTTCTGCGCCCTTATCTCTAGCGAAGTCGATCAAGTCCGTGAGCTCGTCGTCGTTGTACCCGCGCATGACCACGGTATTGATCTTGAGGGGTTTCAACCCGCACTCCGCGGCGGCATCGATGCCTTCGAGCACCTGGGGGAGACGGTCGCGGCGCGTGAGCTGCTCGAACCGCTCCGGCCGTAGCGTATCCAGGCTCACGGTGACCCGGTCCAGTCCCGCGCTCCGGAGCGACTCCGCCTGCTTCGCCAGTAACACACCATTGGTGGTCATGCTCAGGTCACGAACGTCCGGGTTTGCCGCTATCCGCTCCACCACCTCCGTCACTTCGCGGCGGAGCAGCGGTTCGCCACCCG
>JADFRS010000165.1 GCA_022561145.1 Gemmatimonadota bacterium
GACTGGAGTGAGTTCGAGGCCCTGGATCTTGTTCGGGATGTGTCAGAAGTGGCGTCTGCCCTCAAGGCTTACCATCGAGCGCAGATCGAGTCCGGCAAACTGTTCGAGGAACGCTGGTTCGCAGCGGCCAAACACCGTGCTGACAAATCGTTAATCCAAGACCTAAGAACTGTCAGGGCTAGCCTGATGAAGAAAGGTCTTGTCGACGACGACCACCACCACTTCAACGTCATCGAGTACGGCAATACGGGTTCGGCGGGATCTCCGTCGGTGGTCTCGATGAACTGGGATCGCTGGACCGAACGCGACGACATCGGCATCGTCGGTGTCGGCGCGGGCCTTTCGTGGTCTGGATACGTGCTCCGATTCGGGGAGGTACCTTGAAGTACGACGAGTTCAGGGAGCGAAATCACTTCAACCACGACGAGTTGCTCGCACTCGCCCACGGCAGCCTCATCGACGACCCTCCCGAGGGATACAAGACCCGACTCCCGCTTCCACCCATGCTGATGATCGACCGTATCGAGGAGATCAGCCGTGACGGACGCCGCGGCCGCATCGTCGCCGAACGTGACGTCCGGCGTGACGACTGGTTCTTCCAGTGCCACTTCCTGGGTGATCCCGTCCAGCCGGGTTGTCTCGGTGTGGACGGAGTGTGGCAGCTCCTCGGTCTCTACTGCGCATGGAACGGCGCCATCGGCACCGGCCGCGCACTCGGGTGCAGTGAGGTGGAGTTCGCCGGCCAGATCAGGCCCCACGACAAGGTGGTTCGTTTCGAGATCGACGTCGTGCGTTACCAGGACCTCCCGAAGTCGGGTTCCGCGGTGGTGATCGGTGATGCACGGGTGCTGGTGGACGGCGAACACATTTACGATATCCGACGGGCGAAGGTTGGGGTCTTCCGTGACATCGATTATCCTGATTACCCCTGGCCGTCCCTGCACTCCAAGGGTGGCAGGATGGGGGAATGACGGGGCCAGATTCGGTTGGAGTGGTGCTAAGCCCCCAAGAGGTACTGGAGCTGTTGCCGCAGAAGGAGCCTTTTCGATTCGTGGACGAGATCATTGAGGTCGATGGAGAGCATATCAAGGCACGCTATCGGTTCCGCCCAGAGGCGGATTTCTATCGCGGGCACTTCCCGGGCAACCCTGTGACGCCGGGGGTGATCCTCCTCGAGGCGATCGCACAGGTCGGGGTCGTGGCCCTCGGCATCTTCCTGATCGCGCGGGATGGGGGCCGGGCCGAGGTCGAGCGCAGGGTCTCGGTGTTCACGGATGCCGAGGTCGACTTTTCTGGCATCGTCAAGCCGGGCGATGCGGTGACCATTTCGGCCACCAAGGTGTTCTTCAGGCGTGGCAAGCTCCGCTCCAAGGCCGAGATGACGCTCGACGGCGGCAGTGTCGTGTGTACGGCCACGGTTTCGGGCATGGGAGTGCTCCAGTGAGCGGGCGTGTCGTGGTCACGGGTATGGGGGTCGTTTCGCCGAATGGCGTCGGCCTCGAGGCTTACGAGCTGGCGCTCCGCGAGGGGAGATCCGGCATCCGGCATTTGCCAGAGCTGGAGGAGCTCAAGTTCGGCTGCACGGTCGCGGGCGTGCCCCAGGGCGTGGACGAGATGGCCGAGGAGTATTTTGCCCCGGACGAGCTGCTCGCGATGAACTCGAGCCATCGCTATGGGTGCATCGCGGCGGTGGATGCGTGGACCGACGCAGGTTTCGAGCGACCAGATCCGAATGACGACGACGTTCACTGGGAGGCCGGAGCCATAATCGGCACTGGCATCGGAGGCTTGGACACTACGGGGGACAAGCTCGTTCCGTTTGTGAATGCGGGCCGGGTGCGTCGTCTCGGCAGCACCATGGTGGAGCAGATCATGGGCAGTGGCGTGTCGGCCAGGATTTCCGGCCTGCTGGCTCTCGGCAATCAGGTGACCGCCAACTCGAGCGCTTGCAGCACCGGCACCGAGGCCATCATCGGAGGGGTGCAGAGGATCAAGGCGGGACTCGCTGAGCGTATGCTCTGCGGCGGCACGGAAGGCTCGAGTCCCTATATTTGGGCCGGGTTCGATGCGATGCGCGTGCTGTCCCGCAAGCACAACGATGAGCCTGAGCGGGCCTCACGCCCGTTGAGCGCCTCTGCCGGCGGGTTCGTTCCCGGAAGCGGGGCGGCGGTTTTGCACGTCGAGAGCCTGGAGAGCGCCGAAGAACGGGGCGCCCGCATCTACGCCGAGATTTTGGGAGGTGCGATCAACTGCGGCGGACACCGCAACGGCGGCAGCATGACTGCCCCGAATCCCAACTCGGTTCAACGTTGTATACGGCAAGCCGTGGAGGATGCGGGCATCACTCCCGACGAGATCGACGGGATCAACGGACACCTTACGGCTACCGGCGCGGATTCCAGTGAAGTACATTCATGGGCTCTGGCTCTGGAACGCACGCCGGATAACTTCCCGGTCATCGCTTCGACCAAGGCGATGATAGGCCATGGCCTCGGCGCGGCGGGTGCGCTGGAGTCTGTGGCATGCCTCCTGATGCTAGGAGGTGGCTTCATGCACGCCTCGATCAACTGTGAGGATTTGCACCCGAACATTGAGGCGTACGCGGCATCGGTGCCGCACGTCATGCGGGAAAAGCCAGAACTCAGGACGATGATAAAAGCAGCTTTTGGTTTCGGAGATGTCAATTCCTGTGCCATATTCAGAAAGTGGTCTGATTGACGGCTCGGGACGAATCACGGCAAACATGCACGAGGAGCATCGTAGATGACGAAAGACGAGATCTTAGAGAGGGTTATCGAGATCGTGAGGCTCTACGCCAAGGATGACGACGCGATGGAGGCCATCTCGCTCGAGACCAACATCCTCCAGGACCTCAAGGTAAACTCCGCCCGACTCGTCGATGTCATTCTGGCGTTCGAAGATGAATTCGACATCGAAGTCGAGGATGAGGACGCGGACGCCGTGGACACGGTTGGTGACGCCGTCGAGTTGATCCTCGCCAAGGTCGGCTGACCATTCCATCCTCAACGCCTAGCCTCCCGACCCGCACGCGCCTGGCGCTCTTCGTCCAGCGCGAAGTCGGGCGCTTCACGGCCGTGCTGTGGATTCCGGCTATGGTGTTCATGCTACGCTTCGGCCTGCGCTATCGCATTCGGAATGCCGCGGAGTTGAGGAGCCGGTACAGGGCTCTGGTCCGGGAGAGCGACGGGCCGGTCCTGATCTGCGCGAACCACCTCACCATGATCGACTCCGCCCTCGTGGCGTGGGCGCTGGGCGGTAGCTGGTGGTGGGTGTTCAACTATCGCCGCATGCCGTGGAATCTTCCGGAATACAACAATTTTGCCAGCCACTGGTTCAACCGGGCGTTGGCCTGGATCGCCAAGTGCCTTCCGATCGTGCGAGGGGGCAAGCGCAGTGAGGTCTCGGGAGTACTCAAGTGCATACAGCACCTGCTCTCCAAGGGAGAGACGGCCCTGATTTTCGCAGAGGGCGGCCGGAGCAGGACAGGCCGGATTCAACTCGACTCGATTGCCGATGGCGTCGGTCGCATCATAAGCTCGGTCCCTGGATGCCAGGCGCTGTGCGTCTACCTGCGAGGCGACCGCCAGGAGAGCTGGTCCACGATCCCTGCGCGAGGTGACTCGTTCTATGTGGACTTCGAGCTGTTCGAGCCCAACTCAGAGCACTCGGGCCTCCGGCGCTCACGGGACTTCGCGGTCCAGGTCGTAGAGCACTTGGCCAGGATGGAGGAGAGGTACTTCTCTCAGTCGGGTGTGACCGCGTAAAGGCTCGTCGGCCGGCGAGAAAACCAATCGAGGAGGGTGGCTGACGGTGGAGTCCATTGTATCACACTTGGTGATGGGCGTGCTCGGCGCGGGGATCGTCTGGTGGATCGACCGGCCGGTTCGCAGGCAGTTCAAGCTGATCCTCATGGCGCTTGCCGAGGGGGGGAAAGAGGGAAAAGACTGGCGGCTGGTCACCAACGAGGCCGGCGAGCCCAAGGGTATCCGTATAATGTATGGGGCGTCGCCGCCTTCCGATGATCCCAGGCTGTAAGGGCCACTAGTCCTGCCGGAAAACCGTCCCACCCTTCATCACGAAGCGTACATCCCTCAAGGCCGTGATGTTCTCGGTGGGATCACCCTCCACAGCGATCAGATCTGCGAGTAGGCCTACCGCAACGCTGCCGACGCGATCGCCGATCCCGAAAATGGCTGCGTTGTCGGCCGTGGCGGCGGTCAACGCGCTCGTCGGTGTCATTCCGTACTCGACCATCAGTTCGATCTCACGGTAGTTCTCTCCGTGAGGGTAAACTCCCACGTCTCCTCCGAAGCAGATCCGCACGCCCGAGTCGAGCGCCAGGCGGAAACTCGCGCGCTTGCGCTGGATGCGGTCCGGCTCTGGATCCACACCTTTCTCCCATCCGCCGTAGCGTGTGATCGCATCGCCGGCTGCCAGGGTGGGGCAGAGGGCTACACCACGCTCGGCCATCAGCCGGAAGATTTCTGCGGTGCCGCCGTCCCCGTGCTCGATGGTCGCGACGCCCGCTTCCACGGCACGACGCATGCCTTCAGCACTCGAGGCGTGCGCCACCACCTTGCGTCCGGAGCTCCCCGCCACCTCTACTACAAGCTCGAGCTCGTCCTGCGTAAAAATTGGTGCGGTGGAGCCATTCGGCCCCCAGCGGTAGTCGGCGTAAATCTTGATCCAGTCGGCCCCGCGGCCGATCTGGTCACGGGTGACGCGCACCAGGTCGTCGACCCCGTCGGCGACTTCCGCTCCCTTGGGCAGGCTCAGTTCTGGCGCACCCTTGGGGTTGTAGCTGCCGGTCCCGACGATGGCCTTGGTGGTGACGATCAGTCTCGGGCCGGGAATCACACCCTGTTCGATGGCGTCCTTGATGCCCACGTCGGCGTATCCCGCTCCCTCCGAGCCCAGGTCGCGCATCGTGGTAACACCCGCCATGAGGCTTTCCCGCACGTGCACGACGGCCCGCGCCGTGCGCAGGCCCAGCGATTCGTTCAGCACCTGGTCCGTCCACGACGCCTCGTTGTACGGGTGGAGCAGGATGTGCGAGTGCCCCTCGATCAGCCCGGGCAAGAGCGTCATGCCCGGGAGATCGACGATCAACGCTGAAGCCGGCAGCCCAACACTGGCGGCCGGGCCGGCGGCGGTGATCCGGTCCCCTTCGACCAGCACCACCCACCCCTCGTGCATGGAGCGGCCGTCGAACACCCGGTCGGGCCTGAGGAGGGTGGCGTCTTGGGCACTTGTTACGATGGGAAGGGCCCAGACCAGCGTCAGCGAAACCAACAAGCGGGTACGCATCATGATCGATCCTTTTTGGGGGCGGGTCATCGCCCCAAGAGTGAGTCCTAGGGCACCCGCGCGAGTACCTCTCGGAACGCTCGTCGACCGAACCTGCGGGCGGCTTCTTCGACGGCGCTGTCTTCCAGATCCTGCCTCAGACTGGCCATGCGGCCCGGGGCAAAAAGGTCTCTCACCGAACGGGAGACCCGGAGTTCGTCGGGATCTCCACTGTAGCTGCCGCGCTCGAAGTCCGCGCTGCGAGAGACTCGGAAGCTCCAGGTCTCCACCACGCGCCCGCGCCCGACGTCGACCAGGGTCAGATCCACGCGGAGGTTGAGGTTCAGGTGTCCGGTGACCCGGTGATACGTCACGGTGCGGCCCTCCCGGTCCCGTGCGGTTTCGGGAGTCGACCTCACGTCGCTCTCCGTTATGGCAAAGGATCGGAGGTCGCCCAGGACAACGAAGTCGGTGTCGATGGCGCGTCCGATGCGGATGGCCTCGCGGGTGGTGATTCCGCCCTGGTCATAGCGTCCGTCGCGGATCTCGGAGCGGGCGACCGCGGGGTCGATTACGAACACGAACGGCGGAGGTTGCCGCCACGCGTCCAAGAGCAAGTGGTCATGTAGATGGGTGAGCACCCCGGTCGAGAGTTCTGCCGCGTCCTCGTCCACCGCAAAGGGAAACCCAACCAAACTCACGGTGCCTATCGCGAGGGCCTGCTCCTGGAGTCTCAGTGCTGCCCTCGCTTCGGCGGACTGCGGTCCTCCCGCGGCAGTCCTCGCGAATCCGGCTTGCTGGAAGCTCGCTCGCAAGCGCCCCTGGTCGAATTCGTAGCGCGCCCACGACATTCGGGTGTCGATCATGCTGCGGCGCACCGCCTCGTGGTCGTCGAATCTGGGCTCGTAACGCGCGATGCGCTCGAGCGCATCCAGGGCCGCCCTGAAGCGGCTGTCGCGGCGGTTGGCTGCCGCGGCGCCGAGAAGCTCCTGGATGGCCTCGTCGTGGACGGTGCGCCTGAGGCCCGGGTAGTCGGGGCCCGGATCGGCGATCACGCCGACGCCGCGGGCGTCCTCAATGAAGTCATCCAGGTCGGGAAGGATGTCGGCGGCGGGCACGAAATTCTCCCTCTCGCGTGCGCCCTCGATGCGGGCCAGGTAGAGGCCGACGACCTGTGGAGCCAACTCTTCGAGACGTTCACGCGCCTCCACCAAATCATCGTCCTTCTCCAGGGCGTCGATGTAGCGTTCGGCGGCGCGCACGATGTCGCCTTGCGCCTCCAGGCCGGCTCCTGCCTCGAAGTGCTCGGCGGCTGAGGTGCATGCGCTCAGGGCAGTGAGAACTGTGAGGCTCAACATCGTGCTTGAACGCAGGCGGCCTGACGCCGCTCTCAGCCTGCTTGCCTGTCTCACGATAGTGCTCATTGGCCGTAACCCGAGTTTCTTCATGTGGTACGTGTGCGGATGCCACCATACTCTATCCAACTTGGCCCACGGCTTGCGTTTGCGCACGTGTAATTCGCACCTTGGCCGTGGCGGGTCTTTCTTTCACGACGCCAGTTTCTTGTCCGAGCGTTCGAATAGCGGCTTCCCACATCCAAGGTGACAAAGGCGCGATGCGCGCACTCCTCCTGGTAGCCTTCTTCTTTTCCGGTGGCGCGGGGTTGATCTACGAGTCGATCTGGAGCCGGTATCTCCAGCTCTTCCTGGGACACGGCGCCTACGCCCAGGTCGTGGTGCTCGTCGTTTTCCTGGGTGGCCTGGCGCTTGGTTCGCTGCTGGTCGGCAGACGTTCCGAACAGGTGCGCCATCCCCTCCTTTGGTACGCAGGCGTCGAGCTGGCGGTCGGGCTATTCGGGTTCGTGTTCCACGACCTCTACCTGGGGCTCAGCGGATTCGCGTTCGGCACAGTGCTCCCCCCGCTGGCAGGAAGCATGCTGCTTACTCCGGTGAGGTGGGGGCTCGCCGGCGCGCTCATCCTGCCGCCGTCGATCCTCTTGGGAACGACTTTCCCTCTAATGAGTGCGGGCCTCATTCGCCTTCGGCCATCGGAGCCGGGGCGCACGTTGGCGATGCTCTACTTCGTGAACAGCTTCGGGGCTGCCATCGGCGTGCTGGTGGCGGGCTTCCTGCTGATCGCCTGGGTCGGGCTGCCCGGCACACTCCTCACGGCCGCGGTGCTGAACATCGTGGTTGCCCTCGTGGTATGGGCGGTTTGGCGGCGGGGGCAGGATCTCGGGATTGAATCCGAGGTGGTGGAGCCACCACAAGGTACGCCTGGGATGGCCGAAGCGTCCGGCTGGTGGAGGCTCTTGCTGGGTGTGGCTTTCGGTACGGCCGTGGCGTCGTTCACCTACGAGATCGCGTGGATAAGAATGCTGTCGCTGGTCCTGGGCACGGCCACGCACAGCTTCGAGCTCATGCTGTCGGCGTTCATTCTGGGCTTGGCGTTTGGATCGTTCTGGATCCGGCGGCGCGCCGATACGTTCGCCCGCCCGGTACGCTCGCTGGCGTGGATCCAGTGGACCATGGGCTTGTTGGCCATCGCCACGCTCCCGCTCTATTCCCGGTCGTTCGGGTGGATCGAATGGTTCCTAGGGGCCATGCAACCCTCGGATGCCGGGTACGCCATCTTTACGGTCGCACGGTACGGGCTCGCCCTCCTGATCATGCTACCGGCCACGTTCTGCGCGGGCATGACGTTGCCGCTCATCACGAGAATTCTTATGGGCGGCCCGGCCGGCGAGAGGGCCATCGGGTGGGTCTACGGTCTCAACACGCTGGGATCGATCGTAGGGGTGGGCGCTGCCTCGCTCTTCCTCATGCCCATGCTCGGGCTCAAGGGCCTCCTCATTGCGGGGGCATCCATGGACATGCTTCTGGGTGTGTTCCTGTTCTCACGGACCGACGGCGGTGCGGCGTCCCGGAAGAACGTCACATGGAGCATGCTCGGCGCCACCGTAGTGGCGGCTGGATTCGTGCTGGGGTTCGTACATCTCGACAAGAACTTGCTCAGCTCGGGCGTCTACCGGCGCGATGCGATCACCACGACCGACCAGGTGCTTTTCTGGAAGGACGGCCGCACGGCATCGGTGTCCGTGAGAGACCGCGGCGACGTCCGCTTCATCGCCACCAACGGAAAGATCGACGCCTCCGTGAGCGCGCAGTGGTTGGTGGACCCCGAGGAAGCCGGTCCTCCCCGTGCCATGATTGCCGACGAGCCCACCCAAACGTTTCTGGCACTGGTCACTCTGGCCCACAACCCGGATGCCAAAGTGGGGGTGGTGGTGGGGCAGGTTAAGGAATATCAGATGCTGGATGCTGTATGACAGGTACCGGATACCAGAACTCACACCCGCTCCACCCGGATGTCGGATGCCGGATGCCGGATTCAAAATCGCCACTCCACGGAGAGGGCGTTTCGCTTGAACTTGTTGCGGGTAATGATGGTTGAAGTCGTGAGCTTAAAATCCGTATTTCGCCGGATATTGCTTTGAGAGAATGTGATTAGCCATTTACTATTGAACTGGAATTTTACCGTAATCCTGTCTTCCTTTTCCTGGAAAGTGCTCAGATT
>JADFRS010000166.1:0-1855 GCA_022561145.1 Gemmatimonadota bacterium
GAGCCCGGAGTCCCCACAGAGCGGATGCGCCGCAAAGCACCACGAAGAGGCCGAACGTCGCCGACCACACCAAGGTCTGGGTGCCCCGCGCCAGGAGGGGCTCGACGACGAAGGGATAGCTCACCAGCGCGAGCAACGAGCCCAGGTTGGAGAGCGCATAGAGTCGATAGGGGGACCGATCCGGAAGCGCTCGGGCAAACCAGGCCTGGAGCAATGGAGCCGTCGAAGACAGGACGAGATAGGGCAACCCGATGCTCGCAGTGAGCAGGAGCAGAATCTGCACTGTGGGGTGCGCAACCTCGGTCGGCTTCCACGCGTCGGCTGGCGTGATCGGGAGCTGAGTCGATGCTGCCGCTAAGAGTACAAGGTGGACTCCCACTTGTGCGCGCGGTCTGAGCCGCTGGATGCTCAGATGCGCGTACGCGTAGCCGGCCAGCAGCATCGCCTGGAAGAAAAGAATCGACGACGTCCAAACTGCGGGCCCTCCGCCGAACCAGGGCAGGATATAGCGCGCGATGAGCGGCTGGACCTGAAAGAGCAGGAACGCGCTGACGAAAACGGTTGGCGCGTACAGGAGCATCGCTACCTATCCCTCGGCGTCAGGGCTCGAGGCGGGGCCAGCGCGCGGCACAATATCGTCGAGAGCTAGTTCCACGGACGACGCGTGCTCCAGAGTTCTGTCGTAGGTAGCCTGGGACGCAGAATCGAGTTCACCCACCGCGTATCGATATCCGCCGAGCTGGGAAACGGCGGTGGGAAGGATAGGCCGAAACGCGTCTCGTTCAGGATGGACAGCTCGACGCCGGGGTCCCGGTACTCCGCGGCGGGGGCGTCGCCGTTCCACATGACGATGAATCCCTCTCGAAAATACGACAGGTGCTGAGCGACTTTCCGGCGCATCCACTCCTCTCTGAGCTCGGCGCGGGCCTCCCCGGTACGGGCATCCGGGAAATCCGGTGTCCCCTCCCAGGCATCCAGGAGCACGAACGCCGCTGGGTTCTCGGCTTCGAGCGCGGACCGGAACGGGATGATGGCCTCGAAACCCGCGGCCCGGATGGTGTTGTAGTAGATCTCCCACTCGCCTCCAGGCACCATTCTCATGTCGCCGCTCTCGGCCGGCTCACGGTAAAAACTCGAGCCCGGCGCGTCCAGAACGGCGAAGCCACCCTCGGCGAGGTGCTCCCGCACGAAGTGGAAGAATTCCCGGCTGTAGAGCTTGGAGACGTTGTAGTCCTTCGCGTATGGGAAGTCCAGGTAAACAGCGTCGAACTGCTCGGAGGATTTACGCAGGTACTGGAACGCGTCACCGAACTCGGTGTCGATACGCGGGTCGTCGAGGGCGCCCCGGTTCATGGCCGTGAACACCGGGTGGACCCTCGCCAGCTCGACGAGCGTCCGGTCCAGGTCGACGTGCTTGATGCTCCGAATGGAGTCGTACTTCACCAGCTCCCTTATCAGCAGCCCGTCTCCGGCTCCCATTACCAGCACCCGCGCCGGCGCCTCGCCGTTCAAGATGATGGGGACATGCGCGAACCACTCGTGATACGACTCCTCATGGCTCGAAGAAACTTGGAAGTCACCGTTCAGGAACAGGAAGCGATTCTTTGGAGATTCAGGGTGATCTCGCCACTTGGTGGAATACGCCTCGAGTAGCATGTCGGTAGGATACCCCGAGGGATCGTAGACGAGATCGATCTTCTGGTACGGTGAGTAGGCGCGCGTGACGTGCGGCAGGTCGTTCAGAGCGCTGAACGGCAACGCGCGCTCCGCGGCCTGAAAGTGGAAGTAGTACCGCTTGAGGAAATACTGCTGGATGGCGCTCCCCTGAGATGTCCCCACCAGCAACAGGCCGCCG
>JADFRS010000166.1:1865-8870 GCA_022561145.1 Gemmatimonadota bacterium
ACCACGGTCCTTTCAAGCATCCAGCTGTCGCGCGGGACGAAGCGACGGAGCACGTATGCGGCCACGGACAGGTTCGCCACAGCGGTCAAAAACCCGATGACGGGCAAGCTGACGAAAGGCACGAGCGCGAGCGGGAATAGCAAGCCGGCCACCAGCGAGCCGATGTAGTCCCAGCCCAGGACGCGGTTCGTGAGCCTGCCGCCACGCGCGAGGTCCTTGCCGATGCTGATCAGGAGGGGAAGCTCGATCCCGCTGAGAAGACCGACGAGCAAGGTCATGGTTAGCGACACACCGAAGAACACGAACAAGCCGGCTCCGTCGGGCGATGGCGACAGGTACAGATGAACCGAGTGTGCGAGCTGGATCAGCACCACGGCTCCTGCCCCCACCGCGCTGAGGACCACCTCTACGGTGAACAGGCTGGCCCACGCGCTTCCCCCGAAGCGTGGCCGGAACAGGACGGCTCCGAGGCCCATCGCGCCGAGGTAGGCACCGACCGTCAGGCTGTACCAGACCACTGTGTTGCCGGCGAGCAACGAGAGGGTTTGAGCGATCAGCAGCTCGTACAGGAGGCTGCATGCCGAGACGATCACCGTGATCGTGAGCAGCTCACGGACCGTCCCTGTCCCAGCCGCTACGGTGCTTTCCGTCGAGCTCGGTGCCGCCCGCCCTCCGAGTCTCCCCGCGGAGGATTGATCAAGCGATGTCATCGCTCGATCGTCTCCGGACGGCAGCCCTTTGGGTCGATCAGGGGAGCTCCTGAGCGGATGGTGGGACGACAGCGCCCGAAAACGAAGAGTCGGCTCGAAGATAGGCCCGGAGTAGGGCGGGGGACAAGAAGATGCACGCCAGGTCTCGGCGTTCCGCGCCTCACCCGGAAAGATCCGGTTGGAGTCCCAGCATGGAGCGGAAACGGGTGGGGTCGCCTGGCCGCAAGGCGGCGAGCTTGAAGCGTCCGTTTCCGGCGTCCTGGTTCCACCATGTGGACCACGATCTGTTCACCGCGCCAGGTTCTTCCCCAGGCGATGTGACGTTTTGTCCGATTGGATCGTCCTATAGTTGTAGGGAAGGAGATCCGTGAAACCCGATTGGGGTCCGGACGTATTGAGGAAGAGAGAAGGGGATGGAGGCCGGATAGGGCTCGGCCTCAAGTGGAAGGAGGAGGAGGACGATGAGTGTGGAAGAAAGGGTGAAGTTCCTGCTCAGGGCCGCGAGTCGGGTCGAAGAGGAAGGCGATGGGCGCGTCGCGGACTTATTCCGGCAGATGGCGGGTGAGGTGCTTCAGGCAGCTCGTCCGCTGCCCGGTCTGCTCGTGGGGCGCTCCGAAGGCTAGCTGTTCGTAGGCTCCGCATCAGCCGCTGGGCCGCGAGAGGGACCACACGTAGGCCGCCACTGCAGTCAAATCCTCGTCCGACATGCCGGAACCGCCCCGCGGCATCATCAATCCAGGGAACTCTTTGGTTTCCTGAACCCCCGTGTCGATGATTTCCACCAACTGCTCGTACGACCCATCCACGTTGAGCCACGCATCGTCGGTGAGGTTTGGAGCGATCGGCGTGCCCTCGCCCGTCACGCCGTGACACGCGAAACATGTGCCCGGCCCTTCGAAAATCGTCTTGCCCTGTGCGAGCATCGCAGCCGTCACCCCGTCCGGGAGTTCCAGGTCTGAAGCACCAACGCTGGCGAGGGTTTGGGCTGCCGGCGGCGGCTGGTCCGACTCGCTCGCCCCGGGCGATTCTTCGGCCTGATCGCCGCCGCAGCCGAGCATCAGGACCGTCAGCAGGCCTGTCGCAAGCCTGGTACGCATGATCAATCCTCCCCCTCGCCGGCTTCGGCCACCATCTCGTGGATTACCGGCCCTCCCTTGATGCGAATGTTCAGGAACTCCACGAAGACCGAGAAGCCCATGGCAAAGTAGATATACCCCTTCGGGATGTGGAAGCCCATGCCCTCGGCGACCAGGCTCATTCCTATCAAGAGCAGGAACGAGAGCGCGAGCATCTTCACCGTGGGATGGTCGGAAACGAACCCTCCCACGGCGTTGGCGGAGATCATCATGACGCCCACCGCCACCACTATCGCGGTCACCATCACCCACAGATCGTCTGCCATTCCTACCGCCGTGATCACCGAGTCGAGCGAGAACACGATGTCCAGTATGGCGATCTGGGCGAGGACCCCGAAAAACGTGACGGCCGGTCCCGACGTACGCTTTGCGCCGTAGCTCGCGCCCTCGAGGGTGTGATGGATCTCCCGTGTCGATTTGGACAGCAGGAAGAGCCCACCCCCCGCGAGGACCAGATCGCGCCCCGATACCTCGTGCCCGAAAACGGCGAACAGTGGGGCCGTCAGGCCGATGATCCAGGTGATCGAGAAAAGCAGCAGGATGCGCGTGAGCATCGCCGCGCCCAGGCCGATCTGGCGGGCTTTGGCGCGCTCCTCGGGAGGCAACCGGTCCGCCAGGACCGATATGAACACGATGTTGTCGATGCCCAGGACGATTTCCAGCAGCGTGAGCGTTGCCAGGGCTATCCAGGCTTCGGGGCTAGTGAGCCACGCCATTCATATTCCGGATTCTAGGGTGAGTCGATGCTCGACGGTGGGCGGATCAGCTTGTTGTTGTGGAGCATGAAGTATGAGGCCCGCCGTGTCTCGTGGGAAGTGCGGGTCGGCAAGCGGGCCGGCCCTTCGCGAAACCACGCCAGCCGATGACTCGTACGGTCGGTTGATCTGGACCCGACTCTACTACGAGGCCACGCATGAACACGCTCCTGAACGACCTTCGCTATGCCTACCGCATGCTCCTCAAGTCGCCGGTGGTGTCTGTGGTCGCCGTGCTATCCCTCTCGATCGGGATCGCCGTAAACTCGATGCAGTTCTCCATCTTCAACTCGTTCATGCTGGAGCCGTTTCCCTACCACAACCAGGACGAGCTCCTCCTGATCTGGCAGACTCACCGCAGCCAGACCGGTAACGATGGAGTGTCCGCGGCGAACTTCCTCGACATCAGGGAGGCCGCGACCACGTTTCGCTCACTGGACGCGTACTCGATCGAAGCGGCCAACCTCACGGGCGTGGATGAGCCGCTCCAGATCAACGCCGTGACCAGCACGCCGGGGCTCTTTCGGACTATGGGTGTGCAGCCGTCGCTCGGCCGGGATTTCCGCGACGACGAGGGCGTGGACGGCGCCAACCGGGTAGCCATTCTTCACCACGACTTCTGGCAGGCGCGCTTCCTTGGCGACCCTGGTGTGTTGGGAAAGGTCGTCACCGTGGACGGCACTCAG
This sequence comes from Gemmatimonadota bacterium, assembly GCA_022561145.1. Taxonomy (GTDB): domain Bacteria; phylum Gemmatimonadota; class Gemmatimonadetes; order Longimicrobiales; family Gaopeijiaceae; genus JACZXQ01. Next base: position 5,153 of record JADFRS010000166.1, read on the forward strand.
TACAGCGTGGTGGGCGTCATGCCGGAGGACTTCGACCTGTTCCCCGCGAATGTCGAGTTGTGGACGCCCTCCAACTTGGCGGACATGACCAGCCAGAGGGACGTGAGGGCCTTCATCGTGATGGGACGGGTCGATCCCGGTGTGTCACAGGATCAGGTCCAGGCCGAAATGTCATCGATCTTCGCGCGCCTCGAAGCTCAATACCCCGAGGCGAACGAGGGTTATGGGATCAACGTCGACACGCTGAGTGATCTGTTTCCCGGTGAGACCGACGCGGCCCTCATGTACATCCTCACCACGGTGACGATCCTCATCCTGCTGATCGCCTGCGCGAACGTCGCCAATCTGCTGCTGGCCAGGGCCGAGGACAGGCAGAAGGAGGTTGCGGTACGGACGGCCCTGGGCGCCGGGCGTCGGCGCCTGATCCGTCAGCTCCTGACGGAGAGTGTCTTCATGGCGCTGGTGGCTGGGGTGCTGGGGACCATCATGTCCATAAAGGCGGTCGCTCTGCTCCAGACCGTCATGCCCCCCGAGCTTCCCGGCGCGTTCCTGCCGCGGCTCAAGCCCGAGGTGCTGCTCGCCACGCTCGGTGTCTCCCTGCTCGCGGGGATCGCGTTCGGCCTGGCCCCCGCGCTCTATGCGGTAGGCGGCGACCTCAGGGACTCCCTCACCGACGGGAGCCGGGGAGGAACGGTTGGGGTGCGGCGCCGGCGGCTCCGAAATGCGTTCGTCATCGGGGAGATCGCGGTCGCCCTGGCCATGCTGTCGGGCGCGGGCATGCTCACCGAGGCCTTCAACGAGATCGTGAACGCACCGCCCGGATACGCCCCGGAGCGTTTGCTCACTTTCCAGCTTTCCCTGCCCGAGGCGAAGTATCCGGACGAGCCGGCCATGCTGGCGATGTACGAGGAGGTGCTTCGCAGACTGGAGGAGGTACCGGGCGTCGAGAGCGCCACCGCGATGGCCTCGCTTCCGAGGTCGCGTGGAAATCCGAGCACAGCGTTCACCGTCGATGGACGGCCGGAGCCCGAGCCTAACGAGCGTTCGTCGGCGCTGTACCAGACCGTCGACCCCGGGTACCTGAAAAATCTCGGTGTCGAGTTGGTGGCGGGGCGGTTCTTGCTCGAGTCGGACGGGGTGGAGGCGTCCGGAGTGGCTGTGGTGACGCGCAGTTTTGCTTCGAAGTTCTTCGCCGATGAGGACCCCCTTGGGCACCGCCTCACCATGCGGGGTGAGTCTCGAGAGATCGTGGGTGTGGTTGGAGACGTGCTTCAGAGTCGCATGCCCGACGATGACGGTTTCGAGGGCTCGGATCCGCTCATCTTCCTGCCCATGGCGCAACAGACTCGGCGATCCATGGCCTTTGCCGTGCGGTCGGCGTCGGACGATCCGGCTGCACTGTCAGCGGATGTCAGGACGGCGGTCTGGTCTGTGGATCCGGATCAACCGATCGGTCTGTTGAAGACGATGGACGATCATGTGCGGGAGTCCCTATCGGGACCTATCACCATCGCTCGTTTCCTGACCATTTTCGGGGTGATCGCCATGGCGCTGTCCGCGATCGGGATCTATGGCGTGATCGCCCACTCCGTGAGCCAGCAGACTCGGGAGATCGGCATCCGCATGGCGTTGGGCGCCGAGCAGGGTGACGTGGTCCGGCGGATTACCGTCCAAGGTCTGACGCTCTCGGGGATCGGCATTCTCATCGGGCTGCCGCTGGCTTGGGCGATGACGAAGGTGATCGCGAGCTCACTGAACGGTATCGCGGATCTCACGGCGGGCTCGTTCCCACTCATCCTGATCAGTCTGACGACCGTGGCCATGATCGCGAGCTATTTGCCGGCTCGGCGCGCGGCGGCCGTCGAGCCGGTGAGGGCGCTCCAGTCGGACTAGCGGCAGAGCGGTGTCTCCGTTGGGCAGGGTCCTCCTCCACGCAGGGGCGTAAGGTGGATCCTGCTACTCGCCGCCGCCGCCCTTGAGCGGATCGGGACCGAGTGGGCGCTCCCGTGGCAGGAATGCACCCTTCGTTTTGACGGCCGCCTCGAGCACGCTCATCAACTCCGTGAGGCTCCGTGCGCTGCGTATGAGCGGGCGCATGTACCGATCCCTCTGGTGCCAGTAAGCTGCGAGGCCCGCGCTGACCCCGACCGCCGCGCCGGGAACCATGAGGAGCGCCCCGGCGACGCCGAACCCCTGCGCGGCGACGGCGCCCAGCGCCGTTCCAAGCACGGTCGCCGCGGCCGTGAACAGGCCGCCCATCCAGAACGCCGGCTCGGGATCGGTGTCCACGCGGCCTCGGATGCGGATACGGCACGACTCCGAACCCGGTCTCAAGGTGACATACAGCCGCTTGATGCGGTCCTCCGCCATGAGCACGTGACGGGAGTAGCTCTCCTTGTGTGTGAAGGCTTCGGGCGCGTCGAAGACGAGCACGCCGTCCTTGAGAGGGTCGGTGCCGAGCGTCTCGCGCAAGCGTAGCCGGTAGGGCTCGGCCGGCAGGAGCCGCTGAAGGACCTCATAGACCTCTCCGATCGCGGCCGAAATCTCGAGGTTGGCTTCCAACGTCGACGGTGGAGAGCCGAGGAATCGGCGCGCGAAGCGCTCGATGAAGTCGGGCGCCAGTGGTTCACCTGACGCTCGCTGCTCGAGAAGCTCCGCCACGGCAGCCTCTACAAACTCTGCATCGAGTCCCACCTCGCCGGCGATCGAGACGACTTCTTCGATCGATATCTGGTCGTGGGGAAGGAGTCCGTCGGCCGGTGTCAGGAAGCCGAGACTCCGCGACTGTGCTTCGGCGTGCCGGGAGGCTTCGACCTGCAGCTCGGCGGCCCGCTTCCAGATCCGCGTAGCCTCACCTTCTGATACGAGCCCCAGCGCCACATCGTCTTTCATCGCCACCCCCACACCCATGCCACCGTCTCCACTGAGGCTGTTCAGCCCGGGTTCGGAGCTTCACTATACGGCATAGACATCCTCCGCGACACGACAACCGAACCGTCGGGATATGACCCCATGAGCGCCGGTTACTCAGGTACTCCACTCGCCAAGAAGCTCGGCATCAAGCCGGGCCACATCGTCGGGACGTTTCACGCGCCCGACCACTTTCCTGGACTTCTGGCTGATCTTCCCGAAAGCGCCCGTATCGAAGCACCTCCCGGTGAGAACCAGGAGCTGGATGTCGCCGTACTGTTCGTTACGGACGAAGGCGCGCTCCGGGCCGAGTTCTCGGCCGTGGCGGGGCTGCTCCGGCGCAACGGCGGGCTGTGGGTCGCGTGGCCGAAGCAAGGCTCGTCACTGGCGACCGACCTCAAGCGAGATCAGGTACGCAACATCGGGTTGGGACATCGGCTCGTGGACAACAAAGTGTGCGCCATAGACGAAGATTGGTCCGGCCTCCGTTTCGTCTACCGCCTGGAGGACCGCTAAACCTCTTCAAACAATTTCTCCCTATCCGGAATCCAATGGGGTGACGGTCGGATATGACCCCTGATTGCAACTAAACCAGAGCGGGTTTCGTCTATATCTTTATCGGGCGGAACCCGCCCTTCTGTTTCCCTCAGGGATGGAGTGCTTTAGGGATATGGAGACCACCGACGAACCCACCGACGGTCACCCCCTCATTCACCTGAGCGGCCTGACCAAGGTTTTCTACACCGAGGAAGTAGAGACGCACGCGCTGTCCGAGATCCACTTGGACATCAAGGCGGGCGAGTTCGTC
>JADFRS010000018.1 GCA_022561145.1 Gemmatimonadota bacterium
GGCGCGTACCCTCAAGGGTGCCCGAGAGCTGGAGCATGTGCTCGGATTCCAGGAGTTCCTCGACAGAGTCGAGTCCGATCACTTCAAGCGGATGGTCGACTCACCCCAGATGTTCGAGCGCTACCTACCCTACGCGATGGCTCTTGGCGTTGAAAAGCGGTGGGCCAAAGCCTTCGACGACATCTACCGTGAGCCCCCGGACTGGTACCGCGGGTCTCCTGGCATGCACTTCCGCCCGACGATTTTCGTCACGAACCTCGGCACCATGAGTTCGCAGGTGGGGTCCGCGATGGCCTCACAGCCGCGAAGTAGCGGTGGCGGGGGGTTCTCGGGCGGCGGGGGCGGCGGCGGCTTTGGAGGGGGCGGTGGAGGGGGATTCTAGAGCGGACGCGTCGACACTCTGGCCGCGTCCTTCGCCTGCTGCGCCCGACCCAGGGCCAGACAGAGCATAGCCCAGACGCCTGCTACCGGCACGATCGCGGCTGCAACCCAGGCCAACGTCAGCCCCATGGCAGCGAACATGCCATCCACTCCCACCCCAGCCACATCACCGCCACGATATAGGAACACATCCACGAACGGCTTCGCCTTGTACTTCTCAGACGTTGAGACGACGCTGAACAAGGTCTCCCGCGCAGGCCTCGCCACGGCGTACCGGGTAGCGCGATGCACCGCCTGGAAGACCGCCATGACACCGAAGACGGTCCAGGCCGAGAGAACCGCGAAGCCGGCCATGGTCACAATGGGCAAAATGACGAGCGTCCAGCCCACACCGATGCGCTTGATCACATGCGTGGTCACAAAAATCTGGACGAAGAGCGTGGCGCCTTGGGCGAGGGCGTCGAATTGAGCGAAACCCGTTACTCGTTGGCTGAACGTGTCTGTGTTGTCGAGGATGATGTTGGCCTGCGTGAAGTAGATCAGCGTATTCGAGATCGCCATCAGCACGATGTAGGCACCGATGCCCAGCAGATACGGCGAAGCCACAACGGCCTTGGCACCATCCAAGAACGTCCCGCCGATGTTCGCCTGGCCGGCGGCCTCCCTCTCGCTAGCCCCCTGGTGGCCCTGGATGGCCGCCTCGTCACCGGTGAGCCGCGAATGTTCGGAGCCAAGCGCCAGGCGGTCCAGCGTGAGCATCACCGCGATGGCCATTCCGAAAAAAGCGGCTCCTGTCAACATGAGCCCCGCGGGGAGGTACACTGAGTCTGTCATCCCACTGATCACGGCCGTCGCCGAGCCGCCGACCAGTGCCCCGAGCGTGCCCCCGATGCCGATGAAGGCGAACATCCTCTTGCCCTGGCGCATGTCGAAGATGTCCACCATGAACGCCCAGAAAACGCTGGTCACGAACAGATTGACTGTGCTGAGCCAGACGAAGAAGATGTAGCCCACATACCGCGCCACGGGCGTCTCGGTATCCGTGCCGATGAGTCCCCCTCCGGCGGCTCCGTCCGCGATCAGCATACCCGAAAACACGATCAGGCACCCGATCACGAACAGGTAGGCGATCGGGATGAACCGGCGGCGGTTCGTTCTCGCCACGAGCCCACCGAACGCGAGGACGAACAAGAGTGACACTACCGCAGTCCCCACGAAGAGCCAGCGGAGCTCGCCCATCCCCCTGGCGACCCCCATCGCGTCCCGTACCGGACGGAGGAAGAAATAACCGCACAAGATGCAGAAGAAGTAGACAGCCGACAGGAGGGCGAGCGGCCGCTCCGCCTTCTTGAAGTTCAGGATTCGTGATACGGTATCGGCCACCTTGTTCGCGTCCTTGCGATGAGGGGGATTCAAGCCTTCAGCCGGGCAACCTAAGGTTACCACACGCTCGACGCACCGCCTTCAGGCGTTGGGGCAGATGACGGCCCGTCAGGGGTGTGATGCTGGCCACGGACCGGACGAAGGGGAGGTTGCATCGTGGCCCGAGTATTGATCGTCGAAGATGAACCTACCGATCAGCTACTCCTGCACTCCATCCTCAAGGAAGTTGGGCACGAGATCTACATGGCCCGTGACGGTGAGCATGCCTTCCGTAAGTGAGGAGGACGCCACCCGTCAGCGACGCTGCCTTCCCCGACGGCCGTCCTCCCACTCCTCCCACACGTTGAACGTCCTCATCTGCTGCTCCAGATCGGTACTCGCGACCAGGCGGTCGATCTCGGCGCGCGTCTGGCGCCGCCATGGCGCGGGACCCGTCGCGAATCCGTAGGTCACTGCGGCCACGATGGCTGCGTTCAGGCGCAGCGTGCGCACATCACACTGTTCGAACTGATCTGAAGAGGCGTGATAATTCGGCCCGTACGTGGCCGGCTCCTGGTTCCCCACCAGGTTCGCCACACCGTGCATCATGAAATCGAAATTGTCCGTGCCGACGATGGGCACATCGATATTCGTGAATGGGCCCAACCCCCGCACCGGCCCCAGCCTGCGTTCGAGGCCCGCCAGGACCTCCGGGCGCCCCCCGGTGAAGAATCCGTTGATCAGCCCGCAGCCGATGTCGAAGGACATCGCCATGACGTGACGATCGAGCTCACGCTCATGTCTTCGGGTGTAGGCACCGGATCCCTGGAGTCCCTCCTCCTCGCCATTCCAGAGCGCAAAGCGAATGGTCCGTTCGGGCCGGATGCCGAGCCGCTGCATCTGCCGGGCCACATCGATGACGAGGGCCACGTTGGCACCGTTGTCCAGGGCACCGCCGCCCAAATCCCACGAATCGATGTGCGCGCCCACCACGACGATCTCGTCGGCACGGGTGGAGCCTCGGATTTCGGCGATCACGTTGTGGCTCTCGTACGGTCCACCGATCTCGAGATCCAGGTTGAGCGTCAGCGTGAGTGACCGGCCCGCATTCAACAAAGCGAGCGCACGGGTGGCCGGCCCCCGGTCCATGATGGCCATGGGCCTCGCGAGGTCACCCATGAGAGATGAGTTGTGGCGGTACAGGATGCCCTCCGCCCTCGAGCCCATGTAAATCACGCCACGGGCACCCGCGTCCACCGCCCGCCGCTCGGTGAGGTAGGCCTCACCGTATTCGCGGAAAAGGCCATCGATGTCGAGGAGCGTGGGGGTAGCCACGAGAATGAAGGCCCCCTGGACGGAGGCCCCGGCCCGGGCGAAATCGTCGTCGGTCCCGAAGCCGACAGAAATCAGCGGCGCGGTGACCCCACCTCGCGCCGTAGGGGTCGAAAAGGGCATCGCGGCCATGCGGGCGGGAAAGGCGATGCCATCTCCCCGGACCTCGGCAGAGGAGGACCGCTCCAGCCACAGCCGTGGCATGGTGAACGCCTCGCGCGACACCGAGACCCCCGCCTCCCTAAATCGCTCGAGGCCCCAGAACACGGCGTCACGGTTGGCGGCCGAGGCGGTCGGGCGGCCCCCTATCTCCTGGGTGAGTGACATCAGGTCGGTCACCAGCGGCGTGTCGCCGAGCATCGCAGCGATCAGGCGTCCCATATCGGACTCCTGGCGGTCGACGCGCTGTGCATACAGAGTCGACGCTCCGAGGAAAAGCACCGTCAAACTCACTGCTAGGACGTTCACAAGGCGAAGGCTCATGGTTCGCTCCGGCTACCTACAGGATGATCCTGGTCCAGCGCGCCAAGAGGAAGCAAGGTGTGGGGCGGCCAGGGGACCGGCAAGCGGGCTGGACCGGCTCGCCGGCCGAGTCCGACGTGCGGTCAACCTCGTTCCGGGCTCTCGGGGAGGTATCATGGGGATGGCTTTCGCGGCCAGCGTACGCCGACTCAAGAACGGCGGCAGACACCCGACAATAGGAACAACGCGTCTGGCGGGATGGAAGACAATGACAGACAAGAAAATCCTACTCGTCGATGACGAAGTGGACGTTCTTCGCGTGTTCGCAAGGGCGTTGGGGAAAATCGGTTACACGGTATACACCGCAGTCAGGGGAAGCGCGGCGCTCGAAATCCTGAGAAATGAGACAATCCAGGTGATGTTCTTCGACCTGAACATGCCGGAGATGAACGGCCTGGAGTTGTGCCGCAGAGCGCGAAAGGAATTTCCCACGGCCGTGATCCACGCCGTTACGGGTTACGGCGCCACTCTTCGAGTCGGCGGCCTGCCGGGAGGCCGGGTTCGACCACTATTACACGAAACCGGTCGAGCTCGACATGCTGATCGCGGCTGCGGAGTCCGCCTTCGAGAAGATGGAGCGCGGGGGGAGTAGCAAACCCTCGACTGTCGCCTAGCCCGAGGCCCTACCGCAACTCCACCACTCCACGCAGCACGGCAGGGTCGCCGTCGATCGGCATGGAGGGCTCGAGACCCAGCAGCCCGGCGATCCACGGGTAGACATGGATGTTCTCGAAGCGAGGGATCGTCCGGCCGGCCTCGATGCCCGGGCCCATGGCCAGAAAGACCGCGTGCATGGCTTCGTCGGCGGGGTCCCACCCGTGGTTCCAGCTGTAGGGTGTGCCACCTCTCCAACGGTCCGTGACCTCCCACCCCAAGTCCGGCACGATGATGATGTCCCCCAGACGCCGGTCGCCGACGAAATGCATCCGCTCTGGAAGCCCATCGAACGTGTAGACCTTCGCTCGAGGCAGGGCCTTGGTGAGCTGGTCCTTCAATTCTGTACGCTCTTGGTCCGTGCCGTCGAGGTATATCAGCGTGACGGCTCCCTTCTCCCCGAACCGCAGTCCATCGAGGTCGATGAAGTCCTCGAGGTAGTAAATCTGGTCGGGCCCAAGCTTCGCCATGCCATGGTCCGACACGACGACTACGTAGACCTGGTCTGAGTGGGGTAGGGTGGCGATCCCGTCCAGGAGTTGTCCGATCGCCCAATCGATCGAGCGCACGGCCTCGGCCATTTCGGGACTCTCGGGCGCAAAATTGTGGCCTACCTGATCGGCGTCCTCGAAGTAAAGCGTGAGAATGTGAGGTCGCGTGCGCACCGGCTCGGCCAACCACGCGAGCACCTGCTTTGCGCGATCGGCGTCGGGCACATCCCCGTCGAAGGTGCGCCAGTGCGTGGGGCGCACTCCCCGGATGTCGGCCTCCGAGCCAACCCAAAAGAACGCCGCGGAAACCATGCCCCGCTGCTCCGCCAATACCCAGAGTGGCTCGCCTCCGTACCAGGTGCCGTCTCCCACCTTTTCGCGGTCGAGGTACACGTAGGCCTCGTCGCGTTCCGGATCGTAGAAGCGATTGCTGATGAGGCCGTGCCTCGTAGGATACATTCCGGTTGCGATCGAGTAGTGGTTGCTGAAGGTCTTCACGGGGAACACGGGAATCATGGCCTCCGCCCTGACACCCCCGTAGATGATGCGCCGCAGGTTCGGGACATCGAATCGGTCCAAGTACTCGTGGCCGAAGCCGTCGAGCGAGATGAGTACGACGTACGGGGCGTTGTCGTGGCGCTCATGGTTCACGCCACCCGAGCCTTCGGCGAGCAGGGGGAAGACGTCCTCGCCACGCGTCGATCCAGGGTTCCCGGCCTGCGGTCCGCACGCGCCGGCCACCACCGCCAGGAGGGTCGTCGCCCCCGCGGCAGCCCGTCCGAACGAGCGCCGCGTCATCAGAGCAGGATCGTGGCGGGCTCCTCGAGCATACCGCGCAGGGTCGCCAGAAATCGAGCCCCCAGCGCGCCGTCGATCACCCGGTGATCGCAGCTCATGGTGATGCGCATGCGGGGCCGGACCTGAACCTCGCCGTCGACCACCACCGGTGTATCCTCCACACCACCCACCGCAAGGATGCCGGCCTCCGGCGGATTGATCACCGCGGTGAATTCATGGATGCCGAGCATGCCCAAGTTGGAGATAGAAAACGTCGCGCCGGTGTACTCCTCGGGCATCAGCTTCTTCTCGCGCGCTCGACCAGCCAACTCGCGAATCTCGACACCGATGTCCGCCACGCCCTTCAGGTGCGCGTCGCGGATCACCGGCGTGATCAGGCCGTCGTCGATGGCCACCGCGACCCCGATGTGAACCCTGTTGAAGCGCCGCACGGAGTCGCCCATCCAGTGTGCGTTGCAGTCCGGGTGACGCCTCAACGCTGCGGCCGTGGCTCGAATGATCAAGTCGTTGATCGACATCTTGCGGCCTTCGGCTTCCAGCATCGCGTTGATGCGCTTGCGGGCCTCCAGCGCGCGTGTCATGTCCACGTCGACCGTGAGGAAGAAGTGCGGGACAGGTCCGATCGATTCCACGAGGCGCCGCGCGATCGTCTTCCGCATCTGCGTGAGCGGAACGTCCTCGTAGTCGGCATCGGAGGCCGGAGGGGCAGCCGTCGCGGGTGCGGGCGTTCCTGCCGGAGCGGCCGGTCCAACACCCTCGAGCGCCACCTCCACGTCCTTCTTGACGATGCGGCCCCCGGGACCTGACCCAGCCACGGACGCGAGGTCCAACCCCGCCTCGGCGGCCAAGCGGCGGGCCACCGGCGACGCCTTGATGCGCCCGTTGCCGGCCCCATTCACCTCAGGCGCGGCTGCGGTCTCGGCGGCCTTTGTCGCAGGCGCGGCCGCCCCTACCTCGGTCACCTCGCTCGCGTCCTGCGCGGGTGGCGGTGCGGCGGAAGCCCCTGCTCCACCGCTGTCGTACTCGGAGATATCCTCGTCAGCGGCGGCAATCACGGCGATCACGTCTCCCACGGGCGCCGTTTCACCCTCACCGACCAGGATCCTGCGAAGCAGCCCGTCGCCCCGAGCGACCAACTCCATGGTCGCCTTATCGGTTTCGATCTCGGCCAAGATCTCCCCGGCCGTGACGGAGTCACCTTCGGCCTTGAGCCACTTCACGACCTGCCCCTCCTCCATGGTCGGGGAGAGCGCCTCCATGTGAACCTTGGTCGCCATACTCAGCGCTACCTGTACAACACGCGGTGGCAGGCTTCCACCACCCGGGGCACGCTGGGTTTGGTCATGGCCTCGAGCTTCTTGTTGTATGGCATGGGGATGTCCGCCTGGGTCACCCGCAACACGGGCGCGTCCAGGTCGTCGAACGCCTCCTCCTGGAGGATCGCGACGATCTGGGCGCCGACGCCGAGGTAGGGCCAGCCCTCTTCGACATAGATGGCCCGGTTTGTCTTGTGCACCGACGCGAGCATGGCCTCGACGTCCAGCGGGCGAAGCGAGCGTAAGTCGAGCACATCGGCCTCGATTCCGTCCTTGGCCATCTGGGAAGCCGCCCGCAAGCAGAGATGGACCATACTACCATGTGTGATGATCGAGACGTCACCCCCTTCCCGCTTGAGGTCCGCCACCCCCAGAGGGATCACGAAGTCGTCCTCTTCGGGCACTTCGCCCTTGATGTTGTAAAGCAGCTCGCCCTCCATGAACACAACCGGGTCGTCGTCTCGAATGGCTGCCTTGAGGAGGCCCTTTGCGTCGGCCGGAGTCGCGGGCGTGACGAGCTTCACGCCTGGTGCGTGCACGTACCAGGTCTCGCACGCCTGCGAGTGCTGGGCACCGAGCTGCAGCGCCGCGCCCGTGGGACCGCGGAATACCATCGGGATGTTGATCTGACCCCCGCTCATGTGGAGCATCTTGGCCGCGCCATTGATGACCTGATCTAGCGCGAGCAGCGAGAAGTTGAAGGTCATGAATTCGACCACCGGCCTCAGGCCGACCATGGCAGCTCCCACACCCAAGCCGGTGAAGCCCAGCTCGGATATGGGGGTGTCGACCACCCGCATGTCGCCGAACGTATCGAGAAGTCCCTTGGACACCTTATAGGCGCCATCGTACTCGGCCACCTCTTCGCCCAATAGGAAGACGGAGTCGTCCCGCTCCATCTCCTCGGCGAGCGCCTGGTTGAGCGCCTCTCTATACGTCAGTTCCACGATCTCGTCCGTCGAAGAAGAGGCGTCCGTTCGGATTGATCTCCGAATACACGTGCTCGTACAGGGTGGCAGGGTCCGGCTCGGGGGCGGCTTCGGCGAAATCCGCTGCCGCCTGCACCTCCTGCTTGACCTCGGTGTCCATCGCCTCCAACTCGGCTTGTGTCAGCAACTCGGCCGCCAGGAGGCGCTCTTTGAGAATCACGATCGGATCGTCGTGCTCCGTCTTCTCGGAGACCTCCTCCTTGGAGCGATACGTGCCCGACACCGGGTCGGACATCGAATGGCCCTTGAAGCGGTAGGTCTGCGCGTCCACGAACTGCGGGCCGCCCCCGTCCCTGACCTTCTCGTACAACTCGGAGAAGGTCCAGTAGGTCTCCATGACATCCTGCCCATTCAGGATCGTGGCCGGAATGCCATAGACAGCCGATTTTTCGGCTATCGGAGTCTGCGACACCCGGCTGAATTTCGTGCCCATGCCGTAGTCGTTGTTCTCGACCACATAGACCACCGGCAACTGCCAGACGGCGGCCATGTTCATGGACTCGTGGAAGGCACCCTGATTTACCGCCGCGTCTCCCATGAAGCAGACACACACACGGTCCTGGCCCCGGTACTTGATGGCCCACGCGATCCCCAGGGCCAGAGCGGTCTGGGCTCCCACGATCCCATGGCCGCCCATGAAGCCCTTGTTCGCGCCGAACATGTGCATGGACCCTCCCATGCCTCCCGAGGCGCCCGCCGCCTTCCCGTACAGTTCAGCCATCACGGCTTCGGGTGGCAGGCCCTTCGCCAGGGCCTGGGTATGCTCTCGATACGCGCTGATGGCGTAGTCGTCCTCGCGGAGTGGAAGGATGCTTCCGGCCGCGAGCCCCTCCTGGCCGATGTGCAGGTGGCAGAAGCCGCCGATCTTGCCGATGGCGTACGCCTCCTCGGCCTTCTCCTCGAAGCGTCGGTAGAGTAGCATCTGGCGGAGGAAGTGCAGCAACTGCTCGCGCGCGAACCCGTCCAGGCCTTCGCTCTTGGCCTGCGACTCGGCAATGGTGCCACGCCCCTCCATCAAGTGCCCTTCAACCCATCGGCGGTGCCGCCCCGTCGCCCGACCTCGATCTGGACGAGTTGGAGATGCGGCACTTCCCCGGGCGCGGCCAAGTCGGCCTCCATCACCTCGCGGATGCGTCCGGGCCCACCGGCCATGACCTGACGGGCCTGCTCCTTCGCGTGGTAGCTCGATCGCACCAACGGGCCGGACTCCACGTGCCTGAAGCCGTAATCCCGCTCCCCGACCACCTTCCACTGAGCAAACTCCTCGGGCGTGACCCAGCGTGCGACCGGAATGTGCATCGCGGAGGGTCGCAGGTACTGGCCGAGCGTCAGGATGTCCACCGCCGCTTCGCGCAGATCCTGCATGGCCTGATGGACCTCGTCCTCCTCCTCGCCCATACCCAGGATGATGCTGGTCTTGGTGAGCATGGTTTCGTCGATGCGCTTCGCGGCACCCAGGAACGAGATCGACCGCCAATACCGGCCACCGGGACGGACTTCAGGGTGCAACCGCTCGACCGTCTCCAGGTTGTGCCCCAGAATCGCCGGGCCCGCCTCCATGACCGTCCGCAACGCGTCTTCGTCGCCCTTGAAGTCCGGGATGAGCACCTCGACCGAGCAATCAGGCAGGCGTTTATGAATCTGTCGGATGGTCTCCGCGTAGATCCCCGCGCCACCGTCAGGGAGCTCATCCCGATTCACGCTGGTCATCACGACGTGCTCGAGACCCATCGCCTCCACGGTCTCCGCCACCCTACGAGGCTCGTCCAGGTCGAGCTCCGTGGGCATGCCGTGCGCCACCGCGCAGTACTTGCAAGCGCGCGTACAAACATCGCCGAGAATCATGAAGGTGGCGGTTCCGGCCTCCCAGCACTCACCGATGTTCGGGCAGCCGGCTTCCTCGCACACCGTGTGCAACGCTCCGCCCCGCATGAGGCGCTTCAGCCGCCCATAGTTCTCACCACCGGGCGAGCGGACCTTGAGCCACTTGGGCTTTCGCTCCCTGAGTGGAACGGTCTCGATGCCCTGGTGCGCCGGAATGGCGGAGGTGCCCTTTGGCTTCACGATCCCGGTATCCTTGCCACCGGGAGCATAGCCTTTGGGCCGCATCGTAAGGGTTTCGGTCATGAGCAGGTCACTCGAACTCATCTGTTTATGAGGATGCTGAGACTCTAAAGAAAAGGCCCCTACCAGGGCCTCACAAGGCCAAGCCGGCGCTTCGGACCAAGAAAAAGACGGCGAGCCCCACGTGGTTCCCGACCGAATACCCCAGAAGGCCCACGATGACACCCTGCAGAGTCGAACGGTCCATGCGCGTCGAATCCGTGATGATGATGAGAGACAGATCCTCGTCGCTTAGGGAGCCGGGGCGAACGAAGCCTGGGATTCCATCACGCGTCGCCCGATTTCTTCGCCGAGATGGCGGCCAGCTGTTGCCGGTAGCGTTCGGCCACATGGTCCACGGCCTCGTCCGGTGAGTCCGTGACGAAGATGAGGTCGAGATCCTTCTCCGCGAGCTTGCCTTCGGCGACCAGCGTGTCACGCATCCAGTCGGTGAGCCCGCTCCAATAGTCCTTGCCGAACAGGACCACGGGGAAGTGTCCCACCTTGCCGGTCTGAATCAGAGTCAGGGCCTCGAACAGCTCATCCATCGTCCCGAATCCACCGGGGAAAATCACGAACGCCTCGGCGTATTTCACGAACATCGTCTTGCGCACGAAGAAGTACCGAAAATCGATGGAGATATCGATGTAGGGGTTGCTGCCCTGCTCGAAGGGCAACTCGATGTTGCACCCCACGGAGGCCACGCCCGCCTCCCTCGCGCCACGGTTGGCCGCCTCCATGATACCCGGACCGCCTCCGGTGATGATGGCGAAGCCGGCCTCTCCCACACGCCGAGCCGTTTCGACGCACTCATGATACATGGGATCGGCCTCGGTCACCCGCGCGGAGCCGAAGAACGACACGGCAGGTCCGAGGTTTTGGAGCTCGTCGAATCCCTCGACGAACTCTCCCATGATGCGGAAGACGCGCCACGAGTCCTTGCCGACCTCGAAGAGACCCTTCTCCTCGAGCCGCTCAACGGCGGACTGAAGGAAACGTTCATCCTCGGTGACGCGGAACAGTGGAGGCGGTGGCTTGATTTTCGGGTCGGTCAAGATTCTATCTCCTGTCCTGTTTCCGGAGCCACTCTCCAGTGCGCCGGAGGGCGTCTTGGTGAGTATGGGGAGGATCCCAGTTGAGGACCTCGCGCGCCAACGACGAGTCGTAGGGGTTGTTGTTCAAGGCGAGAGCAGCGACCCGCGCCAACGAGAGATCGCGGGCACCCGGGATGTTGAAACCCAACGTCTCACCCAGCTTCGCCGCCGCACGGATAACCCCGGCGGGCAGGTGCATGAACCGCGGCGTGCGGCCCAGGCCGACCGCCAACCACTTCATGAGCTCCAACTGTGTGATCGGGTGATCGGTGGCCATGTTGAACGCGCGGCCTGCTCCCAAACCCGAGAGAGCCGACTCCACGCCGGCGGCGATATTGCCGGCATAGACGACGGGAAGCGTGTTCGTCCCAGGCCCCATCACCGGGGTCAACGGAAGTTGAACCATGCGCGCTAGTTTGGGAGCGAACAGGCGGTCACGTTCGCCGTACACCGCAGAGGGTCGGAGGATCGTGAGCGCCATACCACGGCCGTGAAAGCGCATTGCGACCGTCTCCGCTTCGCGCTTGGAACGGGCATATAGGTCCGCCGGCCGCAGCGGACGATCCATTGGAGCGGACTCGTCGATGTGGTCACCCGGATCGCCGTATACCGCAATCGAAGACACATGGACCGCCCTCGAGACGCCGGCCTCGGCCGCTGCCTGAAGCACGTTACGGGTGCCGTCGACGTTGACCGCCCGCACCTCCGGCCAGGACATGCTCCCGTAGATGAGCGCCGCACAGTGCACCACGGCGTGGCAGCCGCGCATGCGTGGAATATGATACTCGATACCGTCGCGCACGTCGCCCACATGGATCTGGCACCCGTGCGCCTCCAGAAAGCTCGTGTCCGAGTTCGGCCGTTGAAGCGCGACCACGTCGTGACCGCTTCGGATGAGCCGGCCGGCTACGTGCGATCCGATGAGGCCGGAGCCTCCAGTCAGGAAAATGCGCATGAGATGTGCCGGCCTCCTCGTCCCAGGGGGCTAGCCCCCGCTGAGGAATTCCTCCGCGGCACTCCGGATCGTCGGCATGAGCTTTTCGTGGGCCAGGTACTCCGGTCGGGCCTCGGCCATCTCCGCCTCCCACACGTCAAGAATCTGCTGGTGGTAGTGCCGAGCCACATCGTCGTCGTCGAGCGCCGCGGAGGCTTCGGCTGCAGAGGACAGCAGCAAGAGATGGTCAGGGGCGTTCTCCAGCGCCTGGGCCGAGACCGCCAGCGCCTCCTCATACCTTTGGGCCTCGCGAAGCAGGGTGGCCAGGTGGTGGACGCCGTCGGCGTCCAGCGGAGCAGCACGCTCGTAGGCGGCGATCGCCATCGGCATGAAGCCCAGGACCTCCCCTTGGTTTCCGGCCGAGACGGCCGTCATGACCCGGTCGTAGAGCCGATCCGCGGCCTCGCGCGGCGTCATGCTGGTGAGGTCCACGCCCGAGGCGCCCAAGCCCCCTGGGCTCTGAGAGGGAGATGGAGGAGGAATCTGGCTGCCCGGTCCGTAGATCGGCCAGGCGACCACCAAGATCAGGCCGGCCAACAGAGCTCCCGCAATCCACCAGCCCATGTTTGCCGTAGGGCCGTCTCCGGACCCGCCGCTCGCGGGGACCGCACCCTGCCCGCCCTCGGAAGCCAGCGAGCCACCGCACTGGTTACAAAAGCGAGCGCCGGGCTGGGACTGGTGTCCGCACGACGGGCATTCAGGCGCGACCAGCGCTGCCCCGCACGCCGAGCAGAACTTGCCGTCCCCGGAGGCTCCGCATCGTGCGCAAGTCATCTCGCTCCTTTGGCATCGGGTTCACCAACAGGTGGTCGGAGCTTTGTGCTCATGGCGTTCCACAGGAGCGGCCACGTCGCCACAGTCTGCGCACGGTAGTTCGGTTGGAATCCGAACAGCACCACCGACCCGGACCCGATCGGAACCTCGACGATCGCCGGCTTCCCCGCCACGTGCTCCGGACCGAGAATCCACCCGGACAGCACGGGGTCGCCCGCCGCATAGCGGGCCAATACCCGGGCGTTGGCCTCCATCACGTCGAAAGCGCGACTGCTCCGCCAGAACCAGACCGGGGACGCAGCGCCCATGCCTGCCGTGATCGGGTGGTCCTCGAGGTCGACTTGGAGGATCGAGCCCGGGATGAAAAAGTCCTGCGTTTCCAAACGCTCCACCGCGTTCGAGATCTCGAGACCGAACAACTCCGTGACGAAGTCGGTGGCCTCCTCGATCGCGATGAGCCGCCCGCCGGAACGCACGAACGACTCCAGAGCACTCACGCCCGCTTGCCCCAACCCGCCTGTGTACTCGGGCGGGAGGTCGCCGGGGGAGTAACCGTCACGGATCGAGCCCGGGCTTTGGTCCTGGAGGAGGATAACGTCGTAGTCGGCTCCGAGGCCGCCCTGGCGAGCGCGCGCGTCCTTCAGCGTATCGTACTTGAGCCCGTGCTGGTCGAAGACCCACCGGGTCCAGCCCGCCTCCATGGGCTCCTGCGCCGACTTGTAGATCGCGACGCGCGGCGCGTCGGGCCCGGCGAGAGCATCCGGGAGTTCGAACGCGAAATTCGGGATCCCGATGGGGTCAGGCTCCAGAACACCAGAGAGATCCGGAACCTCCTCCACCGCCACGGCCTCGACATCCATGAGGAGGGGCAGCGTGTGCGCCGTCACATCGTACGGCGGCTTCGGCGGTCCCCCTGGGAACTGTCGAAGATCCGGGTAGCGCTGCACCTCGAGCATCGTCTGAGCGAAGCCCGCGTAAGGCTGGTACATCGGGATCACGTACGATCCCGCCGGGAACGAGCGTCCGTCGCCCTCGAAGTCCGTCAGGGCCCGATACACCTCGACGTCCCCCATGCGGAGGGTCCGCAAGACGTAGGCCAAGCCCGCCGTGTTCGGTTGGTCGGCGGGAATCACCCACGCAGCAGGCCACGACTCCCAGCCCTTCACGGCGCGTAGGTTGATGCGGTAGAAGTTCTCCAGCCAGTACCGACGGTTCTTGGCGGCGTTGGTGAGCAAGGCCATCGCGCCCGCCTCCATGTACTCGACGATGTTGGGCAAGCCCCACTCGCCACCCTCCCACGGGTACGGGAAGTTCCACGTCGCCACCGCGGCGTCGTATCCGCGGCCGCCACCGATGTCGGCGGCGGTCTGTGTGATGGGAGTTGCGACGCGCACAGACGCCGTTTCGGAGAGAATGCGGGCCCCCGCGTGGTAGTGTTGGTACGCGCGTGCCGGGGTGAAGCCGTCATAAATGGCGTTCACCACCACACCCTTCTTTCCCTGGGCGGTCAACTCGGCCGCCATGTAGGTGCCTAGCATGTTGACCGCCGTGACCAGGCCCGGGTCCACGTTGTGTTCAATGGGATCGATGTAGGGCGGGAAAAAAATGCGGGCCCCCCGGTTCCCCATCTGATGGATGTCGTGCACAATCTGGGGATGCCAGGCGTTGTGGGCCTGAAGCACCGTGTACTGGGTTTCGAGTTGCGTGAAGGCGTACCAGTCCCGGTTGTTGTCGTGCCCCACGTAGTAGTGGTACAGCCAGGGCATCGACGAAGCCTCGTACTCCGTCCCGACGTGCTCGTTGTACCAATCCACCACCCACTGCGTCCCGTCCGGATTCAGCGATGGGATGTCGAGGAGGATCACGTTGTCCAGAATCTCCCGGACCTTGGCCTCGTTTGAGGACGCCAGCCGGTACGCGAGCCGAGCGGCCGTCTGGGCGCTCCCGACCTCGGTGGAGTGGATCGCATGCGTGATCAGGACGACGGTCTTGCCCTCGTCCAGTAGCCGTTGGAGCTCTTCTTCGCCCCCCACACGTCGCGGGTCGGCCAGCCGCATTTGGATGTCCCGGAGGCGCTCGAGGTCGGCATGGTTCTCCGGACTCGTGATGGTGAGCATGACGAATGGAAGCCCCGAGGTGGTGGGCCCGAGTGTGTCGACGCTCACGCGCGGACTGGCCTGGGCGAGCCGTTCATAATACGCCGTCAGGGCGGACCAGTTTGCGAGCTTGCGGTCGGCCCCCAACTCGAAACCGAAGTGTGATTCGGGTGTGGGAACGACCTGCGCTCGGAGAGTGCCGGCAGCGAAGAGCACCACTCCCACGGTGATCGCCAGGACTCGCTTGATCATAGATTCTCCTGGAGGCAGACGGGTGAGGAAAAATGGTACCTCAGGTACCAGAGGTCGGCAACCTAACGTGGCACGCACCTCCAGGGGAGCGGGTCGCCCGCACAGCACGGGCGCACTACGTTGCTGGCCCGCTGAGGAGCCCGGGCCGTGCTCCGGACACCATGCCAAAGAGTGGAGATGTGATTGTGAAGCGCTTTATCATCGTTTCAGCGGTAGCTCTCGTTGGGTGTGCGAGTGAGTCGACCGACACCACGATTCCCGAGATCTCGGGCGACATGATCCGGGAGCACATGCAGCGCCTCGCCTCCGACGAGTTCATGGGCAGGGGCCCCGGAAGCGACGGTGGGCGCCGGGCGGCAGAGTATGTCGCCAGCCAGTTCGAGGCCGCCGGACTACAGCCAGTCGATGGCAGCTACTTCCAGGACGTCCGCCTCATCGGCACCACTCCCCAACCCTCTGAAATCGAACTGGTATTCTCCAGGGACGGGACGAGCGTGTCCCCCGACTACCTCGACGACTTCGTACTCTGGTCTGGTGAGCCCGAGTCCGAAATGGTCGAGGGATCCGCGGAGTTGGTGTTCGTGGGCTACGGGGTCTCCGCCCCCGAGGCCGACTGGGATGATTTTGGGATCGACGTGGCGGGAAAGGTCGTGCTGATTCTGGTGAACGACCCCCCGGCGCCGCCGGGTGAGCCGGATCTGTTCGGCGGACGAGCCATGACCTACTACGGCCGGTGGACCTACAAGTACGAGGAGTCCGCCAGGCAGGGCGCGCTGGGCGCCTTCGTGGTCCATACGACCGAGGCGGCCGGATACCCCTGGAGCGTCGTGCGCGGGGGTTGGTCGGGTGAGCAGATGGCACTTCCTCCCGCTCCCGATGCGAACCCTGTACCGCTCCAAGGCTGGCTGTCGTATGAGACGGCCTCCAGTGTGCTGGCCCTCGCCTCGCTCGACCTGGATGAGCTGATGGCCCAGGCCGCCAGCCGGGACTTCGAGCCTGTCGCGACGGGAATTCAGGTCCATGCCCGGGTCACCAACACAATCCGCGTGGTCGAAACGCAGAACGTAGTGGGATTGCTGCCTGGGTCCTCTCGGCCCGACGAGGTCATCACGCTCACCTCGCACTACGATCACTTCGGTATTGGCGAGAGGGTGGATGGGGACTCCATCTACAATGGAGCCTACGACAACGCGAGCGGTACGGCGCTGCTGATTTCGCTGGCGAGCGCAACCGCCGCGCTGACCGAAGCGCCACCCCGCTCACTTCTGTTCATCGCCACCGCTGCGGAGGAGCAGGGACTGCTGGGCAGCGCCTGGTACGTTCAGTCACCGCTGTTCCCCCTGGCCAACACCGTCGCCGAGATCAACATGGACGGGGCGAACCTGTGGGGCGAAACCGACGACATGATCGCTCAGGGCGCCGAGCGTAGCGGTCTGGGCCGTTACGTGGAGGCCCGCGCCGCCGAGGCGGGGCTGACACTCATGCCGGACGCCGAACCGGAGAAGGGGTTCTTTTTCCGAAGTGATCACTTTCCCTTCGCGCGGGCCGGAGTGCCGTCGCTCTACATCGAGCATGGGCGACAGTACCGCGGCAAGCCCGACGGCTGGGGTATGGAGGTGGCGGCGAATTATACGGCCAACCAGTACCACGCCCCCAGCGATGAGTTCTCCGACGACTTCGTTTTCTCGGGTGCGGTCCAACAGGGTTGGCTCATCCTGGCGACTGCGCTCGATATTGCCAGGGACGACACCTGGCCGAATTGGTTGGAGGACTCGGAGTTCAGGGCGGCCCGCGATGCGATGCGGCCTGGGGGTTGAGTCTGATCAGAGTCCGGTAGGGGCGTCGATGAACTCCCAGGGGATCTCGAAGCGTTCCTCGATAT
This sequence comes from Gemmatimonadota bacterium, assembly GCA_022561145.1. Classification (GTDB taxonomy): domain Bacteria; phylum Gemmatimonadota; class Gemmatimonadetes; order Longimicrobiales; family Gaopeijiaceae; genus JACZXQ01. The sequence goes on from JADFRS010000018.1 coordinate 17,041, forward strand.
GGGCGGCGAGCGCCTTTACGCCCCACGTCTCGGTGGCGTAGTGGCCTGCGTAGTAGGCGTTCACTCCTAGCTCCATGGCCTCGTGGAACGTGTGGTGGGCACCCTCACCCGTGACCAGGGCGTCTATCCCTGCGTCCGCGGCCTCGGAAATCATGCTCGCAGCTCCTCCGGTCACGACTGCCACGCGGTTGATTTGGTCCGGCCCGCCGGGGATGAGTTTCACGGGTCCGTCGACCATCGCTGCGATCGTCTCACGGAAAGCCTCCCGCTCGGCGTCGAGAAATCCCCACCACCCTATCTCCTCTCCGGCGTAGCTACCGAATCGCTCCAACCGGTCCAGGCCGAGTCCTCGAGCGAGGACCGCGCAGTTTCCTACCTCCGAGTGCGCGTCCAGCGGGAGATGGGCACTGAATAACGCGAGCCCCTTCGTGATCAGCGCGTGGAGCTTCCGGTAGCGGGGGCCGGTCACCCTGTGGCGTCCGTCCCAGAACAGACCGTGATGCACGATCAAGAGATCAGCGCCCCTCCGGGCTGCCTCGTTGATGACTGCCTCGCTGGCATCGACCGCAACGCAGATACTCGTGACACGGTCAGGCCCCTCCACCTGGAGGCCGTTTATCGCCAGGGGGTAGTCGGGGAACTCCTCAAGCCGGAGATACTCCGAGAGATATTGGAGCAGGGATTCTAATTTCATGCGCTCCCCGCCTGAAACTGTGGAAAAGGGGCCGTTGAGGAGCAGCCACTAGGCATTTGAGCACACCAAAGCATAGTGTAAGTCGCTATCTTAAACGGACTTAGAAAGTTTTCCCGACGATGTGGAAAAGTCCGGGTCGCCAGCGGGCTCCGCAAGCACGGCATTACTCTGTCCGTCGGCGATGACATGTTCGAGCTTGGGTGCCGCCTGTTTGCCCTCCCCGACCATGATCTGGCCGTCTAGGGAGGCCCCCTCCTCGAGCTGCATCCGGCGCGCGCGAATCGTGCCTTCGATGCGGCACGTGGCGTGCACCTCCAATCGGGATCCAATCGTCAGGGTGCCCACCACGCGGCCGGAGATCACTGCATCCTGAGTCTCGATGTCGCCGTCGACAAAACCCTCCTTGCCTACAACCACGGCCTTGCCGGCCCGGACTGTTCCTTTAACGGCACCCTCGATCCTGAGGCTCCCCGTGGTTACGCAATCACCGGTCACCTGCATGCCGGGTCCAATGATAGAGATTACATCCTCCGGTGGTGTGCCGTTGCGGGCGCGGTCTCTTGCCATTTCCTATACCCTTCCTGTCGCCTTCATGGTTGTTGCACCATCGTGAGCGGATCGACCGCCTCATCATCCAGCAAGATCTCGAAGTGCAAGTGCGGCGCGGTCGAGCGGCCTGTAGATCCACTCAACGCAATTACCTCGCTGCGACGAACCCGAGCCCCTAGCGCCACAAGCGTGGTGGAAGCGTGTGCGTACAGCGTTTCATACCCGTTTCCATGGTCGATCCGAATGAAGCGCCCGTACGTCGGGTCATCACCAACCTCGGCCACCACACCGCTGCCGGCGGCTAGAATATAAGAGTCTGTGGGCACGGCGATGTCTAGGCCCGGGTGCTCACCGGCGTCTCCCGCCAAGAGGCGCTGTGTGACGAATCCCCGGTCCGTGAGCGGCCATGCCGACGGCATGGCGGCCCCGTCCTGGGATCGTGTCGACCCCGAGCGGCGGCCGCCAGGTGGTGGGAGCCACATCTCGGACGCGGGAGGTAAACCCTCGTAACCGAACAAAGACCGAAGAGTCTCGTAGCGTTTTTCGAGATCGTTGACAACCCGAATCAGGGTCCGAACCTGTGCCTGCTCGGCATGGAGCTGAGCCACCTGATCCTCGAGATCTTCGACACGGGCGGATCGGGCGACCAGGAAGGGCCAACTGGCCAGCATGAAGACGGCAGCGCTTCCCAGAGCGATACCGCCCAGGCGGAAGGCTCTCAGCCTCTTTCGGGAGAAGCGAAACGTCCGACTTTCGCCGCCATCCTCCGGGACGAGGATGATGCTCAGGTGCGTGTTCCTCTCGCTCATCCAACGACCTCGGTCGCCTCACGGCCGGCCATGAGCGCGAAGAGGCGCTCGAAGTCCTCGGGGTTGTGGAAGGGCACCTCGATTACGCCGTCTTTCTTGTTGGTGGTCCGGATTCGGACCCGCGTGGCGAGCACGGAGCGCAATTCCTCCTCGAGCGCTTGGAGGATCGGGTCCGCGCTGGTTTTTCCAGTCGCGGCGGCGGTCTTGGCTACCTGCGTGAGCCTCTTCACCTGGCGCTCAATCTCCCGCACCGACCAACCCCCACGTACTGCGCTGCGGGCGAGATCGGCCATGCGCAGCGGGTCTTCGATCGCCAAGAGGGCTCTGGCATGACCAACTGAAAGGTCGCCTTCTTCCACGAGCTTGCGCACGGACACCGGCAGGCGAAGAAGGCGCAGCATGTTGGCGACCGTAGAGCGGTCCTTACCCACGGAGCGGGCGATCTCGTCCTGAGTTAGGCCGTATTGATCAGCGAGCGCGCGGTATCCCTGCGCCTCCTCCAGAGGACCTAACGCCTCCCGTTGGAGGTTTTCGACGAGCGCCAATACCAGGAGGGTGTCGTCATCCACATCGCGGACGACGACCGGGACGTCATGCCATCCAAGGCTCGCGACCGCGCGAAGCCTGCGCTCGCCGGCCACGAGCTGGTAGCGCCCGTCCAACCCAGGAGCCGGTCGTACCAGGAGTGGTTGGAGGAGGCCGTTTTGGTCGATGGAGGCGGCGAGTTCCGCGAGTTCAGCCTGCGAAAAACTCCTGCGAGGCTGCTGCGGATTCGGATCCACTGACGAAACGGCAACCCGTTGGACGTCGCCTTTGGGGGGCTCGGTTGTCATGTAATCGCCGAGCAACGCACCCAACCCCTTGCCCAAACGATCCTTCGTTGGCCGACTCACGCCCCGGTCACCTCCATGGTCGAAAGGCTTGCCGATGTCGTGTCGCCGCGGCCTGCGACCATCTCCCGCGCAAGGCTGAGGTAGCACTGCGCTCCTGCTGATAGCACGTCGTATTGCAGGATGGGCTTGCCGAAGCTGGGCGCCTCCGCAAGGCGCACGTTGCGGGGGATCACCGTCTTGTACACGCGGTCGCCGAAGTACTCACGGGCCTCGGAGGCAACCTGTTTCGAGAGCTTCAGGCGGCCGTCGTACATCGTGAGAAGCACACCTTCTATCTCGAGGGTCCGATTGAGCCCACGCTGAACCAGCCTCACGGTATTGAGAAGCTGGCTGAGGCCCTCGAGGGCGTAGAACTCGCACTGGATCGGGATCATCACGGAATCCGCCGCCGTGAGAGTGTTCAGGGTGAGGAGGCCCAGCGAGGGGGGGCAGTCGATCAGAATGAAGTCGTATTCGTCGCGAAGCGATTCCAGCACTCGCCGCAAGACCAATTCGCGTGACCCTGCGTTGACCAACTCGATCTCCGCTCCCACGAGGTCGCGAGTGGAGGGAATGAGGTCGAGAAACGGTACGCTCACGCCGGATCGCACGCAGTCGCCCACCGGAACGCCCCGCATGAGCGTATCGTAAATCGTGGGCCCGTCTCGGGAGGCCCCGAGCCCGCTCGTGGCATTGGCCTGAGGATCCATGTCAACGATGAGAGTGCGGTGTTCCGCGACCGCCAACGATGCCCCGAGGTTTATGGCGGTCGTGGTCTTACCCACACCGCCTTTTTGGTTGGCAATAGCGATTACGCGCGACATTCTCGGGCACCGATCGGGAATAGCTGACTCGCATCCGGAAGGTCGACGAATATACGCGCGGCCGTTCCTCTCGTAAAGCTGATGTTTTGTGGCGCGAGGTGGGGGGTCCCGACTACATTTCGCTTAGGCGGACGATCGAAGGGCCTACGGAAGGTCCGGAAGGGATGGGCATGGGATCCAGAGCATTCAGGATCGCGACCAAGGCAGTTGTGTTGTTCCTGGCGGGTGTGGCGGTTTCTTGCGGGGGGGACTCATCCGGCCCGGGCGATACGCCGGGGCCGGATTTCATGGTCGGGGATTGGATGGCCACGGTGCTGGTCATCACGAGCACTGTCAATCCGGAGGTTTCCCGGGATCTTATGGCGGCGGGAGCCACGTTCACTCTTTTGGTCCAGCCGTCGGGCCGGTACACGGCTATCCTGTCCGCGCTTGGGCAATCATCTAGCGAATCGGGCATTCTCTACGTGGAAGGCCCCCAGGTCGTCTTTCGTAGAAGCATTCCTTCGGTCGAGGTTTCCCGGTCCACGTGGGTACGTGAGGGGGCTGACGTCATCCTGACCGGGCCGACCGAATACGACTTCAATCTGGACGGCATGGTCGAGGACGGAACGATCGTGATCAGGCTCACTCCGCGTTAACTGGGCACCCCCCTGCTTTGGGGTTTCCGAATGTTTCACGTGAAACACTAGGAATAAGGGGGTCCTTCGTGACCCGAAGGCCCTGTCCGCTCGAGGTGTCCTATGCAAACTCTGTGCATCGTGCGCGCGTATGGGTCTACCGCTTGAAATAGAAAAAGGGCTGCTCCCGGAGGCCCGCTCAGCGGCTTGGGACGGCGACTGCCCCTGAGCCTCCGGCCGCCCGCCAACGGCGAACCTCCATCATCAGGTTTTGGAGGTCTGCGGGCGAGACGCCGGAAATCCGTCCTGCCTGCGCCAGCGTGGTGGGCCGCACTCGATCGAGTTTTTCGCGGGCCTCGTGCGACAGCGTGAGGAAATCCGAATAGGGAGTCTCCTCCAGTAGCACGAAGCCGGCCTGCTCCCTCAGCTTCTCCGCTCGATCGATCTCCCGAGCGACGTACCCTTCATACTTGAGTTCGACCTCCACAGCCGCCAAAGCGTCGCCCGCACTCTCGTGATCGAACGGCGCCCCTCCCACCCGTGCGATCTCGGCAGCGTTGACACCCGGTCTCTTGAGTAGAACCAGCGCCGGCGTGGGCTCGGTGATTCCGGGAGTGCCGAGCCGCTCGAGTATCGGAGCTACGGACTCGGGCTGGACAGAGGCGGTTCGGAACCAACCCACAATACGGTCTTCAGCCGCGAGCCGTTCGGTCAGAACCCCCCGCTGCTCGGGAGTGAGCATCCCACGCGCCTCCGCCACCGGACCGAGGCGCCGCACAGCGTTGTCCTGCCGCAAGAGCAGGCGGTACTCCGCCCTCGACGTGAACAGCCGGTACGGCTCGTCCACTCCCTTGGTTACGAGGTCGTCGACCAGCACACCGAGGTAGGCTTGGTCACGCTCGAGAATCAGGGGTGGCTCTCCCCGGGCGAGAAACGCTGCGTTGAATCCGGCGATGAGCCCCTGCCCCGCCGCCTCTTCGTAGCCGGTCGTTCCGTTGATCTGCCCCGCCAAGAACAGACCCGGGATGGCCTTCACTTCGAGGGTGTGCGTGAGCTGGTGGGGCGGAAAGTAGTCGTACTCGATCGCGTACCCGGCACGCGTCATCTCGACGCGTTCGAGGCCGGGCACCGTCCGCAGGAACTCCAACTGGATTTCCGCCGGGAGCGACGTCGAGAGCCCATTCACATAAAGCTCGGTCGTGTCGAGTCCCTCCGGCTCCAGGAAGACTTGATGCCGCGACGCATCAGGAAATCGAACGATCTTGTCCTCGATCGAGGGACAGTACCTCGGGCCTCGGCCGGCGATCGCACCGCCATAGAGTGCGCTTGTGTGCAGACTCCGCTCTACCACCTTCCGAAGTTCGACGCCCGTCCATGTGATCCAGCAGGGCCGCTGCTCGGGCACCTCCTCCCGCTGGTAGGCACTGAATCGGAAATCCCCCGGGTCCCCGTCCTGCCGCTCGAGAGCGTCGAAGTCGACCGTGCGTCCATCGATTCTGGGCGGCGTGCCGGTCTTGAAACGTGCGACCTCGAGCCCCCTACGGGCCATCTCCTCCGCCAGGTCGACCGACGGGGCCTCTCCAGCCCGGCCGGCTGGCACCGGATCCTCGCCACCAATATGGATCTCGCCTCTGAGGAAGGTCCCGGCCGTCACGACCACGGTCCGGGAATCGATGCGTCGACCCGCACCGGTAATCACCCCGACGGCTGCACCCCCCTCCATCACCAAGCCGGTTACCATGTCCTCGATCATCTCGAGGCCTGGCAGCTCTTCCAGAATCCGTCTCACTTCCACCGGGTAGAGCGCCCGGTCGCACTGTGCCCTGGGCCCCCAGACGGCGGGCCCCTTCGAGCGGTTCAGCATCCGAAACTGGATCCGGGAAGCATCCGTGGCACGACCCATGACGCCCCCCATGGCGTCGACTTCGCGCACAACGACCCCTTTCGCAATCCCTCCGATGGCCGGGTTGCAACTCATCTGGCCGACACGGTGGAGCTCCGGAGTGATGAGGAGGGCACGAGCGCCGATACGCGCAGCCGCAGCCGCAGCCTCAGTCCCCGCGTGACCTCCGCCTATCACAACGACGTCGTACATTCCGTCCATCCGTCAAAGATTTCTAGAGAAGAATCTCGAACCGGTCCGTCGAAAGCCGGCCTTCGGACGGGACTCTCTCGACCCGGTCCACTTTGGCCATCCAAGGACCATCCGCGAGCTGCGTCTCGAACGCCTCCAGCACCTCCGGCGGCGCCGTAGCGTGTACTACCACCGACCCATCGGGCCAGTTCTGGGCGCTTCCGCACACACCCAACTCCGTCGCGATCTCCCGGGCCCACCACCGATATCCTACGCCCTGGACCCGTCCCGTCACCCTATACCCCACCTGGGTCCAACCGACGCTATCCACCCCTCATTTCGCTCGCGGCGTGAGGTCCGGCCCATGCGCAGGCGCGGGGGACTCATGATCCGCCCGCAACTCGCCGGGCTTGGGCGCGTGCTCTGGCGACCACAGACCCTCAGGCAGTTCGGATATCGGAGCACCCCCGACGCCGGCTTCGTTATAGAGGTACATGCGCGCCGACCACGAGAACAAGGATTACGGCCAGCCACGCGTAGGTACGTCCCACGGTTTCGTCTCGCTCTCTACTTGCCTATGCAGAACTCGTCGAAGAGTGCGTCGAGCACCTCCTCCGAGGCGATGACCCCGAGAAGTTCCTCCAGCGCGCTCTCCGCCGGTCGAAGATGCGTGGATGCCAACTCCGCCGGTACCCCCTCTCTCAGGGCAGCGGAAAACGCGCGAACGCCCTCGAGCGCACGCCGCACGCCGTCGGCCTGTCTCTTGCGCGTCAGCACCGGCGCATCGGCCCGGGCGCTGACGAGACCTTGGAAGACGAGGGAAGGGAGTTTCTCCCGCAGTCGCCCCAGTCCCTCCCCAGTCAACGTGGAGACGACCACGTGATCCTCTTCGCCCAGGGCCTCTCCAGCCACATCGACGAGGTCGGCCTTGGTACGCACCACGACCACCTCCTTCCCGGCGAGAGACTCGGCGAACATCGCCTCGTCCTCCTCGACTGGGCGTCCGGCCTCGACGCACAACAACACGAGGTCGGCACCCTCCAGGTAACGCCTGGCCACCTCCACCCCCAACCGCTCCACACGCTCGTCCGTGTCGTGGATCCCCGCCGTATCCACGAGGCGGAACGGAAATCCGCCGAGCGAAACCACAGCCTCCAACGCGTCACGCGTGGTGCCGGGCACCTCGGTAACGATGGCACGCTCCACCCCCAGCATGGCATTGAACAAGCTGGACTTGCCCGAGTTGGGTCGGCCGGCGAGCACCGTCACCGCTCCCTCGCGAAGCAACTCGCCCTCGGGTGCCGTCGCCAGCAACTCCTCTAGGGCACCCACCACGGAGTCGGCCTCGGTGGCGATGGAGTCCGGTGGCATCGGCGCCTCGTCCTCTTCCGGAAAGTCGATGTGTTGGACGAGATGCGCCTCCAGCCGGACCAACCGCTCTTTCAGATCGGCCAACCGCGATGACAACCCTCGCTCCAACTGAAAGATCGCCGCCTGATGGAACTCTCGGCTCTGCCCATCGATGAGATCGAGGATGGCTTCGGCTTGTACCAAATCGAGTTTCCCATTCAGGTACGCGCGCCGCGTGAACTCACCCGGCTCGGCCCGTCGGGCACCGGCACCGATGAACGCCTCTTCGATCAGGGCCGGAGTCAGCCACCCGCCGTGGCTCGAGACCTCCACCATGTCCTCGCCGGTGTAGCTCTCGGGTCCCCGGAACACCGTCACGACGGCGTGGTCGAGAACGCGTCCGTCGGCAGGATCAGCGAGCGTGCAGAGCGTGGGTCGGCGAACCTCGGGAAAACGGCCCGAGTCACCCAGGAGTGCGGAAAGGATCTCCGACGAGCGATCGCCCGAGAGTCGGATCACGGCGAGAGCGCTCCGCCCCGGTGGTGTCGCCAGCGCAACGATGGTGTCCATCACGGTCGTGGCCTCGGCCCATCCGGGCCGCCCCGTTCAGCTCTTCGCCGAACGCTGGACAGCCTGAATCTTCTGGCGCTCCTTGGCAATCAAGTACTGCTGTGGAAGCGTAGCGAGGTTCGCGGTCAAGTAATAGAGGTTCAGCCCCGACGCCAGGTTGAGGAAGATGAACATCATCATCGGAGGCATCATCCACATCATCATCTTCATCTGTGGATTCGGGGCCTCCTGGTACCGTATCATGATCCACTGCATGAGGAACATGGAAAGTCCCAGCAGTACCGGCAGGATATAAAACGGATCCGCGGCCGAGAGGTTGGGGAGCCACAGGAAGGGCTCTCCTCGCAGCTCGATCGTGTTCTGGAACACGAAGAACAATGTGATCAAGATCGGCCACGGAAGCAGCATCGGCAGGCACCCCGCCAAGGGGTTGAAGCCGTGCTCCTTGTACAGCTTCATCATTTCCTTCTGAAGTTTTTCAGGCTGGTCCTTGTACTTGGCCTGAATCTCCTGCAACAGCGGCTGCACGGCCATGTTCTTCATCTGGGAGCGCATGGCCTTCTGGTTGAGCGGGAACAGGAGCACCCGCATCATGATCCCGAAAATGATCAGCACCCAACCGTATCCGACGTTCAGCCGGTCGTGAAGGTAGTTCAGAATGCCCAGCACGATTCCGACGAATGGACGGACCATCGGGCGCATCCACCGCCAGCCGTAAGGGTTCACTTCCTCGAGATCGTTGTCGAACGAACTCAGCAGCGCACGGTTCTGTGGCGCCAGGAGCAGCCGGTGTTCGACCACGCCCCTCGATCCCACGGGCTGGGATACCGCCACGTAGGCTTGGTCGTCCGCGGGTACCGGCTCGGAGATCAAACCACCCAAGTAGTCGGTCGTCTCGGCGTCGGTGCCCGGCATGATTGCGAAGACGAAATACTTGCTCTTGATCGCAGCCCAGATGAACGGCCCGGACTCGATCTTGGGCTCATCCGCTTTGCTCAGCAATTGGGCACGGATGCCATCTTGGAGGTGGTTGGTGACATAGGCCAAGGCGCGGGATTCGTCCGCGATGCGGCCCTCGTTATAGGCGATTCCCGTGCCGAGATCGGTGAGCAGCAGGTCGGCATCTACGCCCTCGATCCGGGTGCTTACATTCACCAGGTAGCTGTCCGGCTCGAACGTGTACGTGGTCGAGAGGGCGAACGGTGCAGTGGGGTGTCGATACGTGAACGTGAGCGTCCGGGGACGTCCACCCTCGCGTAACCTCAGGCCATCACGCGGGACCACGTCGAACAGCTGATCCGTCAGGTCGAGCACGTTCTCGCCCACCTGGATGCGGCTTCCCAGAGCGCCGCTGCCGGCGGGAATCAACTCGACGAGTCCATCCCCGCCGCGTCCATCCTCCGCGAACGAGACGAAATCCGTGAGGACCGCCGACGTGAGGTTGGCACCACGTGAGGAAAAGGTGAACCGATAGAGGGGTCCGTCCACGACCACATCGCGCGCCTCTTCGGCAGCCGGCTCCACAGGCGCCGGCGTTCGCACCTCTGGGACCGAGGGTATCTCGAGCGGAGGAGTCGCCCTACCCTCGGTCGGGGCCAGCACGCCTGGGTCGGCTTCCGTGCCCGGAAGATCGAGCTGCTCCGAGCGAATCGGCGGGAACAGGATGTTCGTCCCCACCAGGACGAGGATCATCAGGGAAATCGCGAGCACAAACCGGGATTCTTGATTCATTGATCGCTCATCTCTGACTTCATCCCACTTCCCCCCTCAACCCTTGGCACGGGGTCATAACCCCACTTGCCGAACGGATGACAGCGAAACACGCGCTTCGCCGCCAGCCAACTCCCATACGATGTCCCATGCTGCTCGATGGCCTCCGCAGCGTACGCCGAGCACGTGGGCGTGAAGCGACACGAGGCTGGCGACAGCGGGGAGATCCCTCGCTGGTAGATACGGATCAATCCGAGTAAAACTTTTCCGAGCACAACGCCTCCGCTACTCCCCTTACCTCGGCCCTCAGTGTGGCATAGCCAACGCCATAGGCCTCTCTCTTAGCTCGAACCAGTACATCCAGGTTCCGCCCCGACTCCCGCAGATACGGCAGCACCTCGGTGCGCGCTATCTCGCGAAGCCTCCTCTTGAGACGGTTCCGATCGACGATGCGGCGCCGGTGCTTGGGCACGATCACGCCCAGCCGAGGACGAGAAAAGGGGGAAGGCAAAAAGAAGACGTCGAGGTTCGCCGTCCTCTTCCGCTTCCCCCGCCTCAGGAGCCAACGGATTTCGGTAGACCGCTGGATCCGGCTCGAACGCGGCAGCCGCTGCGTTGGGGCGCCGCGGTCCAAGCGCGGGCCGCCGGTGTCCACCGACTTACTTGGAGCCGATCTTCACCACCAAGCGTCCCCTCCCGCGAACACGACGCCTGGCGAGGGTGGCACGCCCACCTCGAGTCTTCATGCGCAACCGGAATCCGTGCTTGTTCACACGCTTACGATTTCGTGGCCTATATGTCGGCTTCATGCCTCACTACCTACTCTCATTCTCGATCGCTGAATTCGGAGCATGAAAAGATATCCGAGGCCCGGAACCGAGGTCAAGGCCATGACAACGAAAAAGTGCTAGAAACCGACGTGTTCCGAGGGCTCGTTTGACTTTTCCACATGCCCTGTCTAGTCTCTCCGCCCCCGCCCCGGTCAACACCCCACCGATGCGTCAATGGAGCTAACCGCAGCCGAGGTTTGGACCCGCGTCCTGAGCGCAGCGCGGGCCAGCTTGCCGGAGCAAAGCTATCGGACTTGGCTCGCCGGCTCCTCCGCTATCGCCCTCACCGACGATGAACTCCTGGTCGAGTGCGCGAGCGAGTTTCACGTAGAGTGGATCGAGGACAGGTACGGAGCCATGCTGAGCGAGTTGGCCGGACGACTCCTCGGCAGGGAGCTTCGGTTGAGCTTCCGCCCAGGCGACCCGGAACCGGCAGCCTCGGTCCCCGCGGTCGAGGTGGCCGCTCCGACCCTGCCGACGAAAGGCGGTCCATCCCTCGCTCGTGAGCGGCCCTCCGGAATCAACGAGCGCTACACCTTCGAGCGCTTCGTGGTGGGGAATAACAACCAGCTCGCCTCGGCAGCCTGCCACGCGGTCGCCCGGGAGCCGGCGAGAATGTACAACCCGCTCTTCCTGTACGGTGGCGTGGGGCTGGGGAAGACCCACCTCATGCACGCTATCGCGAATGCGATTCTCGCCACCCGCCCAGAGACCCGGGTCTCCTACGTACCGTCCGAACGATTCACGAACGAACTCGTGACCTCGATCCAGGCGGGCACGACTCCCGATTTTCGGCGGCGTTACCGGCAAATGGACCTGCTGCTCGTCGACGACATCCACTTCCTCGAGGGTAAGGAACGAACTCAAGAGGAGTTCTTCCACACATTCAACGCGCTGTACGACGCCCGTAAGCAGATCATCCTGACCAGCGACCGGCCGCCGAAGGAACTCCCGGGACTCGAGGAGCGACTGATCTCACGGTTCGAGTGGGGGCTGGTAGCCGATATCAAGCCGCCCGACTACGAAACCCGCGTGGCGATCCTCAGGAAGAAGGCCGAGGAGGACTCACTGTTTCTGGACCCCGAGGTCATCGACTTCATTGCCCGCTCGTGCACCAACTCGGTCCGGGAACTGGAAGGGGCCGTCATCAAGCTCCTCGCATACTCCTCTTTGACGAACCAGGAAATCACCGTAGATCTCGCGCAAACATCGCTCCTGAGTTCCGGCGGTGTGATCGGAGGAGTAGGCGAGCCACTCGGCCCCGAGCGAGTCAGCGAAACGGTCGCAAGCCGGTGGAAAGTGACCTCGGACGGCCTGAGCTCGAAGCGTCGTACAAAAGACTTGACGGTCCCCCGCCAAGTCGCCATGTACCTGATCAGGGATCTCCTGGATCTCCCGCTCGCACAGATCGGCAAGTTGTTCGGCGGGAGGGACCACTCCACCGTAATTCACTCGATCCGGAAGGTCGAAGACGCGATGGGTGGAGATCCGGATTTCCGTCGCGAAGTCGAGTCCGTTCGAGAAGAACTCAGAAAGCCTTTTTGAATGCTGTGGAGAGACGGGGAAACCATGTGGAGAAACCACGAGATGCCCACATCGAGTTCTCGCCATCCACATTCAGCGCTTGTTTTCCACCTGGACAGCACAGCGAGATCTCGCGCACTGGGGCGCTCCATGCGACTATTCCACGAATCCACAGGCTCTACTACTACTAGTCTTTATATATAGACACTCTCTAAAGACATTCAGACTGTGAATAATTCAGATATAATCGCACACGGAGCCGAGACTCGATGAAATTCACAATCACGCGCCAGCACCTGCACAAGGGACTTGTCGCAGTCTCCGCCAGCATTCCGACCAAGACCACCTTACCCGTGCTCTCGAACATTCTCTTCGAGGCCGGCCAGGATGGAGTCTGGATGAGTGGTACGGATCTGGATGTGGCCGTTCGCGTTTTAGTACCTGCTGACGTCGAGGAACAGGGGAGCCTCACGGCTCCGGGCAAGAAGCTTCAGGAGATTACCAAGGAACTGCCGGATGAACCCGTGGAGGTTCTTACTCGGGGTGACCAGATCGAGCTCAAATGCGGCCGGGCACACTTCAAGTTGAACGGGCTACCTGCCGAAGAGTTTCCGACCTTGCCCGAAGTGAATTTCGATGAAGGGTGGACGGTCGAAGGTGGGCACCTCCATAGCTTGATTCAGCACACGGCGTTCGCCGTCTCGACAGAAGAAAGCCGCCCCATTTTGAATGGCGCTCTGTGGGAACTGCGCGACGGACAGATGGGGATGGTGGCCACGAACGGGCATCGCTTGGCACGCATGAGCGTTCCGGCCGAATCGTCGTCTGCGCCGAGTGCCGATTTCATCGTGCCGCCTGCGGCGCTCGGGCAGGTACAGCGGCTCTTCAAGGAGACCGACAAACTGCAGGTGGCTTACAGCGGAAATCATCTTGGCTTCAGGGCTTCGGGCACCGAGGTCTACACACGGTTGATCGAGGGAAGCTATCCGAACTACGAACAAGTGATTCCCAAAGACAACGACAAGGTGGCGGTAATCGACAAGAACCTGCTGGTTGCAGCCGTGCGACGAATGGCTGTGGTTGCGAGCGATCAGACCCATCGTCTCCGGATGACACTCGAGCCGGGCCGAGTCCACCTGAACGTTCAGACCCCCGACCTCGGGGAGGGGCACGACGAACTGGAAGTTCAGTACGAGGGTGAGGGCCTCGAGATCGGCTTCAATGCGGCATACCTTCTCGAGGTGCTTCGTCACATGCCGACCGACGATATCAAGATGAGCTTCAAAGCTCCCGAACGGGCGGCAACAGTGGTTCCGGTGCCCGATGAAGGAGAGGAGATAGACTACCTCTGCTTGGTGATGCCGCTACGCTTGCTGGACTAGAAGGCTGTACTTCTTCAACAGCCTTCTAGAGCGCGAGGGCCCTGGCCCGGAGATCCGGTCCCGAAAAGGCTGCCAGCACAGCATAGCCGGAGGCTTCGATCCGTGCGCGCCCGCCCTCATCGCGATCCACGAGACAGAAGACGCCCAGTACTTCGACCCCATGTTCCCGGACGGCCGAGATGGCAGCGAGAGCGCTGGCCCCCGATGTGATTGCGTCCTCAATGACCACGACGCGGGCGTCAGCCGGAAGGCCCCCCTCGATACGCTTGCCCGTTCCGTGGGCCTTCGCCTCCTTACGGACCGTATAGGCGTCGATAGGCGCTCCTACCGTCCAACTGTGATGGGCGATCGCGTACGAGACCGGGTCCGCGCCGAGGGTGAGCCCACCCACATGCGTGGGGTCCCAGCCAGCCTCGCGGATGGCCCCGTAGCCGACCGCACCGACCAAGGCCTGCCCCTCCGCCGACATGGTTGTGAGCCGCGCATCCACGTAGTAGGTCGAACGTGCACCGCTCGAGAGGGTAAAATCACCGACCCGAACGGAACGCTCGGTCAGAAGGGCCTGCAGGCGTTGTCGATCAGAGGATTGGTTCATGCCTTCGATTGTCCGTGGGCTGGCCGAGTTAGTCAAGGCGTACAATGAGCCCAGAGACAGTAATGGCGCTAACAACTACCAGGATCGGCAAGCCCAGCAGGTTCATCCTGCTGGGATCGCTGGTCCTGCTGGGGTCGTGCAACGGAGGAACCGGGCCAGCCATCGGTACGCTCCGTTTCGCCCAGTTGGGCGAAATCCGGATCCAGCTCATCCAGCCTCTACAGCTGGGCGTGGGTGAGCTTCAGCAGTCCCTCACGTGGCACTCCTCGGGCCCCTGGCGGCTCGCCGAGGGTATCTCCTACCGGGGAATCCTAGGGGACGAGCAGGTGTTGGTCAGTGAGGGCGACCCCGATTTGCTGGCGGCGGCATATGCCCAGATCATCACGCATTTGAACGAGACCACCGGGCTCGAACTCTTCATCGACGAACTCGACCCGCTGCTGGACCCGCCGTGCGGCCTTACGGGCACACGGGTGAACCTGACACTCCGCGACGAAGGAAGGAACGAAGAGGTCACGTGGAGGCGCTGTACCACCGGCGATTTCAAGAACATCAGCCCGGTGGGCGCGGGTCCGGACCCGCAGGCCAGCAGGGTCGTGCAGGCGGCACTTCTCGTGAAGGCGGCGACACTCGGAGACGGCTTCATCTCGGAGTACGAGGGCAGCGTCCCGTTCTCTACGCTCGATCGTGGTGAGAACTCCAACGCGCCGCTCGAGGGTCCGCTTTCGTTCTCCAGCGAGGCCGGCTGGCCCGAGTTTTGGGAGCAGCACACCGCGCCCGGTCAGGTGCCTCCCGCCATCGACTTCGAGGTCGACCAGGTGGTCGTTGCGGCCGTGGGTCTACGCACAGAGGCGGGTGATTCGGTGGAGGTGCGCAGGATTCTTCGGGTGGGTGTCGGAAGCCTCACGCACATCCGGGAGCGTATTCCGGGGGACTTCTGCTCGCCCGCGGCCCGCAACCAAGTACCCTTCCACATCGTCCTGTCGCCCAAGACGCCTCTTCCCATGGCATTCGCCGAGATCCTGGTGGAGCGGGTCTCCTGCGGCCTGTGAGTCAGGGTTCGTCGATGTCCCTCAGGCGCCAGTTCATCGTCGTCTTCGTCACGTTCTCGGCCGTGCTCACGGCAATGGGCGGTTTCGGTACATATTGGATCGTTAGCCGGACGCTCGAAGAGGAAATGGACGACAAGCTCCAGGAGGTGGCGGGTGTGGCTGTGGTTGTCGGTTTCGAGACGAGCGGTCTCGAGTTACTTCTGGCTGGTGAGGAGCAGTCGACCATGTGGGCATCGGCCCACGCTAGGTTGAGGGGGCTCGAGAACTTTGTGGCCGCCGCTTGGATTTTCAGGACCGATGACTACACGGCGATCGTCTCGAGCTTCCCGGCCGACAGTGTCCAGATTGGCACGCCGCTCCCCGAGTTCGAGTCACACGCCGACGTGATCGAACGGGCCAAGGTTGACGGTTCGGCAACGTCGCTTCTGTTTCCCGGCGAGGATGGGCAGCAGTACAAATACGGATTCGTGCCAATCCAACGCAGCCCCGACCTGATGCTGGCCGTGCGGATGCGCGCCGACTACCTCGAGCCGCTTGCGAGCTTCCGCCGTCGGATCGTGCAGGTGTCTGCGGCGAGCGTGGTGATCGCCGCGGTCCTGGCCTGGTTCCTTGCGGCCAACGTGACGGGTCCGCTGGATCGCCTCAGCCGGGTGGCTCTTCGCATTCAGCGCGGGTGGTGGGCCGAGGCGGTGCGGGAAGAGCCCGGCAAAGAGCTCGGCCGCCTCTCCCGGGCCATGGAAAGGATGCGCGCAGGCATCCTCGAGCGGGAGGAGCAACTCCGCCTCATGTTGGCTCAGGTGGCCCACGAGGTCAGAAATCCGTTGGGTGGGCTGGAGCTTTTCGCCACCGCGGCAGCGGAGGCCGATACCGCTGACGAACGCGAGCATCTGCTCGGCCGCGTACGTGGCGAGATCAACTCGCTCAACCTCATCATCGACGATTTTCTGACGTTTGCACGGCCCCTGGACCCCGTACTCGAGACCCATGACGCGCGTCTCCCCCTTCGAGAGGCCGTGGACCTTCTGGACTCGGATGGCAAGGAAATAGTGGTTGATCTCCCCGTCTGGCCGCTGTTGGTTCACGCCGATCCCGGCCACCTCAAAAGGGTGGCCTTGAACTTGCTTAGGAACGCTGCGCAAGCCAGCGCGAGCAAGGTCCAACTATATAGCGAGACCGCCGGGGATGAAGTTCTGGTTTGCGTGCGGGATGATGGTCCGGGAGTGCCAGAGGAGCTCCGCGAGAGAATCTTCGAACCCTTTGTTACCGATAAGGAAAAAGGCGCCGGCTTGGGCCTGGCCATCGTGCAAAAGCTGGTCGAGGTGAACGGCGGAAGGTTGGAGCTGGCCCCCCGCTTGGACGGAGAAATTCAATCGGGCGCCGAGTTCCGCGTATATTGGAGGGCGGCGGACCGGCGTGACGAGGTGCGCGCCGATGGGTAGCAGGTTCGACTAAACTCACCTCCGGGAACGCCATAACGGCATGTCACAGGTTCTGATCATCGATGACCACGACTCCATGAGGGAGGGGCTCGAGCTCCTTCTGCGGAAGCGTGGACATCGCACGCTTTCTGCAGAGGGGGGGGAGCAGGGGCTCCAACTCCTCACGGACGAAGGCGCCGACTTGGTCATCACCGACCTCAAGATGGCGAAGGTCGATGGAATCGATGTGCTCCGGAGCGTGAAGGAGAACTTCCCGCTCGTAGAGGTCCTCGTGATCACTGCCTTCGGTACCATCGAAAAGGCTGTCGAGGCCATGAAACTCGGTGCCGCCGACTTCATCACAAAGCCGTTCTCCTCCGAGGAATTCGGGGTCAAGATCGACCGGCTCCTCAACGAGCAGGCGGAGCGCGAGCGTCTCCGCAAGGAGAACGTGGCGCTCCGGGTCGAGAACCTTTATCTGCGCGCGGAGACCGACACCCGTTACGGCGAGATCATCGGCGAGTCCCCGGCCATGAAGGAGGTGTTCCGCCTCGTCGATCGGGTGGCCCGTAGCGACTCTACAGTGATCATCTACGGGGAGTCGGGCACGGGCAAGGAGTTGGTTGCCAGGGCTATCCACGCGGGCTCTCCCCGCGCCGGGGGCCCGTTCGTAAGGGTCAACTGTGGAGCGCTGGCCGAGGGACTGCTCGACTCCGAACTCTTCGGTCACGAGAAGGGCGCGTTCACTGGAGCGGAGAGGCAGCGCCGCGGACGCTTCGAGTTGGCGGACACCGGAACGCTGTTCCTGGACGAGATCTCGACGATCTCGCCCGCCACTCAGGTTCGGTTGCTCCGTGTGCTCCAGGAGCGTGAATTCGAGCGAGTAGGCGGCGAAGAAACCCTATCGGTCGACGTCCGCATCATTGTCGCGACCAATACGCCCGAGGAAGAATTGGTGTCCGACAAAGGGCTTCGGCAGGACTTGTTCTATCGGCTTCACGTCGTGCCCATCACGTTGCCGCCGCTCCGAGATCGCACGGGAGACACGCCCCTGCTGGTTGAACATTTTATCGAGAAACTACGCGACAGGACTTGTTCGCAGGTTTCCTCCTTCAGCGCAGACGCGATCGAGGCGTTGAGTCAGTACCATTGGCCCGGCAATGTTCGTGAGCTCGAGAACGTGGTGGAGCGCGCATTGGTCATGGCCGAGCGCGCGGTACTCCAGGCCTCCGATATTCCGACACTGGGCACGAGCGGACCAGCGCAGAGTGAGTCCTTCCCCGACGCAAGCCTTCCGGGAGGGGGCATGGACCTGAACGTGCTCATGGAAGGTATGGAAGAGAAGCTCATTCGAGAGGCTCTGGATCGGGCGCGCGGGGTGAAAGCCGAGGCCGCGAGGCTGCTAGGCCTCAAGTCGAGCGCCTTCTACTACAAGTTGGAGAAGTACGGCATCGAGGCATGATCCTCCCGAACGCCCACCCCAGGCTAACGCGGACACCGCGGAGGTTGATCCTCGCGGTGCTCGTTGTCGTAGGCCTGAGTGGCGTGCCCACCGGGGTGCTCCATGGCCAGGCCTCCCCGATGGTCGTCCAGCTTCGCCTCGAATACCGTGAGGCGTTGAGCACGCTCGAGGCGGCCGTGGCGGCGTTCGAAGTCGTGGATTCGCGATTCAACCAGGCGCTGGATGAGCTTACGGTCGCCAAAGAATCGGGTGACGAGAACCGGCTGGATCGGGCGTACGCCGCCGCCCAGGCTGCCGCTCCACCCATCCGGGTGGCCATGGCACGGGTGCGCGAGAGGAATGAGGCCGCCGAAGAGGCGCGCGCCCGCCTGGGGGATGGGCTCGAGGATGAGCTCGATCGGCTCTACGCCGGGGAAGACACCGTCCCGATAGAGGTGCTTG
>JADFRS010000019.1 GCA_022561145.1 Gemmatimonadota bacterium
TGAAGCGCCCGATACCGTTGTGGTGCGGGTGATCGAGGACGGCCCGATGCCGATGGGCCCCTTCGTGTACCTGGCGCAGTGCGCCGGCTGTCACGGGCCGACCGGCACGGAGGGCCCCAACGACCGCCTGGTCGGGACGACCCCCTGGGAACAGTGGCCGAGCGGCCGGGCCATCGGCAACTACTGGCCCTACGCCACCACGCTGTTCGACTACATAAGCAAGGCGATGCCCCAGCTGACGCCGGGCACGCTCACGGCCGACGAAACCTACGCGGTGATCGCATACATCCTGAACCTGAACGGGCTCGTCCCGGACGACGGGGTCATGAACGCCGAGACGCTCCCCGCGGTCGTGATGCCGGCCCGGGACAAGTTCGTGCCGGACGACCGACGGGGTGGGGCGGAGGTGCGGTAGCGGCCGACCCGCCGTCAGTCTATCCCTCCGGCTCAATCTTCCGGATCATCGCGGGGATCGAATATGTCGTCGATCCTCAGGTCGAACGCCTCCGCCAGCTTGAAGGCCAGAGATAGAGACGGATCGTGCTTGCTGGTCTCGACTGCGTTGATTGCCTGCCGGGAAACGCCGACGTGCTCGCCGAGATCGGCTTGGCTCCACCGGCGCTCCGCACGAAGAACCCGAAGCCGGTTCTTCATCTGGCGCGCCACAGCAGTACGCGGTAGATGATGCCATAGGTTGCGATCAACGTTGGCAGCACCCAGATCATCGAGATTCGCGGCGCGTTGATCGAGCCTTCCAAAAAGCCGTAGCCAAAGCTGAGGAAACCCACGATGCCCGCACCCCACAAGAGCGCCTCCGATTCGACACTACGCAGGAACTCATCCACGGCTCGGAATCTCACCACGAAGGCGTGCAGGGCGTAGAGAGCGGGCACCATCGGCAGCAGCGAAAGCGCGCCGGCCCGCCATCCTGTAACCTCCAGCCCATTGATCGTCCATACCGAGGCGAGCACTACCCCGCTGTAGACGAGCATGGCCCCGCCGAAATGCACCAGATAGCGTTTGGTTGCAGCCTTGGTCGGACTGCTCATCAGTCCCTCCTCTCGCGATCACCGGTCAGCATTCCGCCGAGTGCATCGGCGAAGGCGTCGGGTCGGTCCAGCATGATGAAGTGGCGCGAGTCGACAATGATGCGGACATCGACATCAGCCAGTCCGGCGTATTGACCTTCATATATTGCGCGCAACTGGTCACTCGAATAGGGAGCGCCGTCGCTCCAGGCCGCCAGTACGGTCACACGCGCGCCGACCTTCGCCAATATCGGACGGAAATCGGAGCCCGCCACTTCGCCCATCGCTTGGGCGACCGCGGCCTGGTCGGACGCCTCCATATAGCCCATCACCTGCTTCTGACCCGACTCGGTGATCGATTGCAGGGCGATGCCCTGGTGCGCAAAGCCGAGGTATTGCTCTCGCGGCATACCGGCCATTCGCATGCGGAGTGCCGCGCCGTACTGCGCGGCGGCCTCGGGCGTCACCGTCGGATCGAACAGAGCGGCGTAGAATGGCGCGCTATCGACAACGAGGACCCGGCCCACGGCATCGGGACGCGCGGCCGCCAGCTGCAGGGCGATTTGCCCGCCAATGGAATGACCGACGAGAACCGCGTCCTGCAGTCCCTCCTCATCGAGATAGTCTGCCAGCGCGCCGACTGCCAGTTCGACATAGGGGGCGATCGGATCCACTGCCGATAGGCCCGCGAAACCGGCGAGCGTGACGATGTGAAGGTCGTGGCTGTCGACGATGCTCGCGGCGGCCGCATCCCAGACAGCGCCCGGGGAGCCCAGGCCGGGGATGATAACGACCGGCCGGCCCCCGTCGGCGCCGCGACGTTCGACCTCGAATCGTGACTCTTTCGACTCCTGCGCCACGCTCTCGGGAAGATTCGCAGTGAAAATGGCGATCGCGATGGTGACCCAGAGTGCGGGCTTGAAAGGTTCAAAGGCCCTGCAATGCATGGGAAGACTCCTTATCAGGTTTTATTGACTGAATGTCAGGATAACCTTACACAAAGAAGCGGCGGGTGTCAAGTAGACCTGACTTTTCATGAGGCGAGAGGCGTTGCCGTTGTTCAGCATTTGGCTGCGGCGCGCGCGCCGCCGTTGGGGTCGGGTGGGGCCGTTGCTGGTCTGGGTGAGGGCGGTGGTCGATCTCCTCGGCGCGCATATCGGTGCCCGCCGAGGAGCGGCTCGTAAGACTGACGGAGGAGAGGTGATGGGACAGCTTTGGGATGAGGTTCGTCTGGCCGTGCGCACGTTGATCGCGACGCCCGGGTTTTCGCTCGTCGTCATCGTAACCCTGGCCCTGGGGATCGGCGCCAACACGGCAATCTTCAGCGTGGTGAACGGAGTGCTCCTCCGGGCGTTGCCGTACGAGGATCCGGAGGATCTGGGCCTCGTCCCTTCTCGACCTACGTGGAGGACCAGCTCGCGCCGACGGAGTTCGCGCTGCTTCTCGTAGCGATCTTCGCCGGGGTGGCGCTCGTGCTGGCATCGGTGGGCCTCTACGGAGTGATCGCCTACACCGTGCGTCAACGTACGGCCGAACTCGGAGTCCGCATGGCCTTCGGTGCAGAGCCTGGAGCGATCCTCCGGCTGGTGCTCAAGCACGGGCTGTCCCTGACCGCCGTGGGCCTGATCGTCGGTCTCGCGACTTCTCTCCTCGCGACACGGGCTCTGTCTGGGCTGCTCTTTGGCGTCGACACCTTCGACCCGCGTACCTTCGCCGCTCTGACCCTACTCTTGGCCGCGGTGGCGTTCTGTGCCTGCTGGGTTCCGGCCCGCAGAGCGACACGGATGGACCCGGCAGAAGTCCTCCGGGGCGATTAGCGGCCGTGGGACTCGGGGTCTGGCCGCAGAAACAGCCCTGAGATCATGGCTTGTACGGCCGGCGTGGTCCTTTCACTGAGCGACGTCAGCTCGCGTCGTATACGAACTCATAAAACGTTGACCGCCTCTACCGCGGACCGGGAGGCAGGTGCGTAAGCAGATATCGCACCATGAGCATCCGCACGTGCAGCGACGTGCCCTCCCCCTCTCGGAGACCGTGGTTGCGGTTGGGATAGGCCATGTAGTCGAATGACTTGCCCAACTCAATGAGACGATCCACCAGCCCCTCCGTGATCTCGAGGTGGGTGTTGGTCTCCCCCGTGCCGTGGATGATCAGGAGGTCCCCCTTCAGGCCTTTGGCGAAGTTGATTGGGGCGGACCGGCGGTATCCCTCGGGGTTTTCCTCGCGGGTCCGCATGTAGATTTCCTGGAACCACGCATTGTAGAGATGCGGCTGCGGTTTGGGTGCCACAGCGATCCCTAGGTGATAGACATCCGGCTTCCGGAACATGGCGTTGAGTGTATTCGAGCCACCGCCGCTCCAACCCCAGATGCCCACCCGGGATAGATCGACGTACGGTCGTGTACGAGCCAGCTCCTGTAGACCCGCCGCTTGCTCTTCGGTCGATAGCGGGCCGAGGCTGCCGAACACCGCCCGCCGCCACGCGGCCCCTTTGGGCGCCGGCGTGCCACGGGTGTCCATACACACCACGAGATACCCGAGGTCGGCGATCACGCGATGGAAGTGGGCGTGGCTGCGGGCCCACTGGTCCAATACGTCCTGTGCGTGCGGCTCCGAGTATTGGTACACGAAGACGGGATACCTCCGGGACGGATCGAAGTCGCGGGGTTTGATCATCCACGCGTCCATCACCACGCCGCCGCCGATATCGAGCTGGAGAAACTCGGTGGGCCCAGAGATCAACGACTCCGCCCTGTTGCGCAGCTCGTCATTGTCTTCGAGGACGCGCACCACCCGGTGCTCCGGCAGCTGTACCAGCTCGGTGACCGGGGGCGTGTCGAACGTCGAGTAGGTATGGAACGCCCATCTGGCGTCGGGCGAGAAATCGTAATTGTGCGTGCCGGGTTGGTCCGCGGGGGTAACCCGTTCGGGCTCTCGGGTGCCGTCCAACGGCACGCGATAGAGATACCGCTGGGTCGCATTGTCAGGGGAAGCGAGGTAGTAGAATCGGCCTCCCGCTTCGTCCACCATGCCGCGTTCGATGATGTCGAAGGCTCCGGGCGTTAGGAGAGCCTGCTCCTCTCCGTCGCGCGAGACGACATAGGCGTGGCGCCAGCCGTCCTTTTCGCTCAGCAATACGAACGCGCGACCCCCGTGGATCCACTCCAGGCCGCTATTCAACCGGTAGCTCGCAACAACCCACGCAGGATCGGATTCGTGGTACATGCGGGTCACCGCACCGGTGCGGACGTCGGCAATGAGGAACTCACGTTCATCCCGACCACGGCTCCTCCATTCCACCAGCAGTTCCTGTGAATTCGTGGCCCAGTCGACCGGTCCGAGGTAGAATCCCTCGGCTGGGGCGGGAAGCGAGAGCCACAGCGGCTCGCCTCCCTGGGCATCGACTACGCCAACACGCAAAGTCGCAATCGTCTCGCCTACCCTGGCAAAGCGGACTTCTGTGAACCCTCTATACGATGGATCGCCCGGGACGAGCATCGCCCGCAACCGGACCTCGGACACGTCCGACTGTACGTAGGCGATCCGCCTTCCGTCGGGACTCCACACAGCGCGACTGTTCGACACCGACCCCACGGCCCCGTCCGTGGTGAGCGGAATCGTCCGGTCGAGACTCAGATCGTAGACATGCAGGTTGCCCCGATCAGCGTACAGGAAGCGTTGCCCGTCCGGTGAAATGCTGTTGTCCATGCCACCCCCACCGACGCCTGCAACGACTCGGCGAAGCGTCCCTGAACTCCGCTCCAGAATCCAGTAGTCGTTTACGCTGTTTCCCGCCTCGCGCCTACTCGCCTGCAGCAGCAGCCGGTCGCCGTCCGGCATCAGGGCGTAGTCTTCAATGGCAAGGGGGTCGGTCGCGCCCGGAGGAACGAGTTGCGACCGTGAGGCCAGCACGGTGCGTTCGCCGCTGGCCGCATCATAGCGTACCAGTTCTCGTGCATTCGTCCCGGGCGCCGGCTCCAGCATGGTGTAGCCCGAACCGTCCCGGAGCCATGTGGCTCGAAAGGATCGCGGATTGAATTCCCCGCGCTCGTAGATCGCTCGGAGTCGTGCTTCGGCTTCGGCTGGGACCTGGGCGGAGGCATCGACGCCTTGAAGCGTGAGTACGGCTGCGATACCGGCCAGACAGAGACACGGCGTGATCCTTCTCTTCAGCAATGTTCTAGGCTCTGTGAAGATCATGTTCTACGTTCCCGGAGATCAGTACGCACTTCATTCGGTGCCGATCGAAGATACAGATCCAGACACGGCCCGGCATGGTTTCGTTCACGGGCCTTTCCGGGTGCACGTCTCGAATCGGGTCGAAGGACCAAACTCGCTTCGCCAAAACGTGACGGATAGGTTGGCAACGCTCCTCCACCGCTCGACATCGAGGTCGTCACGTGCATCCGCACACCGTGTCTTCGATCACCACCGCGGCCGCGCTCATGCTCTTGGCCGCCCCGGCGCATGCGCAGGACAATCCCGCATCGCCGCTCAAGCTCTGGTACGACGAGCCCGCGTCAGCCTGGAATCAGGCGCTCCCGGTGGGGAACGGCCGCCTCGGTGCCATGATCTTCGGTGGCGTCGAGCGGGAGCGCATCCAACTGAACGAAGAGACCCTCTGGTCAGGAGGGCCGTACGACCCCGTCGTCGCGGGGGCGCACGAGGCTCTGCCCCGGATCCGCGACTACCTCTTCGATGGGGACTTCGTGCGGGCTCACGACCTCTTCGGACGCACAATGATGGGTGTGCCCTACGAGATGATGAAGTACCAGCCGTTCGCGGACCTTTGGCTGGACTTCCCGGGCCATGAAGGCGCGACGGATTACAGGAGGGAGCTCGATCTGAGGGACGGCGTGGCCCGGGTGAGTTACGTGGTCGACGGGACTACCTATCTTCGCGAGGTGTTCTCAAGCGCCGTGGATCAGGTGGTGGTAGTCCGCATCACGGCCGACCGCCCCGGTGCTGTGACCTTCTCCGCGAACCTGCACGGGGTGAGGAACCCCGCGCACTCCAACTACGGCACAGACTACTTCCTCATGGACGGGATCCCTCCGGGGGATCTCCGGGTCACTGGAAAGAGCTCCGACTACCTGGGCATCGAGGGCCGCCTGCGCTACGAGGGACGCGTCCGGGCGAGAGTGAGCGGCGGGACCACCGAGGTGGACTATCGCACCCTCCACGTGCGGGACGCCGACGAGGCAGTCCTCGTGTTCGCAGCGGCTACGAGCTTCGTCGACTACCGGAACGTGTCGGCAAGTCCGGCTGAACGCGTGCAAGCTGCGCTTTCCAACGTTCGTGACCGCAGTTGGGATGCGATGCGAACCGATCACGTACGCGAGCACCGCTCCTGGTTCGATCGGGTAGAGCTGACCCTCGGAGCCCCCGCCGCGGCTGGGCCGAGCTTGCCCACGGATGAGCGCATCGAGCGCTTCGCCGACAACCCCGATCCCGGCCTGGCAGCGCTCTACTACCAGTTCGGTCGGTATCTGCTCATCGCAAGCTCCCGGCCGGGCACCCAGCCCGCCAATCTCCAGGGGATCTGGAACGACAACCCAAACCCGTCGTGGGACAGCAAGTACACCATCAACATCAACCTGCCGATGAACTACTGGCCCGCCGAGACGGGCAACTTGCAAGAACTTGTGCAGCCTCTGGAGCGCTTCACCTACGAGGTGGCCGAGGCAGGCGCGGCCACGGCCCGGGAGCACTGGAACGCACGCGGATGGGTGCTGCACCAGAATACCGACCTGTGGCGGGCCACCACCCCCATGGACGGTCCTTCGTGGGGTGCGTGGCCCGTGGGCGGGGCGTGGATCATGACGATCCTGTACGAGCACT
The DNA here is from genome assembly GCA_022561145.1 of Gemmatimonadota bacterium. Lineage (GTDB taxonomy): Bacteria > Gemmatimonadota > Gemmatimonadetes > Longimicrobiales > Gaopeijiaceae > JACZXQ01. The sequence continues at coordinate 6,870 of JADFRS010000019.1, forward strand.
ACCGTTTCAGCCGAGACGAGGCCTACCTGGAGCGCATCTACCCGGCGCTCCGGGGGCAGACGCAGTTCCTCCTCGACATCCTCGTGGAGCATCCAGACTATGGATGGCTGGTCACGGCGCCCTCGAACTCGCCCGAGAATTTTCCCGCATGGCCGGGCAACGGACGCTTCTTCGACGAAGTGAGTGGGCTTTTTCTCAAGGCGCGCACCATGGCCGCGGGCCCGACCATGGACATGCAGATCATCCGTGAGGTCTTCGCCGAGTTCGTCGAAGCCGCTTCTATTCTGGGCATGGACGGTGAGCTCGCCGCAGAGGCGAACGCGGCCCGCTCGCGATTGGCACCGAACCAGATCGGGAAACACGGCCAGCTCCAGGAATGGATCGAGGATTACGACGAGATCGAGCCCGAACACAGACACCTCTCTCACCTCTGGGGCCTTTACCCCGGCAGCGAGATCACCGCGGCCTCTGGTGATCTGACGCGCGCGGCCGCTGTCTCCCTCGACCGGCGCGGCACGGGCGGATGCGGATGGTCGTACGGCTGGAAGATGGGTCTGCGAGCTCGGCTCCTGGACGGCGAAAAGGCGCTCCTACAGCTGCGTGCGCTCCTCACTGAATCGTCGCTTCCCAACTTCTTCTCGCTTTGCTCAGGAGTACTCCAGGTAGACGGCAACTTCGGCGCGACCGCCAGCATCGCCGAGATGCTGCTCCAATCACAGAACGGCATGATCCGGCTTCTTCCAGCGCTTCCGTCCGAGTGGTCACAGGGAAGCGTCAACGGGCTCAGGGCCCGGGGCGGGTTCACGGTGTCCATGAGGTGGACGGACGGATCGCTGATGGAGGCCGGCCTCGAGGCGTCGGTGGACGGGCCCTGCCGAGTCGTGGCCGAGGGTCTGACGGCCGTGCTCTCGGAGGGGCGCACCATTCCCCTCACCCTCACCGCCGACGGCAGCTTCCAGTTCGAAGCTCACGCCGGTTTCAGTTACCAACTGATGTTCGAAGGATGACATGAAGGCGCTCATGTTCCGCCCCCTCCGCTGGGACTACTTTGTCCGGCATCTGCTCGGAGTAGACCCAGCCAGGGAGTTCGAGACCGGGAGGGTAGCCCCCATGTCCACGTCCACACGCATCAAAATCCTCAGTTGGGTTGGCCTGGCGGTTGCTTTCGGTGCCTGCGGCGGGCAGGGGACAGACCCGGTGGATGATCGACGCACCGTGACCTGGCATGCCATCGAGTGGAGTGGAGGTACGGTCAACCTGGCGGTGCTTCCCCCTCCCCAGGTAGGGTCGGGTGGCCACCCTGTCGTCTTCGCGCTTTCCTGGGGCGCTGGGTCGGCAGACCTCGTAATAGGATTCCTGGAGACGTACTGGGCCGTGGAACCGGGGAATCGAGGGTACTTCGTCGTGGCGCCTGAGGTAACGGGATCGACGCTGGCCGATATCGCCGACGAGCTGCTGCCCGCGATTTTCTCCTGGATGGACGCGGAGCTGCCCTACGACCCTACGCAGGTTGCGCTGGTAGGGGCGTCGAACGGGGGGAGGGGGATCTTCCACGCCGCACTGTCACAACCGAATCGATTCCGGGCCCTGGTGGGGCTCCCTGGCGAATACTCCGGTGATCCCGGGAATCTGGCCGTGTTATCAGGCAAACCCGTATGGCTCATGGTTGGAGAGTTCGATCAGGGGTGGGTGGTGGCGGCCCAGGCTACTGCGGATGCGCTTTCGGCGGTTGGGGCCGAGGTCACGCTGGAGGTGTTGGCAGAGCAGGGGCACGTCCTCTTGCTCAGCCCTTCGGTCCTCATGAACTGGATCGATGACGCGCTCGGGCGGTAGCGAGTCCCCTGGCCGGGAGAGAACATGAGAGTTTGGGTCGGCACGAGTGGGTTCTCGTACAAGGCGTAGAAGGGCCACTTCTATCCGGAAGACCTTCCGGACAGCGGCATGCTGGCATACCACGGCGAGCGGCTGAGCTCGCTGGAGATCAACAACACGTTCTACCGGATGCCGTCTCGCAAAGTCCTGGCCGAGTGGGGAGAAAGGGTGCCCGAGTCGTTCATGTTCGTCCTCAAGGCCTCGCGCAAGATCACGCACTTCAAGAGGCTCAAGCCCGAAGCCGAGGACGAGTTGGCCTACCTTCTGGATGTGTCCGGTGAGCTTGCCGAGCGCAGGGCCCCATCTTGTTTCGGTTGCCGCCGAATTTCAAGAAGGACGTCGAGCGCTTGAGGGCTTTTCTCGCGTTCTTCCCGGACGGCCTACGCGCGGCTTTCGAGTTCCGGAATCCGTCCTGGTTCGACGAAGAGGTCTACGCCGCGTTGCGCGAGCACAACGTGGCGCTGGTAGCGGCCGACACGGGCGAGGAGGGGGAGGATCCGCCGGTGGTGCCCACGGCATCGGTCGGTTACGCGCGCTTGCGCAAGGAGGCCTACGAGCCGGGTGAGATCGAGTCGTGGGCCGAGCGCCTCACCGCTCCTGATCGGGAGGACTCCTACGTCTTCTTCAAACACGAGGACGCGGGCGCCGGTCCCGCTCTGGTAAAGGTGTTCAGGGAGCTGGCCGACGGAGCGTGAGGTGGGGTGGCACACAGTATGCCCGCCCGCCCGTCTCAGCGAAAATGGGCCTCGGACAGGGGCCAGGCCAGAATCGCATCATCGGATGGATCCTGGTTGGGCCCGGGCTCCGAGCGGCCATGGCTTTCCGCCACATGCAGGCCCGCCACGAGCTGATTCGTTGCTTGGAGTGTTGCCATGATGGCCGCTCTCTCGGTCCCGTGGTCGGCGGAGGATACACCTGCGAGGGTGAGCTTCCGATCGTTCACGGTCGCTTCGACAAGAACCACCACCGAGTCGTGACGAGCCGAGAGCAGGCGCCGCGTGCCGAGTAGCTCGAAGGACACAGGGCGCCGACCATTCCAGCCCACGGACCCGAGCAAATCCTGGACCGCCTCGAGGGTTGCCGCGGCCGGCAACTCGTGCAATCCCTCGGGGCTGTCGGATCCCTCCAGCCGGCATTCGACCGGCCCCCCGGCACCGCCGAGCCGAACCCCGACGTCCAGTCCGCCCGCTTCGTTCTTGACGACGTGAAAGTTTAGGAACTCCAAGCGCGGTGCGATCGCGCCGGCCCCCTGTGGGGCGCCCTCTCGAGATTCGGTCTGCGGCGCGCCCTCCTGATCCGGCATCGGCGAGGTGGCTGGCGGGTCTTCCGCCGGTCGGCCCACATCCCGTCCCAGCAGGACCTCCAGCTCATCACGCGTCAGTCGGCTCTGTGCTACTGAGATCCGGCTTGCCGGCACGCTTAGATCCAGGCCCGATAGCAACGCCGAGGTTACCGCGGCATGCACCTCGGACACGGGCATGGCGCTCGTGGAAAGCACATGAACCTGAGGGGGCACCTCCTGATCGAGGAGGACGCGGGCCGACACGACGGCCGCCAATGACTCGAGGAGGGCCTCGGCCCGCCGGCCCAATTCCTCGTCGCGGCTCAATTCGCTCGTCCGGACCATGTTTGGGCATCCGGCGACTCATCCCGCGGTGACGCATCTTCCCAAGTCAGCCACCGGCTTACGGTTCGGCCGGTAGCCTGGAGTACGGCGAGGATCGCAGCCTGGTCCGACGCCTCGCCCAAAGGCCAGGCGGCAGTGAGTCGGGTGGGCTCGCCTTCCTTCGAGGCCGTCACGCCTACGACTGCGACCGGCGCGCCCCCGACCTCCGTATCGAGTACGCTTTCGAGCGCCAGGGTCGGGTTGCCGGTCCCACGATAGAGTGCCCGAACACAGGTGTCCAAGGCTCTGAGCGTGGCGAGAGCCGCGATCTGAATCCCCCCAGGCGGCGCCATTCGCCCCACCACCGCACCGCTGAACGTGCGCCCTCTGCAACCGACCTGAACCTCGAATCGGACTATCCCGGGGCGTACCCTGCGCTGGTGATGGGCAACGAGGCTCACTGCGGCGTCTCGCGGGACCCTGCCCATCGGCTCCGGCGCAGCGCGCGGAGGTTTCGACCAGCGGCGCGGAGCATCGCCGGCGCGCGGGGCCACCGCAACGTGGAATCGTGCCTTGGACAGGCGTGCTTGCACGTCCGACTCCAGCCTCGCTCTCACGGCGTCCAAGATCTCGCCGACCGGGTGGCCCGGCTCATAGAGAATCCGGACTTCCTCAACGGCCTGGGCATCGCCCACGAGCGAGACGGACGTTACCCCGGGTACCGACTCGAGAAGTCGCTCGGCCTCCGCAGGCCAGGATGAATGCTCGTTCAACTTGGATTCCTTCGGTCGTCGGATCAGAGGGCTGAGCGGATGAGCGGATAGGTACGGTCCAAACAGTACGCCGGAAAACGCGAGACGGGAATAGGGTGCGGGCGCCCTGGGGAGGGCCCCTCTACCGTAAGGGTCGTGGAGGGATCTCGGGCAGCGTGATGGAGGGGCCCTCGATGCCGAGGATCGCACGGAACTTGCGAACCAGCTCCGCCCGGGCCCGAGGGATCTCCGTGTTGACCTGTTCGAGCACTCCCTTCATCACCTCGTGATCCTGTGGATGCCCGGCCTCGTCGACGTCCGCGGTCATGTCGACGAAACAGTCATAGAGGATCCCGAGCACGGTATTCATCGCGTCACATGTGTCGCGCTCCAACCAAATGGCGTGTTCGTAGTAGTAGGCCTGCAGCTCGGAGTACGACGCCCATGCACGGTCCGCGAGGTCCTTCATGTCCACCTCTTCCGGCTTGATGAGGGCTACGAAGTGGTGGAGTGCCAGGTGGAGCCGCTCGAGGCCGGCAAAGAGCTCCGCGATGACCTCGGCCTGCTTGGCGTGGGCTACGGAGCTTTGAAGGCCCTGCTCTCTGACGGCCGTCTCGAGGGCAGTACGTAGTTGCGCGAGCTCGGATTCCGACGCGGACTGTAGCTGAGCCCGGTACCCCGCAATGTCTCTCTGCAGCGCGATGCGATGCGTTTCCGCGGAGCGGTCGATGAGAGCCGTGCCCAGGGATTTCGCCACCCACGCCACGGCGGAAACGACCACCACGGTCGATACGACGATCTGCCAGAAGTCGGGCCAGCTCATTCCATTCGGACTCGGCCGTTGAGATCCAAGACGGCGGCTAAGGATACGCGATTCTTCCGAGCGACCACGATGCCGCCGTGGCTTCCGAGTCGCAAGGTCGCGCTGGTATCTTGGGGGCCCTCCCTATCCGGATGGCCCCAGCGCCGTCGCTCCACTAATCTTCCCTCACCACCTAGGATCGGAGTGCACGATGTCCCTTTGGCATGCCGGGGCAAGCCGCATAGGCGTCGCCCTTTTGACCTTCGCCGCCCTCGCTTGCGGCGGCTCGACGCCCGACTCAGCGGCTCGGCCCGACTACCGACAGGTCGCTGAACGGCTGATCGCCTTCATCGAACACGAGATGGCCGACAAGGAGCTACCGGCGCTCTCCGTGGTCCTCGTGGACGACCAGGAGACCGTCTGGGCCCAGGGCTTCGGCTGGGAGGACCCGGCGGACAGCGTGCCCGCCACGGCGGAGACGGTGTACCGCGTGGGCTCGGTGTCCAAGCTCTTCACCGACCTGGGCATCATGCAGGCCGTCGAGCGAGGTGACATCGACTTGGACCAGCCGGTCGTCGAGTTGCTTCCCGAGTTCGCTCCCGAGAGCGATTTCGACAAGCCCGTCACGCTCAGGCAGCTCATGTCGCACCGCTCGGGCTTGGTGCGGGAGCCCCCGACCGGACACTACTTCGACGACACGGCGCCCTCCCTCGAGGCCACGGTGGCGTCGCTCAACTCGACGAGCGCCGTTTACGAGCCTGAGACTCGCACGAAGTACTCCAACGCAGGCATCGCGACGGTGGGCTACGTGCTCGAGTACATGAGCGGCGAGCCGTTCGCCGAGTACCTGAAGGCGGCCGTGCTCGAGCCCCTGGGCATGGACGACAGCTCCTTCCTGCCCGAGCCGAACGTGGTGGACCGGCTGGCGACCGCGTACATGTGGACGTACGACGGTCGTACGTTCGAAGCTCCGACCTTCCAGCTCGGCATGGCCCCGGCCGGCAGCATGTACGCCCCCGTCACCGATCTGGGCCTGTTCATGCAGGCGATCTTCGCCGGCGGGCGGGGCCGCCGCGGAGTGGTGGTGAGTCCTTCCACGCTCCAGGCGATGCTCCGGCCCCAGTTCGCCGAGACCGGCGCCACGACAGGCTACGGCATCGGTTTCAGGCTCTCCGAGTTCAGAGGGCAGCGGATCATCGGCCACGGCGGCGCCATCTACGGCTTCGCCACCGACCTGGCCGCACTCCCGGACGCCAAGCTGGGGGCCGCCGCGGTGACGAGCATGGACGTGGCGAACGCGGTGGTGAGCCGGATCACCCGCTACGCGCTGGAGCTCATGCTCGCGGCGCGTGAGGGTCGACCGCTCCCCGAGGCCGAGACCACGCACGATATACCAGAGGGACTGGCGGAATCGGTGGCCGGCCGCTACGGAACCGGCGATGAGAGCCTCGAGATCACGGTGCGCGGAGGCGAGACCCACGCGTGGCTCGCGAGCTCGGGAATGCGTCTCAGGCTCCGAGCCATCGGAGACACGCTCGTGGTGGACGACCGTCTCTCGTACGGCATGCGGATTCTGCCCACGCACGAAGGCGTGCTCGTGGATGGTCGGCTGATGCCGCGCGCTCCCACCCCCTTACCCGACCCGGCGCCAACTCGCTGGAAGGGGCTCATCGGCGAGTACGGATGGGACCACAACACGCTCTACGTGCTCGAGCACGAGGGCCGGCTGCACGCCCTGATCGAGTGGTTCTTCCAGTACCCGCTCGAGGAGCTCTCCCCGGACGTGTTCGCCTTTCCCGACTGGGGTCTCTACCACGGTGAGCGCCTGGTATTCCGGCGGGACGGGGCAGGGAAGGCCAGCGAGGTGGAGGCGGCCAGCGTGGTCTTCCGCCGACGGAAAGTCGGTACGGAGGCGGGTGAAACGTTCACGATCGACCCGGTACGGCCCGTCGAGGAGCTCAGGTCGGAGGCTCTGGCTGCGAACCCCCCTCCGGAAGAGGGCGACTTCCTGGACTCCGACCTGCTCGAGCTCAACACCCTCGACGCCACCATCCGCTACGACATCCGCTACGCCACCACGAACAACTTCATGCAATCCGTCTTCTACGACGAAGCGCGGGCCTTCATGCAGCGGCCCGCCGCCGAGGCGCTGGTCCGCGCACACCGGAAGTTGAGAGACGCCGGGTACGGCTTGTTGATCCATGACGCGTACCGCCCCTGGTACGTCACGAAAATGTTCTGGGACGCAACGCCGGCCGACAAGAGGATCTTCGTCGCCAACCCGGCGAACGGATCGCGCCACAACCGGGGAGCGGCGGTGGACCTGACGCTGTACGACCTGGCCACCGGTGATCCGGTGCCCATGGTGGGCGGATACGACGAGATGTCCGACCGCTCGTTCCCGGAGTATCCCGGTGGCACCTCACGGCAGCGCTGGCACCGCGAGCTGCTCCGGGACGCCATGGAAGCCGAGGGCTTCGAGGTCTACGAGTTCGAGTGGTGGCACTTCGACTACGGTGACTGGGCCCGCTACCCGATTCAGAACCTCACGTTCGACGGAATTCGTTAGGCCGGGGTCGTCGAACCCGCTTGCCAGCGGCTTTGCCCGGCACACATCATGGGGCTGGTCCTGCGCCGCCAGAGAAAATGGCAGGAGGCCATCGACTACTGCTTCAGGCCTCGAAGAGCCAGCCCAACGCGTGGGACAAGGCGTACGTCACGGCCGAGACGTACGCGCTGATCGACGACTACGGCAACGCCACGAAGTATTACGACCTGGCACTCGCCGCCGTGAGTGGGCCCGGGCCCGAGGACGACGCGCGCACCATGCTGGCGCGCGGTTCGATGAGCGTGTTCCAATCGGGCGACGTGACCGTGCTGGGCGCCATCGCGAGGGCGGCGGTCGAGGACTCGACGAACGCCCAGTCGGTCATGGCAGCCATCCTGCGGCCCGAGCTGCGGTATTTGGCCCGCATGCTCACGTCCGACGTGCAGCAGGCTCTGCTCGACGTGCCCCTCGACTCCGTGCGGCACGACCCGGTCTTCTACCACATGACGCGAGCGGACCTCTACCATCACAACGGCGACACCGCACAGGCCCGCGTCGAGGAAGCCGAGAACGCGCTTCGAGCCGTGGCTTCGTCCCACTTCGTGGGCTCGGGCACGATGGCCAGAGCCGTCACGCAGTGGTGGTCCACCGAGGTGTATCTCATCGTAGGGAGGCATGTCGAGGCCGCCAACCTCGCGAACACGCAGCTCGAGGATCTGGGCTTCCTCCTTACGAGGGAGTGGATGTGCATGGACGCACTGTATGCGCCGATCCGGGAGGCTTGTGCGTCGGGCGATTGAGGTGGGGGCCGACCTAGCCTACTCGGGCCCACCGGCTCCGCCCGGCTCTCAGGTGTTGGTCACCTGGGGGCTTCCCTATGCCACGTAGCGCACGAGCACCATGTCCCAACCTTCGTCGTAGCCGGCCAGGGCGGCGTCGATCCGTTCCTCGTCGCCGAGCTTCTCCCAGCCGCTGTGCACGATCTCGAGACGCGTTCCGTCTCCCTCGGCGTGGAAGGTCACCTCCAAGCGTTGCGCCCCCTCCTCGTCGCGACCCGGATGCCAGCTCATCACGAAGCGCGTGGGCGGTTCTCACTCCAACACCTTCCCCCATCTGATTCCACGCCTTGGGCCGTTCTCTCAAAGCTCCTTCCGCCTTGGTGCATCTCGAAGACAACCTGCACGGACTCGTGCTGACCCACGGAGTGTGTTTCGGTCGGCCACCAGTCGTTCCTGTCTCCGGTAAAGCGCCGGAATGCGTCTTCGGGCGCCCAGGCCACCGTCACAGACTTCCTTATTGCCAAGTTGACGTCAGGTGTGTTCATGCTCACGCCCTTGGTCTGGTTCCGACGAGTACCAATGAACACAACCCTTAGCCCTGGACCGTGAACCAAATCGGCGGTTAGTGTATTCGTATTGTGGGTCTGGATTCGACCCAAGGGTTCACGATTCGGAGTCCACTGGATGTCGCAGACGTTCGAAGAGTTGGCAGCCAAAGAGGTAGACGGTCTCTTTCAGGGGGCTCTCTTTCTGCAGGCGGGCGATGAGGTGGCCGCAGAGGACTTGCTGCTTTGGACCCTCACCAAGGCGTTTCACGTTTTTCGCGAAACGGGTGGTGGTGAGAGTCCGGATCAGTGGCTGGAGGGCAGGCTCATGCAGGAATTCCTGGCTCTCCTTCCCAAGAATGACGGGCCGGCCCAGGCACGCGCCGCTGAACCCAAGAGCCCCTCGCAGTATGTCGGCTCGGTTGACCCTGGAGCGCTGCACGAAGCGGCGGGACAGGTACCCGCCCTTGCCCGCGCCGCCTTGTGGCTGGTTGTCTTGAGGCGGTGGACATACCGGGAGGCCTCCGCGGCACTCCACACAGATACTGAAGAACTGAAGGATCTCCTTCGATTCCGTCATACGCTCATGTCTGCGGTGTTGAAGCCGAGAAGCGGGCGCAACGGGACCGACGGAGGCATGAGTTGAAATGCCCATGAATTGCGCGGCCGCCAGAGAGGCGTTGTGGCCCCCCGAGAAGCTACGGCTTGCAGGGGAAGGTGTTCTGCTTGCGCGTGAGCACATCGAGGAATGCGGCGAGTGCCAGGAGTACTTCCGCCAAGACCGCCAGCTTCTAGATGCCTATTCCAGGCTGCGCAAGGAGCGCGCCCCGCGCAGGGTTCGCGAGCGGGTGTTCGACTCGCTGGCCAGGGAACGGGCTGGGAACCGGACGGCAGAAGTGAATCGGGATGCCCAGGTTGGGCCGGGATCCCTCGCCCTTCCACGCTGGGCGGTAGCGGCCGCAGCTTCGCTGGTGCTCCTTTCGGCGCTAGGCACCACCGCCATGTGGGTGAGCCGTTCGACCACCCCGCACGAGGCCGGCGAGTTATTCATAGACGACTACCTCCGCAGGGCCGTGGGCCAGGACAACATCGTGTCGTCCGATCCGGCTGAGGTCTCCCGCTTTCTGGTGAGGGAGCTGGGCCTCCTGATCACGCCGATGCAGATCGAAGGGCTGCGGCTCGCCGGGGCTGAGGTGTGTTTCTTGGACGGCCGCCGCGGGGCGATGATTCGCTACTGGCAGAACGGCCTCGAGGTGACGCACTACCTCATTCCGAGAGAAGGTGTGGAGGAGCGCGCGCCGAGGCGGTCGAGCATCTTGCCCGATCGCTCCGAGGATCAGGCTGCGCCTTCCGTGGTCACATGGGCGACGCCCTCCATCGAGCAGGCACTGGTGGGTGAGGTTTCCGCCGAGCGGCTCATGACGATCGCGCTGGAGGCTTCCTCGCTCTAGCGACGTAGCGGGGCTGGACCCTAGTCCAGCGTGCTCGGCTGTCCTCGCCGCAATTCTTCGTCCACGATTCGCCGAATCGGATCGATATTCTCGCCGAACCCGTACAGCCGACGGACCACTTTCAACTCGCGGTCCAAGATGACCGTGTAGGGTAGCCCGCGGTAGTTGTAACGGCTTCTCAACCGCCCACCACCCTCGGCGTTGAGGTACCCGACGTGCCCGATCTCTTCCAGGAAGTCCAGGCCGTCGGAGGCCGAGATGTCTTCGTTCAGGCCGATCACGACCACCTTGTCGGGGTCGAGCTCGCGAGCATACGCGGCGAGTTGTGGCATCTCTCTTCGACACGGACCGCACCAGCTCGCCCAAAAGTTTATGACCACCACTTTCCCCAAGTAGTCGTCGAGGCGGACCGGCTCGTCGCCGCCCAATTCAGTGAGGTCGAACGTGGGGAACAAGACGCGCTCCGGCTCGCCCGTCCGGGCGAGGGCGTCCTCCATGCTCAGCGCATAAACGTGGCCGCTTCGGTCGGCAAAAACCGCCCCGGCACTCGGGACCTCGCCGGTCCGTAGGAGTGTGCCGTCGGACGCGAACGTGTACACGTGTGTCGGCCCACGTCCCTCATGGGGCGCGGCCAAGACATAGATGTATCCGTCCGGCCCCACCGTCAGTCCATGCTGGAGTACGTGGTAGACCGGGGTGAGCGTCCCGTCGATGGGACGAAGCACTGGGGGATCGATCTCTGAAGGCGGACTCCAACGGCTCTTCCAAGCCAACTCGCCATCAGGCGTGAACGCGTTGATTTCGGGTCGCACCGATGACGCGAAGTAGATCATTCCGTCGGGTGCTACATGGGCCCATCCGGTATTCGCCAGTTGCCCGAGGAACGGTTCGGAGGGCCGCGTAACCTTCCCGATCGGCCGCAGCTCGCCCGAGAAGGCGTTTCGGACCCACATGAGTGGATCACGCGAGCGTATGGGGGCGAGGCTGAACTCCAGGATCGTGCGCGCCGCGACGAGTCCGCGACCGGCTTCACCACTCAGCGGTGCCGGCACCTCGTTGTCGACCCATTGCGACGGCGTTTCCCCCTCGAACAGCAAGCCCCGGCCGTCCGACTCCACGGCCACGACGCCACGTGAGTCGATCGAGACGTAGGTGGGCCGCGTGAGGTCGCCACCCTCCTTCGGCCTACCCTGTAGAATGCCGGCCACCACACCGCGTCCGTCGAACATCAGGATCCGCGCTCCGTCGGCGTCCGGCCAGGCAGCGCCACCGTCCGGGAGCGGGACCGCGGCACGGTTGCCCATGAACAGAAGCCGCAGGCCCTTGGTGGGGAGGCTCTCGTAGACACGGAGATGCTCTGCGGGTCCGTGATTCTCGACCGTGCGCACACCCTCCACCGTTGTGACGTCGGGAGCACGGTAGTCCTCGACCGGATCACTCACCGGTCCCGGTCCCGTATTGCAGGCGCTCAGAAGCGCCACAAGAATAAGAAGGCCGGAGCCGAGGCCCCGGCCTTCACGGTTCCGCCGCATGAATTCAGCGAAAATCATCAGGATCAGGAGTGTTACTCCTCCATCTCCACGCTCTCGATGATGATCGTGTTCATGCCGGCGCGCTTGATGACTTTGCCCGTCACGCGAACGGTATGCTCGGCATGCGGCTTGAGAAGCTCGTTGGCGCTGGTGCCCGGCATGCCAGCACTGACAGGCAGGTAGAAAGTGCCGTCAGCCGTAAGCAATCCGAGCGGAATGCCGTTGTCCGCGCACACCTGGGAGCACATGCGATGATCATCGCCGCTCAGGTTGTACACGACCTTGCAGGACAGGTCCACCACCGTAGCGGTGAAGCTCACGTCCTCGGCATCCTCGGCCATTTGCATCATCTGCGCCGAAGCGGGCATGGCCGAGAGGGCCAGCACGCCGAGCGAGAGAACGGTCAACGCAAGTTTGCGCATTAGAACTACCTCCAATTGCGAATAAGTGACGCTAAAAATCCGGACCGTGCGTCCGGTCTCCGAACAAACAACTCGAACACGGCTCCATGGGTTCCTGGGAGGGCACCCGGTCCGTGATTTTCTCGATCAATGCTCATCTTGCCCGCCGTGGCCAGAGTGCGCCTGGGTCCCGGTGTGATCCGGCGCCTCCTCGACCTCGAGGCGAGTTCCGTGCTCGTGGCCGGCCCCCTCTTCACTTGGCTCCGCCACGAATTCGAAGGAGGCGGCGTCGACTCCGACGCCGAGGTTCACATAGATCTGCCAAACACCGTCCATCATGATGGGCGCCGACACCGTGTAGTCGCCGCTCGCCATGCGGTGGGCCGCGTAGCGCCGGATGCCCATCATCGGCATCTCGGGCGACACGATGTCGATCGACACTGGGATGGAGTCGGGCACTTCCCAGCCAAACGCGAGGTGGAAGCTCGTGTCACCGACGCGCACCGGATAGGGCTCGACCGTGACCGTCACCGGGACGCCACTCGCCGACATGGCCTCCCAAATGGCGGGGTTCGCAGCCTCAACGGCGCTCGCCGCCTCCGATGCTGCGGCGCCACCCTCGATGTCGCCCGGGCCGCACCCGGAAGCGTGCACCGTGAGCCCCGCGAACAGAACTAATCCAGCGAGCTTGATATGCGGTTTTCCCATGGCATCCGTTGAACGCATGGGGGGGATTCGGGGTTCCCATATTTGGTACGAGGTATGGAGTCTTGGGTGCTGCGGTGGGATCGGCTAATGCGCCCCGGCGGGCGGAGGGCTCAGTATCGTTGTTGGAGATCGTTACGCTCGACCAGAATACGTCGCATCGACAGGGCATCCCGCAGGGCAATGCGGAGGAATTTCGCCTCGACGGGCTTGACCAGATAGGTGCGCGCACCCGCTTCGAGACACTCCAGCGCGATGTCCGGATCGTCCACGCCGGTCATCATGACAACGGCCATTTCGGGGTCGCGTTGAAGCGCCCAACTGAGGAACTCGACGCCCTTCATGCGGGGGAGCTCGATGTCGAGCAGGAGTGCGTCGAACCGCTTAGAGGCAAGCCACGTATCCGCTTCTTCGGCGGATGCGGCGGTGCGAACGGAGTAGCCGAACTGGGTCACGAGCCGCTCCATCGTCTGGCGGACGTCGGGCTCGTCATCCACTGCCAACAGCTCTGCGTGGGCGGGGGAAGTACTGACCAGTTTCTGCCACCCGAGACGGTTGCGGTGGAGTGCGATCATGGTGTTTTCACCGTCTGGGCGCCCGTTCCAGGTCCTCCATCTTCCACAACTCGTTGATCAGCCGGTTCGCCTGGTCACTGAGTTCGCCCGGAGCTTGGGCCTTGGAACGCTCCTCTTCGGCAAGCTGCTCCGGCGTCGTATGGGCGCTGAGCCCCACGTAGCCACCGACACCCCCCGCAGCGAGCAGAGCACACGCGAAGCCGACCTGGATACGCCGAGCCCTCTTCCTCCGCTGTGTCTCGACCTTGGCTTGTCGAGCCCAATGCTCAAGGTCGCTCACGCCGGGGATCACAGCGTAACGCTCGCTCTCTTTCTTCGAGCGCAAGGTCTGTTTCTTGGGTCCCCCGGGGTAGCTTCCGGAAATCGTGATCACGCCGATGCTTCCGTTCCAGTCGTGCTCTCGTGGCTTGGACACGCCGCTCACAGGCGCTCGTGGACCTGCCTCTGCCCCCCTGGCGAGACCCTGGTCACGATGCCACTCCTATGAGGATCGGCGGCGCGAAACCAGGACTTTAGTCGCGCGGATCGCCCATGAGGGCGTCTTCGACCGCTTCGGAGAGTTGATCGAGCGAAAAGGGCTTGGGCAGGAAGGGCTCCGGCGGAGAGGATAGTTCACGCCCGAGTTCACGCGAAGCGTACCCGGACATGAACAAAAACTTCAAGTCGGGCCGGGACTGCTCGAGGATCTCGACCATCTCTATGCCGGTCAGGCCGGGCATTACGATGTCCGTGAGCACCAGATCGACGTCGGTGCCCCGGTCCAGAACGAACTCCAGCGCCACGCGCGCGTCCGGAGCGGAATGCACTTCGTATCCGAGCTTGGCGAGCAGGCGACCGTGACCTTACGCACGGTCTCCTCATCCTCGACCACCAGAATGGTTATCGGTGTGCCTATGTCCGTTCTCCCCGCCTCAATATGCTCAGCCCCGCGCCAAACGAACTCGGCGTCGAAATCGCGTTCGTAGAAGTTCTATGCCAAAGACTCATGGCGGTTCTTTTCTAGCAGACTTCGTGCCGTTCCAGCCACCTTCTCGGCCGTGATGTCGAACTCGGCGTACAGCGTCGGCGATGGAGCCGAAGCTCCGAAATGGTCGATTCCTACGGCTCCGCCGTTGTCTCCCACCCACCGTGCCCACCCGTGCGTACTGCCTGCTTCCACGGCCACACGCACGGCCGTTGATGTGAGCACCTCGTCGCGATAGGCCTGGGACTGGGCACAGAAGAGGTGCCAGCTCGCCATGCTCACAACCCGAGTAGGGACTCCGTCCGACTCCAGGGCGTCCCGCGCTTCTACCGCGAGCTGAACCTCGGACCCGCTTGCGATCAGGACCAGGTCGGGTGTGCCTCCCGTTGCCTCCGCCAGGATGTACGCACCCTTGGCCAGGCATTCCGCAGCGTCTCCGGTGCGCACCAGCGCGGGCACCTTTTGCCGCGTGAGGGACAGGAACGAAGGCCCGTCGGTGCGCGCCATCGCCGCGCGCCAGGCCTCCACGGTCTCTGCAGGATCGGCCGGCCTCAAGTCCATCAAGTTCGGAATGGCTCGCAGTGACATGAGGTGCTCGACGGGCTGGTGGGTCGGACCATCCTCACCCAGGCCGATGCTGTCGTGCGTAAAGACGTATATGACCGGCAGTCCCATCATTGCGGCCAGACGGATGGACGGTCTCATGTAGTCCGAAAAGATGAGGAACGTGCCACCGAACGGCCTCACACCGCCGTGAAGCGCCATGCCGTTCATGATGGCGGCCATCGCGTGCTCCCTCACGCCGAAGTGGATCACTCGACCATCCGGCGATTCCGGCAGCAGCGGATCTGCGCCTACTATATCCGTCTTGTTGGACGGCCCCAGGTCGGCGGATCCCCCGATCAGGCCCGGAACGCCGGCAGCCAATCCCTGGAGCACCTTCCCGGAGGACGAGCGAGTGGCGTCGGCCTCCCCGTCCAGATTGGGGATCTCGTCGTCCCAACCCACCGGGAGGCGTCCGGCCATGGCGCCCTCGAGCTCGGCAGCGAGGTCGGGGTGTGCACCCTCGTATGCTGCCCACCGCTCGGCCCACTCGCCCTCCTGGCGGGCTCCACTGGCAATGGCGCGCCGCCACACTTCGAGCGCTTCGTCCGGAATGTGGAACGGCTCGGTTGAGGGGTAACCGAGATTCTCCTTGGTGGCGGCCACCTCGTCCTCACCGAGAGCTGCGCCGTGGGTGCTGTGATGACCCACCTTGTTGGGGCTGCCCTCCGCGATGCGGGTGCTCACCGAAATGAACGAAGGCCTTCCATGTTCCTTCTTTGCGGCCTCCATCGCCCCATTCAGCGCCTCCAGGTCGGTTCCGTCATCCACCGTCTGGACGTGCCAGCCATAGCTCCGAAATCGATCCGCCTGGTTCGTCGAGCAGGCCAGGTCGGTACTGCCCTCGATCGTGATGCGGTTGTCGTCGAAGAGCCAGATCAACCGCCCGAGCTTCTGATGCCCGGCGAAAGCGGCCGTCTCGTGCGAAATCCCCTCCATGAGATCGCCGTCCGAGCAGATCGCCCAGGTGTGGTGGCCGACGATGTCGTGCCCGGGGCGGTTGTACCGTTTTGCGAGCCAGCGTTCGGCCATGGCCATGCCGACGGAGTTCGCGATGCCCTGCCCGAGCGGCCCTGTGGTGGTCTCGACTCCCGGAGTGTGTCCCGCTTCGGGGTGGCCGGGCGTGCGCGACCCCCACTGGCGGAAATCCGCCAGTTCCTCCAGCGGGAGATCGTATCCCGTCAGATGCAGAAGCGAGTAAAGCAACATCGAAGCGTGTCCGGGAGAAAGAACGAACCGATCCCTGTCCAGCCAACCCGGATTCGCCGGATTATGCCGAAGGTGCCTCGTAAAGAGCAGGTACCCGAGGGGTGCTAAGCCCATGGGCGCCCCTGGGTGTCCACAGTTGGCCTTCTGCACCGCATCCATCGATAGGACACGCACCACATTTATGCAAAGTTGATCCAGCTCCGGGTTCACCTCCCTGGGCGTTTCAAGCATCGGCACTCCCCACTACAAAGTTAAGCAGCCGGTTAGGCACATAAATCGCTCGTCTCACGATGCCCTCATCGAGATAACGGGCCACGTTTTCCTCTTTCCGGGCCAGCTCTTCGGCCATCTCCTGGCTCATGCCCATGGGCCCGCGCACAGTGCCCCGCAGCTTGCCATTTACCTGCACCGCGACCTCGACGGACGACTCCTTCGCCTTTTCCGGATCGTGCTCCGGCCAGTTCTTTCCGAAGATGGTCCCTTCTTTCCCGAGTCGGCTCCATAACTCTTCGGCGATGTGCGGTGCGAACGGTGCGGTCAGCACGACCAATGGCTCGACTTCGGCACGGACCGCCGTGCGGCCACCGGCCCTGACGCTGTTGAGGTACTCCATGAGTGCAGCGATAGCGGTGTTGTACTGGAGCGTGGGGATTTGGTCCGTGACCTGGGCGATTGTCTGGTGGAGCTTCCGTTCGACGTCCGGGTCAGGCGTCCCGTCTTCGGCGTTGACCACAGTGTCCCACAGCCGGTGCAGGAACCCGTGCGGGCCCTGGATACCTTCGTCGCGGTAGTCACCGCCCTCCTCGAAGGGCCCCAGGAACATCAGGTAGGTCCGAAGCGTGTCTGCGCCATACTGTTCGATGATCTGGTCTGGGACGACCACGTTGCCCTTGCTCTTGGACATCTTGGCGCCCTCACGAATGATCAATCCGTGGGCCCGAAACCGCACGAACGGCTCATCGAACTCGACGTGCCCCAGGTCGTGCAGCGCCATCGTAATGAAGCGCGCGTAGAGCAGGTGCAGCACGGCGTGCTCGTTCCCGCCGATGTAGCAATCCACCGGGAGCCAGGTACGCGTGATGTCCTCGTCCATCGCCTTGTCGCCGGAGTCCGTGGACGGATAGCGAAGGAAATACCAAGAACTGTCCAAGAACGTATCGGACACGTCCGTCTCCCGGCGTGCGCCCGCGCCGCACTCCGGGCATTCCGTGCGATACCACTCTTCTACACGAGCCAGCGGGCTCACTCCGGAATCATCGGGCTTGAAGTCCTCCACACGCGGCAGGACGACGGGCAGATCTTCCTCCGGTACGGGGACCGCCCCGCAGTCATCGCAGTAGATGATCGGAATCGGCGGCCCCCAGTATCGCTGACGTGAGATGCACCAATCGTGAATCCTGAAGTTGACCTGGGCCTCGGCCAACTCCCGCCCGGCGAGCCACTCCACGATGGCGGGTTTGGCATCGGCCACGGGGATTCCGTCGAAGTGCTCCGAATTCACCAGGGAGCCGTCTCCCTGATAGGCCTCGTCCAGCGGCGTGTCGGCGTCCTCGCCCGGGGCAGCCACGACCCGCCGAATCGTGAGCCCGAACGCGGAAGCGAACTCGAAGTCCCGCTGATCATGCCCCGGCACAGCCATAATGGCGCCTGTGCCGTAGCCCATCAGGACGTAATCGGCGATCCAGATCGGAATGGGCTCGCCCGTGGCCGGGTTGAGGCAATAGCCACCGGTGAAAATGCCCGTCTTGTCCTTTTCCGTCTTCTGGCGTGCGACCAGGTCCGTCTTCGTGGCGAGCTCGCGGTACTCACGGATGGCGTCCGCCTGTTCGGGGGCGGTGACTTCATCCACCAGCGGATGCTCCGGCGACAGAACCATATAGGTGGCGCCGAAAACCGTATCTGGCCGCGTCGTGAAGACACCGATTTGCTTCGCGTCGGCTGGGAGTGCGTCCGCGGCGACGGTCATCGTATCACCGACGCCCGCAGTCACATCGCCCGGCGAAAGGATGGGAAAGCGCAGCAGCGCTCCCTCGCTCCGGCCGATCCAATTGACCTGAGCCTTTCTGGTCGAGTCCGACCAGTCGAGGTGGTCCAGATTGTCCAGGAGCTTCGCGGCGTACTTGGTGATCTTGAAGAACCACTGCGCGATCGTGCGCTGCTCGACGGGGGTGTCGCAGCGCTCACATGTCCCGGCGATCACCTGCTCGTTGGCCAGCACCGTCATGCAGGATGGGCACCAGTTGACCGGGGCTTCCTTCCGTTCGGCGAGGCCAGCCTTGAACAGTTGGAGGAAGATCCACTGCGTCCAGCGATAGTAAGCCGGGTCCGTCGTGTCGACCGAGTGGTCCCAATCGAACATGCCACCGATACGCCGGAGCTGCCGCGTGAAGTTCGCCACGTTGCTCGGGATCAGATCCATCGGGTGAATGCCCTGCTTCAGGGCGAAGTTCTCCGAGTGGATCCCGAATGCGTCGAACCCGATCGGCTCGAACACGGTGTGTCCCGTCAACCTCCGGAAACGGCCATGAACGTCAGCGCCCGTGAACGCGTAGATATTCCCGACGTGCAGCCCCTCGGCGGATGGGTAGGGGAACATCATCAGGTTGTAGTAGGGGCGGTCGGGCGCTCGCAGGTCGTCCTGCGTAAAGCGGTTCGTGCCCTGTTTTTCCCAGCTCTCCTGCCATTTTGCTTCAACTTCGGCGGGTGAGTAGCCGGTTGGGGGGTCGGTGCTCATGTTCGTGTGTTTCGGTGGAGGCCAGCTCCAGCCGCGGAGGTCAAGAATCGGAATCCACACAACCTACAAGATGCGACCCTCCTGTACAACGGACGAATTTGAGTTTAGGCCGGGGCTCCGAGGGTGGCCCTCCGAGCGGCCTTTGCGCTTGGGATCAGGGTCGCTCACTCGGCCGCCTGGTGAGGGCCTCCGCCCGTTCGAGCCCCGTTGCCGTCGAGCCCGATCAGGCGCATCAGCTTGAGTGCGTTGGTGGAGTTCGCGATTCCTGGGCGAAGCTGGTAGTCGAACTGGAGCACCGCATCGTCCGAGGCCTCGCCGACCGCCTCCGTGAAGAAGACCGGGTGAGCCCGCGCCTTCAGGTCCTCGGCGTCGGCCAACGTGAGATCGTGCGTCGTGACGGCGCCGATCGCGCCGCTATCGAGCAGGTGTCGGATCACCTGACGAGCCGCGATTTGCCGTTCGGCCGTGTTCGTGCCGAGCAGGATCTCGTCCAGGAGGTAGAGCAAGTGGGATCCGGCGGTGCGACTCTCCGCGTGCGCCGCGTCGACGACCTCCTTGAGGCGCTTGAGTTCGGCCATGAAATAGGAGACGCCTTCCTCGATCGAGTCGCGGATACGCATACTCGTACGTAGCTCGAGGGGTGGCATCGAGAGCGAGCTCGCGCATGCCGGTGCGCCCGCTCCGGCCAGAACCGTGTTGAGGCCTATGGCCCGGAGAAGCGTGCTCTTCCCGGACATATTGGAGCCGGTTACCAGAAGGAACGTGTCGTGTGGACCGACGGTCACGTCGTTGGTAACGCACTTGGCCGTAGATAACAGGGGGTGCCCCAGCCCCTTGGCTGCGAGAACCGGCTCGGCGGACTCCTCAACCTGGGGGAATGTCCAGCCGGGGTGAGCGTGCGCGAGCCCGGCCAGGGCCGAGAGCGCGTCCGTGTCCCCGAGGCTGTCGAGCCAGGGCCGCAGATCCAGTCCACAGCGCTCTCGCCAGCGATCGAGGGCGGCATAAACGTGGATGTCCCAGAGCGTGAGAAGGTTCATCGGGAAGTGTAGGTCCGAAAGGCGGAGGTCCGACAACTCGATCCACCTGAACAGGCGCCTCAGCGCACCGGGTGCCGGCTCATGTCCCTCGGTCAGTCCATCACGTAGGCCGCGAAGATGCGGGCTCTCGAAGTCCTGCGCGGCGATCTCTTCAACCACCTCGGCATACCGCCTGAGTCCGGAGTCGCCCGACGACAAGCGCGCGAAGTCGCCCAAGATCCGCGTGCCCACATGACGCATGAGCACCAGGGTGGCGGCAATGGGCGGGATCCATAGGTAACCGACGACGCCCATGGCATGGAGCGTGATTGTCGAGACGGTCAGAAACGGAAGCACCCACGACAGGATCCGGACGACCTTCTTGTCGCGCAGCCACACGGGCTCTTCCGCCCACGCCAATAAGCTCTCCAGCTCCTCGACGGTCACTGAACCGAGCATTCTTCCGCGAGCCGTGAGCGAATCGCGGAAGTCCAGCATTGGGGTCAGCTCGGCCACGGCTTCTTGGCGGGCCCGAATTTCGGATGGGGAGGCCGGATCCATGAGCCATGCGCGCAGGGCTTGTATCCCAGGGCGGGTTCCCACGGCGCCGAGGAGCCCGATCAGTGAAGCGTGCCCGAACACGTCCAGATCATCGGCATACGGGTGGTCGATGGCCGGGGCGACGTCGAGCTCGTCCAGCTCATCCCACGCTCGGCGCAGCCGGGCGCCGGTCTGGTTGCTCACGTGCTCGAGTTGCGCTTGCCAGGCTTCCGCCCGCCTGACACGTGCGTGCCGATACATGAGCACCAGGAAGGCGTTCGCCAGGGCAAAACCGGCGATCAGCAGGGGGAGTGCGAGGCCCGGGAGCAGTGTCTGGCTGAGAACGACTAAGGTCGATCCTGCCAGAAAGAGGCTCATGCGCCAGTTGGATAGAGCGTGTGATTTCTGGGCAAGGGCTTCGCCCCGATCGTGCGCCGTGCGGGCTCTCTGTCGATAGGTCTCTTCCGGCCCGGCGGCCTCTACATCGTCTTGGTTGTCAGTCACGGGCTCCAGAGGTCTGTTGGGCCGTCGTTGCCACGGCCGTGGAGGGTAGGAGCTCGAACGGGTCGTCCGCCCCATGGGCCTCAGCCGCCAGGTAACGAACCGCTTCCTTCAGGCTGCCTTTTTCC
Source organism: Gemmatimonadota bacterium (assembly GCA_022561145.1). Lineage (GTDB taxonomy): Bacteria > Gemmatimonadota > Gemmatimonadetes > Longimicrobiales > Gaopeijiaceae > JACZXQ01. The sequence continues at coordinate 28,133 of JADFRS010000019.1, forward strand.
TCCAAGAGGGTCTGGAAATCGGTCAGGCGGTGGTGATACCGCATGCGCGCCAGGATTATGGCGTTGTTCAACGGAACGCTCAAGAAATACTGGAAGGTGCTCACCTTGAAGGTGGGTTGAACCTCCTCCGCGAAAATCCTCCTGTACCGTGAGAAGATCTCGTCCCGGCCGGCGACCTTGCCCTCGTAGTCGAGGCTGTCGTTCGCGTAGAACGCCTCGATTTCACCGACGAAGGTATCCAAGAAGCGGGAGAAGGTCTGATCGTCGTCCCAGCGGGCCCTGGCCCGTTGGCACCAAACCGTGTCGGTGCCTCCACCCTCGCGTGAACAGAAGAAATCGGCCGCCGCCGCCCGCCCCACGAAACTGGCGAAGCTCTCGTTGAAGCGGACCTGACCGCTCACGAACAAATGGTTGTGCGAGAGCTCGTGCAGAACGGTCTCGACTACGTCCACCTCGTCGGCCCTCAGCACGCTGGAGACGAGGGGGTCGGCGAACCACCCGAGGGTGCTGAACGCACCCGTGGGCCGGAGGTACGTGTCGAAGCCTTGTTCCTCGAGCTTCAGTTGTTCGTCCTTGGCGTCGCCCACGTCGAAGAAGCCCCGGTAGGGGATGCTGCCCACCACGGGAAACCACCACGTCTTCGACTCGAGCCGGTCACGGTGTGCGGCGGAGAGCACCAGCGCGAGAGTGTCTTTCTCGAGCTGCGAGAAGGTCGTGTAGGAGTCGCCCACGTCCAGCTGGAGTACGTCGATCGCGTAGCGCCGGGCCTCACGGACGAGCGTGAGCTTTCCACGCGTGCGCTCATCGGTCGCGGGATCCAGAATCACCTCGGGGAGGGGGCGGCGCGCCCTGAGGATCTTGGCCTCCGCGAGGCCGGCCTTGATCACGTAAATGGGTGAGCACGCGGAAGCGAGCGCTCCGCCCGCCAATGTGGCCAGAAGGAGCGCTCGAATCCAAGAAGTGCGGCTGGGCCGGCGCAAGGTTGTTAGCGTCCTCCGCCGATGTTCCTCATCAGGGGCACGCCACCCTCGGTGGGCACGTAGACCACTGAGCCGCCGGGCAACTCGCCGAGCGTCTCGATGTAGTGGAACGGCAGGTATGCGGGCGTCAGGCCCGCCGTGATGATCCGCTGGGCTTCAGCGAGTCCCTTGGCCGCCTCGACCTCCTGGCGTGCACGCTCCTGGATGATCTCGGTCTGGAACCTCTCGGCGGCCACTTGCTGCTCACGCTGGAGTTTTTCCTCGATCGCCTCCCGCACACGGGGTGGCGTCTGGATGTCCCGGACGAAGACGTCGAGAACCTCGATGCGGGCGCCGGCCTTGGCTTGCACCGCCTCTACCATCGCCGCCGAGACTTCGCGGCGGTTGGGCGAGAAGATCTCGTTGATGGACTTGGTCGCTATCGCGTCCCTCACGCCGTTCCGTACCGCGTTCAGGATGATGCGGCGCTTGATGTCCTCTTCGGTTCCGATCGTCTGATAGAGCTCCGGCGCGAGCGCCGGGTCGATCCGGAAGAGCAGGGAGATTTCGAGTGCGACGTTCATCTGCTCGCTGGTCTGAGCGTCGATCCGCTCGACGCTGCCGTCCGGCGGATAGGCTTGCTCCCGCACGGACATCTTCTCGACCGAAGCCAGAGGGTTGATGAAGTGGATGCCCTGCGGAAGGCTGATCGGGTCGACGGTTCCCCAAAAGTGCTTGACCCCCACCTCGCCCACGCCGATGACGACTACGGCATTCATCCCTACAGCGATGAACCCGGCGAGCATGAGGCCATAGCCTACCAGCTTGGCGTTTCCCTTGCTCGTTACCGCACCGCCCCCTGCGCGGACGGCGGCCCCAACTACGATCACCATCATGGCCAGAAAGACTGGCCTCATGGTTCGCTCCTTTGTCGACGGGGAGAATCCCCCGGAAATACGGTCGCATGTGGGTCACATGTCGAACCTCATGTCCGCAACATAATACGAGGGGCGGGTCGATTGTCTTTAATAACTCGAACGCGACGCCGAGTTCAAGGTATCCCGGGCTGTCGTTCCTGCTCGCGACGTTCTATGCTGGCGCCATGACACTCGCGGAGGTCCTGTACGCGTCGATAGTGCGCGGCCTGAAGGCCGCCTCACCGCTGCTGGCGTTGGGCTCCTCGAAGATGGCTCGCGGCTTTCGGGCTAGGCGCCATGCGGTGGACACTCTCTCCGGGTGGGCCGCCGAAGGTAGGGACCCGAGTCGTCGCCTGGTCTGGTTCCACGCAGCGTCCGTTGGCGAGGCCCTGCAGGCGAGGGCGGTGCTCGAGGTTGTTCAGGCGCGGCGGCCCGATCTTCAGATCGCCTTCACTCATTTTTCTCCATCGGCCGAGGCGGTGGCGGCGCGCATGCCCGCGGATGTCGCGGGCTACCTGCCCTGGGACGTGGCGACGGACGCCCGGGCTGCTCTGGATGCGCTGCGTCCGAGCTTGCTCGTCTTTACCCAGAAGGAGGTGTGGCCCACGCTCACGCGGGAGGCCGCGCGCACGGGTGTTCGGGTCGCGCTGGTGGCCGCCACACTTCCCGCGGGTGCGGGCCGAATGAGGCCATTGGCCCGGCCCCTGATCAGCCCGGTCCTCGCCAAGCTCGACCTGGTGGCGGCGATCGACTCGTCCGACGGAGAGCGTTTCGTGAGCATTGGAGCGCGGCCCGGTGCCGTGCACGTGACCGGAGACCCGGGTGTGGATGCCGCATGGGTTCGAGCCAGCGCGGTGGATCCCTCCGCGCCTCACCTCGCTCCCTTCCAGGGCGATGACCGTCCCACGGTGGTGGCGGGGTCCACTTGGGAAGCCGATGAGGCGGTGTTGCTGCCTGCCTTGCAGAGTGTCCGAGTCGAGTGCGTTGGCCTGCGCCTGGTGATCGCGCCTCATGAGCCGACTCATGCCACTGTGGACCGGCTGGCGAAGGTGCTGGCCGCGGCGGGTTGGCGGACAACTACGCTGGGCAAGGTGGAGCGCGATGGCGACGTCGGAAACGTCGACGCGGTCATCGTGGACCGTGTCGGCGTCCTTGCAGACCTCTACTCAGTGGGACGCGTCGCTTACGTCGGGGGCGGGTTCCACGCTGGCGGCCTCCACAATGTGCTCGAGCCGGCCGCCGCGGGCAGGCCCAGCCTGATCGGGCCCCGGTATGCCGACTCCCGCGCCGCGGCGGATTTGGTTCAACGGGGCGGTGCGGTCGCCGTAGACGCCCACGGGCTGGGTCCGGCGCTCACCAGATGGTTGGACGATCCGAACGCAATTGCAGGAGCCGAAAGAGCAGCGACCGATTACGTGCTCGAGCACCGAGGAGCGGCCGAGCGGACCGTTGATTTGCTGCTGGACTGTTTCTAGGCTGCTTCTAGGCGGCGGACGGAGCGAACTGCAGCTCGTGCAGCCGGGCGTAGAGCCCGCCTCGCTCGAGTAGCTCCTGGTGCGTTCCTTCTTCGCACAATTCCCCATGGTGCAGCACGACGATGTGATCTGCTCCCTGGACCGTGGACAGCCGGTGCGCGATGACCAAGGACGTCCGACCCAGCATGAGTCGGCTCGTGGCTTCCTCGATCTGGGCCTCGATCTCGGAGTCCACGGAACTGGTGGCCTCATCGAGGACGAGCACGGCCGGATCGTACGCCAGGGCCCGAGCGAACGACACGAGCTGCCGCTCACCCACCGATAAGGTCGAGCCGCGCTCTCCCAACTCTTGCGAGTAGCCGTCGGGGAGGCGGTCGATGAATGGTGCTGCGCCCACCCGTTGTGCCGCCGCTCGTACTCGTTCGTCGGAAATGTCGTCGTTGCCGAGGCGGATGTTGTAGCCCACATCCTGGCTGAACAAGAAGACGTCCTGGAGCACGAATCCGATCTGATCCCTCAGGTCGTTGAGGCGCAAGCGGTGGATGGGCACGCCGTCCAGGAGGATCTCGCCCTTCTGCACGTCGTAGAAGCGCATGAGCAGGTTCACCAGGGTCGTCTTTCCCGCGCCCGTGTGCCCTACGACGGCAATCTTTTGGCCGGGTCTTACGTGGAAGCTCACCCCCTTCAAGATCCAGTCCCACTCGTCTTCTTCGTTCTTCCCATATGCGAACCACACGTCGCGAAACTCGATCTCACCCTCGAGGGGCGAGGGCAGGGGAAGTGGGTCCTCCGGGTCACCGACCCCGATCTCGCGATCCAGGAGCTCGAAGATGCGCTCGGACGACGCCATGGCCCCCTGGAGCAGGTTGTACTTCTCGGAAAGGTCCTGGATGGGCCGGAAGAAACGCCGTGCCCACTGGATGAACGCCGCGAGAATGCCCACCTGAAGCGCCCCGGCCAGGATCAGTGCGCCGCCCTGCCAAATGATGAGCGCCAGGGCGATGGCGGTGAACAGCTCGATGACCGGGAAGAAGAGCGCATAGTAGGTGATGGAGCGGAGGTGGGCCTCGAGGTAATCCCGGTTGATCTCGGCGTGGCTGTCCGCGTCGTGTTGCTCGCGATTGAAGTACTGCACGACGCGGATGCCTGTAAGGCGCTCGTGGAGGAACGCGTTGATGCGCGCCAGCCTCAGCCGGATATCGCGATACGCCGTACGCACCTTGGCGCGGAACAGGATTGCCGTGAGCGCCACCAACGGCAGCACGGTGAACGTCACCAGGGCCAGCTGCCAGTGCATGTTCAGCATCAAGGCCACGATGAAGACCAGGGTGAAGACGTCGCCGAACACCGCCACCAGCCCCGAGCTGAACAGCTCGTTCAGCGTCTCGACGTCCGAGGTGATCCTGGTCATGAGCCGGCCCACCGGATTCCGGTCGTAGAAACGGAGGTCCAGGCGCTGCATCTTGGCGAAGATCTCGGTCCGGAGGTCGAACATGACGCGCTGGCCGAGCCAGGTCATCAGTAGGGCCTGCCCGTACATCAGGAAGAAGGACGCCACGACCGCAGCCATGTATACACCGGCCAAGACGGCCAAGTAGCTGCTGTCGCGGTCGGGAATGGCCTCGTCCAGGGCGAGCTGGGTGAGCTTCGGTCCGATGACCTGAAGGCCCGCCGCCGCCAGAAGGATGAGGATGGCCAGTGCCACCTGGAGTTTGTACGGCCGCAGGTAACGCAGGAGGCGCTTCATGAGGCGCGCGTCGTACGCCTTCCCCAGGGCGTCTTCTTCCTGGATGTGATCCTGAGCTGCGTTCACCGGTGTTCCTCGCATGGGCGCCGGGGCTCGGGGTACACCCTGCCGGGAAGGGGAGTTCCGGAGCCCCGCAGCCAAGAAAATCAAACCGCGGCCCATCGATCGACGGGCCGCGGTTCGGCTCGGTCAGCCGGTGAGAACCCCTGCCGGCCGGGGCGGTCCCGAAGGGCCACCGTGGCAGCCAGGGCTGCGGTGCTCACGGCGGCCAACCTAGACATTTCCGGCCAGTCGGTCAACGGCTTCTACAGCCGTAGACGACAGCCGACGCCCGTGTGCAACGGAAGTCGGTTCCACCGGCTCGCGCAGTCTGCTATCATCCCGGGATGGACGATATGATCCGCATCCGGGGGGCCCGTCAGAACAACCTCAAGAACATTGATGTGGATATCCCCCGTCGTGCTCTGACTGTGATCACCGGCCCGTCGGGTTCCGGCAAGTCGTCTCTCGCCTTGGACACCCTCTTCGCCGAAGGGCAGCGTCGCTACGTGGAGTCCCTGTCTACGTACGCGAAGCAGTTTCTGGAGCGCATGGAAAAGCCCGATGTCGACTCCATCGAGGGCCTTGCGCCGGCGGTGGCGATCGAGCAGAAGAACCCGACCAAGTCGAGCCGATCCACGGTGGGCACGGCCACGGAGGTCTACGACTACCTGAGGCTGCTGTGGGCTCGGGTGGGCCGAACCTCTTGTCCGGAGTGCGGCGATCGCGTGCGGCCCAACACCGTCAGCGAGACGGTGGACGCGGTCCTGGCCCTTCCCGAGGGGACTCGGGTGCAGGTGACCTTTCCGCTCCACTTGAGCGGCCGGGTGAAACATGCGCTCGTGGCAGAAAACCTCCGTGCGATGGGGTTCCTGCGCGTCCTGGCCGGGGGGGAGCAACTGGACCTCTCCGCCCCGGACGCGGATGACGCCGCCGCGCTCGGCGTGGACTTGACGCAGGTGGCGGATCCCCTGGTCGTGGTCGACCGCGTGAAGGTTGGCCCCGAGCTCGAGGACCGCCTGGCCGATTCGGTCGGCACCTGCTTCGCGGAGGGAGAGGGCGAAGTCGTCATTTTGGTCGATCGCGGGGCAGACGCCTCAAGTGACCTGCCGGAGCGCATGGAGTTCACCGAGCACTTCCGGTGTGCCAAGCACCCGGAGATCGAGTTCTTGGACCCTACGCCTCAACTCTTTTCATTCAACAACCCGTATGGGTCGTGTCCTCTGTGCACCGGATTCGGCGCCACGCTCGACTATGCCGCCGACCTGATCGTGCCGAATCCCGACCGCTCCATCGACGAGGGCGCCGTGGACCCATGGACGAAGCCCCGCTACCACAAGGAGCATGCGCGCCTCCGCCAGTTTACGCTCGACCAAGGGGAATCGCTCTTCCACCCCTGGAAGGAGTTGTCGGAGGAGTTCCGGGAGGCCGTGCTCTACGGGGGGTCTGGATTCAAAGGAGTGGTGCCGTTCCTCATCTCCCGTGAGAAAAAACGCTACAAGCAATACATCCGGATCTTTCTCAGGCAGTATCAGAGTCCGCAGGTGTGCCGCTCGTGCGGAGGAGCCCGTATTCAGGCCAAGGCCCTGTGTGTGAGTGTCGGGGGCCGCTCTATCGCCGAAGTCAGCGCCGTACCCCTCGAGGACTTGCGGCTGTGGATCGACGAACTCGACCTGAGCGAGATGGAGACTCTCATAGCCGAGACGATCCTGCGAGAGCTTCGCGCACGTTTGAGTTTCCTGGTGGACGTGGGACTCGGATACCTCACGTTGGACAGACAGACCCGGACCCTGTCGGGGGGCGAGGCGCAACGGATCAACCTCGCCAACTCCTTGGGCGCGCGCCTCGTGGATACGCTGTACGTGTTGGACGAACCCACGGTCGGCCTGCATCCCTGCGACACCGATGCCCTGCTGTCACTGCTGTGCAGCCTGCGTGACGCGGGCAACGCGGTAGTGGTGGTCGAGCACGATACGCAGGCCATCATGGCCGCCGACCACGTGCTCGAGCTCGGTCCGGGCTCGGGCGAGAACGGAGGCATGGCGGTCTTCCAGGGAACCCCTGCCGAACTCCTGCTCTGCGACACTGCCACAGGTCGGTTCCTGTCGGGCAAGACTGATCGATTCGCCGATGGTTCTGATGCTGTGACCAAGACTCAGTCCTGCATCCCAGCAATCGCGAACCATTTGTGCTGTGCACGCTTCAAACGGGCTTTCTGCTTTCCCCGCATAAAGAAACAGCAGATCCGTGTCGGAATAAGGAGACAACTCGCCGCGACCGGATCCACCGATGGCAACGACGGCCGAATAACGTTCGACCAGTTCGCGGTCCTCAGGACTCAGAGTGGAGAGAACTTCTCGATACAACGAGAGAAGAAGTTCATCGGTCTGTTCGGAAAGAGCCGCGGCCACTTGAATTCCCGTGGCTCCCTGCTCGGAAAGCTTCCGGGATCGCTCCCGAATCTCCGCCACCCGCGCTCGATTATGCGCCTGACGCTCGCTGGAAAAACCGGCCGCGA
>JADFRS010000167.1 GCA_022561145.1 Gemmatimonadota bacterium
TTGGGACAGTGAGGTCCTCTATACTACCTACGACGTAGCAGGGGAGTTGTGAGTTGGCCCGACGGTAACACACGCGATATAGTGGGTGCCAAATTCCACTGTTCTATTGATGTCTATTCATCTCTGGGGGGACGAGCGATGGCGGACTATGAAACTTTCGAACTGGGCAACCTGGTGCTGCAATCCGGGGCTACCTTGCGGAACGCCAAGCTGGCCTACAAGACCCACGGCACGTTGAGCCGGAGCAAGGACAACGTCATCGTTTATCCCACCTTTTTTGGTGGGCAGCACACCCACAACGAGGGCCTCATCGGCGAAGGAAGGGCACTGGACCCGCGCAGGTACTTTATCATCGTTCCCGACATGTTGGGCAATGGACTGTCCTCGTCGCCCAGCAACACGCCGCCGCCCTACGATAGAGCCCGGTTTCCGGGTGTGAGCCTCTATGATAACGTCATGTGCCAGCACCGGCTGGTGACCGAGCAGTTCGGCGTCGAGCGCATCGCGTTGGTATGCGGGTTCTCCATGGGCGCCCAACAGTCCTTTCATTGGGGCGCGTTGTTCCCCGATATGGTCGAGCGCATCGCGCCCTGGTGCGGGTCCGCCAGGACCTCGCCCCACAACTTCGTGTTCCTGGAAGGTGTCAAGGCCGCGTTGTGCGCCGACGACGCGTGGAACGGCGGCTGGTACGACCGTCAGCCCGGCAAGGGCCTTCGAGCGATGGCGCGGGTATACGCCGGATGGGCGCCGTCGCAGGCTTTCTATCGAGAACGGGTCTTTCTCAACATGGGGTTCTCGTCGCTGGAGGACTATCTGATAACCGGGTGGGAGGGCCGGTACCTACAACTGGATGCCAACGACATCCTGGCGATGGTTTACACGTGGCAACACGGGGACATAAGCGATAACCCGCTCTATGAAGGCGATTTCTTGAAGGCCCTGGGCTCAATCAAGGCCAAATCCCTGGTTATGCCCTCAAGAACGGACCAGTATTTTCCTCCCGAGGACAACGAGATCGAAGTTGGCCACATGCCCAACGCCGAACTTCGCGTCATCCCGACGATCTGGGGACACATCGGCGGAGGTCCAGGCCGCAACCCGGAGGACACCCGATTCATCGACGATGCGCTGAAAGAGTTGCTTGCCAGTTGAACGCTAGCCGGCGCTTTTTCGTGGACAGCAGATGAACAGTGGGACCGTGTCAAACCCTGGCAGGCTCCTGAGATCGCACCGGAAGTCTTGGCGGCGTGGCGAACAAGGCTACTATGCCGGCCAAAGCGGCCGCGGCGGTGAACACCAAAAGAGGCATCTGATAGGAGCCGGTGGCGTCGAACATGAACCCGGCCAACACTGGGCCAACCGCCTGCCCGCCGATTTGCGCCGACATCGAGAAGCCGCGTATGGTCCCCAGGTGCTCCCGGCCGTAGTAGTCGGCCCAAGCCAGCCTCACCAGCAAATGCAGGCCGCCTACGCCGAATCCAACGCTTGCGGCCGCTAGCAACGCGGTGGGCAAAGACGCGCTGACAGAGGTGCCAAACGCCGCCGCGGCCACGACAAACGCCGCCGCCGACAGCAGGACCGCGGCTGTGCCCATCCTGGGTCCCAGGGCGATCAGGATCTCCACTCCCTGGCCGATCAGCGCCAGCACCTGGGCGTGCTCCATCACCGAGATCACCACGAAGAGCGCGGCGAAGAACGCCAGCAAATCCCAGTCGATGGTACGGTAGAACTTGTCTACCTCGTGCTTGTAGCGCACGAGCATCACAGCCGCAAAGGCCATGGCCACGAACCCCATCCCGAGGTCGCCTACGTAAGGCATCACGGAAGTCGTGGCGATCGCCAGAATGAACAGTACGAGCATCGCGGCGCCGAACCAGAAGAAGCCCGTGCTCTCGATGCCGTCCCGCTCGTTGAAGCCCTCGACCAGCGCGGCGGCCTCTTCGAGCTCTTCCGGTGTCTCGAGCCCACGGATGTCGAAGAGCTTCGCGCCCATCAGGATGGTCAAAACCGTGACTACGGCCACGAATGGGGCGGCTTTGAGGAAAAACGCGATGAAGCTGATTCCGGCCGCGGTGCCCACGATGATGTTGGGCACCGAGCTGATGAGCGTGAGGAGCCCGCCGATGTTCGTGAGCAGTCCCTCCACCAGAAGGAAGCCCAGGAGTTTGTCGGAGCGCTCCAGCTTTCCGAGCGACACGGCCGAGAGCGACCCCACGATGATCATCGCGGTCACGTTGTTGAGCACGGCCGAAAAAACGACGGTCATGAGGCCGTAGTACCAGAGCAGCTTCACGGGGTCCCCGCGCGAGGCCTTGGTCAGCCGGATGGCGATCCAGGTGAACAGCCCGGACCGCGACGTCACGTCCACGAAAAGGCTGGCGCCAAGGATGATCGTGATCACGCCCCAGTCGATCGCCGGAATGTAGACCGGCATGTCCACCGGGTGCCCGCCGATCAAGTAGGGGCCGTAGGGGAGCGGCAGTAGCACCGCCCCCAACAGCAGGCCCACTATCGCGAACAGCCCCACGATCAGGGACTTCTTGGCGTGTAGCTTCTCCTCGAGCGCGAGGGAGAGGATCATGGCTACCAGGAAGATCGCGAAGAAGAGCGTCACGCCTAGGGACACTTCCGCAGCGTGTGCCGCGTCCTGGACGGCGAGCACCATGAAGATCGACGGGAGGTTCAAGGCCGGAGCCCGCTCACAACATCAGGAGGGGTATGGACCTCAGCTCGACCGCTAGCGGATAGGCGAGCCCGTGCATGGCAAGCTGATCCTCGTCCTTCGTGTTCATCACCAGGAGGTCGACCTCGCGTGCCTCGATCAAGCTGCGATACTCGCGGATGTGGTGCCCGCGGGTGACGATCGACTCGACGCTCAACGAGGGCATGCGCTCCGCTAGTAGCTCCCGGCACGACTCGATGAAGTCGGTCGGATCCTTGAGCAGACGCGCCTGGATGTCCTCTCTGGCGGACTCCGTGTCGATGGTCTCGATTTTCGAGATGGCCTCCATGTAGCGCTCGAACACATGGTCGTCCTCCACGTGGCCGAGGAGGAGTGTTCCGCCCCGTTCGGTGAACCGGGCCGCGTAGCTCACCAGCCGGTTGTCGCCCGTCATGTGCCCGGTCACCGCCATCACGGCTTTGGTGCGACAGCCCGTGAGCGCTCTGAATTCCGGACGCTCCGGGTGCGGCATCACGAGGACCGGCGTGGTTGTGGCTTGAGTCAGGACGTCCACGTACTCGCCGAGCGTGTAAGGCCAGCGCCAACTGTCGGAGTGGAGATGGCGATAGGTGCACACGAGCCCCGGCCTCTCCTTCTCGATCAACTCCAGGAGTTCGGGCACGGTGTCGAACTCCGCACCGTGGACCGTCGTCCACTTGAGGTTCTCGCCCGCGTCGAGGGCACCAAGGAAGGCGCGCACACGCTCCCCGAAGTCGTCGGCCTCGTCCGGCGGTTGGTCCGAAACCATCATGACGGAGCCGATCTCCACCTCTTCGAGGCGGAAGATCGTGCGGGCGGCAGCGCGGAAGACGCTCTCGAATTGGTCGACTCTGGTCATAGCCGGGAATCTGGCGCCTCCTTCACCGGTTCGACAAGCTGCGCGCCACACCCGATCTTGTCAGGAGATGCTGAGAGGCCCCTTGCTCAGGAAGTCAGCAATGCATGGTTTGGGATTACGCCGCGCCGTTGTCATGTTGGCGCTGGCCGCCGCGGCCTGCGGCCCCACGGCACAACCCATCGACGTGGTCGAGTCGACGATCGCCCAGATCCAGGAATCCATCAAGGCGGGCCTTACGACGTGCCGGATGGTCGTGCAGAGCTACCTTGACCGGATCGAGGCGTACGACGAGTCCACGGTGAACGCGATCACGGTCCTGAATCCCAACGCCCTCGCACGGGCTGACGAAATCGACGCGGCCGTGGCCGCCGGGGAGGAGCTCGGCCCACTCTTCTGTGTGCCCATGCTGGTGAAGGACAACTTCGACACGCACGACCTTCCGACGACCGGTGGCTCGATCGCCCTGATGGGCAGCCTGCCGCCCGACGACGCCTTCATGGTGCGGCGCATTCGGGAGGCCGACGCGGTCGTGATCGCCAAGACCAACATGGCCGAATGGGCCTTCAGTGCCAGGCAGACGGTCAGTTCGTCATACGACACGACGGCCAACGCATACGACCTCGAACGCGTACCGGCGGGGTCGAGCGGAGGAACGGCCTCGGGCGTCGCGGCCAGCTTCGCCGTGGCCGGGCTGGGGAGTGACACGGGAAACTCGATCCGGGGGCCGGCTTCCCATCTGGCGCTGGTGGGGATCCGCTCGACCATCGGTCTCACCAGCCGCGATGGGGTCATTCCGCTTTCGTTCGACCGTGACATCGCCGGGCCGATGGCGCGTACGGTCATGGACGCCGCAAAGATCTTCAACGTCGTCGCGGGATACGACCCGGCCGACCCCTACACCGAGGCTGGGCGTGGCCGCAAGGAGGCGGACTATACCGAGGGCCTCGAGCCAAACGCCCTCCAGGGAGCGAGGATCGGCGTCCTCAGGTCGCTGGTGGACGGAGAGGACACGGACACTGCGGTGGCTCGGGTGTTCGAGCAGGCAGTGGCGGACTTGGTCCGCCTGGGCGCCGAAATCGTCGATCCGTTTGAATTCGATGTGCAGGAGCAGCTTCGCCGGTCAGGCATGTTCTGTGGACGGTTCCGTTACGACATGCACGTGTACCTCCAGTCGCTCGGCGACGCCGCACCGATCAAGGATGTCATGGAGGTTCTCGAGACCGGGGAGTACTCCCCCTACGTCGAGCGCTCGTTGCGCCGGTCCGAGAACTCGCCGCTTGACGTGCATCCGGCCGACGCCGACCCGCCCTGCCATGATTATCTGGAGAACGAGGGGCGCCAGGCCTACCTGTCGGATCTGGTCACTGCAATGGATCAGGCTCGCGTGGACGCGATCGTGTACCCGACGTGGAGGAATCCTCCGGCACATATCGATCGCGCCCGGGAGGAGTACAAAGGGGACAACAGCCAGCTCGTGGCCCCGGCCACCGGCATGCCTGCCATCACCGTTCCGATGGGGTTCACGTACACCAATCTGCCGGCGGGCTTACAGATTCTAGCGCGCCCGTATGACGAGCTCCTCTTGTTCAAATACGCCTATGCCTATGAGCAAGGCACGCACCACAGAAGGCCCCCTGAGGGCTTCCCGGCTCTCGGAGCGGAGGGACATTAGAATGCTGACACCACTGCAGACAATGAAACTGGCGTGGTACTTCAGAGTCTATGACGTCGACGACGACGGCCGCCTCGGGCTCCTCGATTTCGAGCGGGTCATAGAGAATGTTCGTGTGCTGCACGGCCTCGGCGCTGGATCGCCGCAGGATCAGCCCCTCCGCCACGCATTCATGCAACGCTGGGAGGCGCTGAGAGATTCGGCCGACACGAATCGAGACGGGAGCGTCGACCTGACCGAATGGCTTCACTACTGGGGTGCCGTGATCGAGGACGACGATCGCTACGACTCGGAGGTCGCGTCCATCGCGTCGTTGCTCTTCGGCATCTTCGATACGGATGGCGACGGCGTCATCGGCCCGGATGAATTTTGCGACTATTACAACGTCTACGGATTGAGTGCGGCGCTGGCGCGTCAGGTCTTCATGGACCTGGACGCGGACGGAGACGGAGCGATGAGCCTGCTGGAGCTGATGGACATCGTTCACGAGTTCTTCCGCGGGGACGACCGCCACGCTCCCGGCAACCGGCTGTTCGGACCCTACGAATAGGAGGCTGTCGGGACCCTAGTTGCCGCCATCCCTCCGGCTCCACGGCGGCACAACGCGATTCGTGCGCGCGTATGCGATGGCTGTCCGAGATGCTCATGCAGTCCGTTGCGGAGAGCATGATCGCGGGTTGCACGTCCACGGTTCGCCCAAAAAGGACGTTTTCCTTTAACGGTTGGTCCCGCTCATATTTGCGACGATACCGATGAAGTGATCGAAGGCCACGTTGATCTCGTCGATGAGTTCCGGCTTTGGCAGAGCGCCCAGGCGGGCGATTTCGTCGGCGGCGACCAGGGCATCAACGCCACCGCGAGCCGGGCGCTGCCTCGTGGTCTCCTCCTTGGATTGCCATCATCCTGTGCAGGAAATGGTCCCCGTCGAGCACTGGGACAGCGTGGGAGTCGAGGGATTGCACGCGTTGGTGTTGGTATTCGTGAAGCGGAACACGAGCGTATGTTGCACGCCTGCGGCCACCGTGAACTGCCGGCTTGTCGAGCCGGGTGTGATCGTGACCAGATTCGACCCGTCCCAGATCACGTTGTACGTGCGGTTCGTGTTGGAGTTGTTGCGGAACGAGATCTGGGCGCTGTTGTTCGCTTCGCAGGCGGTTTGCTCGGGACCCGTAGGTGCGTCAACCGGTGGGCAGCCCGTGGTTCCGACTGTCATTCCCGCAGAGGCAAGTAGGATGAAAAACAGTGGCGTCTTGTTGTTGAGACGTGACATGTGGAGGTCTCCTTCTAGGTGTGCCCGCCGGCAGACGCTTTAGTATGGCACGCGCACCGGGCGCCCACAACAAGATTTGACCTTGAAGAGGGCGCCGAAGACTCGCCCAAGATCGAGTTCGCCAATACCAGCCGTCTCGGACCTGCCTGCGCTCCACAGCAGAAAGATCGTCGATCCGCGACGGCACTCCGATCTCATCGGCGCGGTTCGCCCTCAAGAGATTCGCGCGGGCATGTGCAACGATCGGCATGCTTCATGCATCTAATCCGCGACAACCAGTTCCATTCTCTTGCCGAGGGCCACCTATGGTGTGGACCATGAGGTGTGTGTGGATCGCAGGATGCCTGACCCTGTTCTTCTCACCGAGCGCTTGGGGGCAGGACGCTCCCTCGAGCCTGGCAACGGTTCGTGTCTTCATGGATTGCCAGGCCCCGGGCTGCCGCGATTTCGACTTCAACAGGAGGGAAATCCCCTGGGTGAATTGGGTTCGGGACCGACAGGATGCCGATATCCACATCCTGGTCGTATCCACGGCGGCCGGGGGGGGCATAAGCTATGAGATCACCTTCCTAGGCAGGCGAGGCTTCACTGGAGAGGACAGTCAACTCACGCATATGTCCTCTTCGACGGACACCTCGGACGAGCGTCGGCGCGGACTCGCCGAACGCTTCAAGTACGGACTGCTCCGCTACGTGGCCGAGACACCCGTAGCCGAGCGTCTCAGGATCGAGTTCAGCGCGCCCGAAAGCGACGTTGGTCCTGAGGCCGGCGGTGGAGAACAATCGCAACGGGACGACCCGTGGAACCTCTGGGTGTTCGGGGTCAGTGTCGGTGGGTCCGCCAACGGACAATCCCTCTTCACATCGAAAGCTGTGAACGGGTCCCTCTCAGCGCGCCGCACGAGCGAGGCGTGGAAGTTCGACTGGCGCGCGAACATCCGTTACAGCGAGAGCAAATTCGAGCTTGCCGAGAGCACAGAGACCAGCATCCGGCGGAGCTCGGGAACGGATGTGTTGATCGTAAAGTCCGTCGGCGCACACTGGGGCGCGGGGATTCGGGCCACCCTGACCTCATCTACGTTCACCAATGAGGACATACGGTTGCGCGTCCAACCTGCGGTGGAGTACAACGTCTTCCCCTACGACGAGTCGAGCCGCCGCTCCCTCACCTTCCAATATCGAATCGGCTTTTCCAGCGTGACCTACGACCAAGTGACGGTGTTCGACAAGATGGAGGAAACCCTTTACGAACAAACCCTTACAGCGGCCTTGGGACTACGGCAGCCCTGGGGCACGGCCAGCGTATCGCTTTCCGGGACGAGCTTCGTGGATGATCTCGAGAAGAATGCTCTTTCCGTATTCGGAAATGTGACGTTCCGGATCGTCCGCGGGCTGAACCTGCGCGTGTTCGGGTTCGCGTCCCGAGTCCGCAACCAGGTATTCCTTCCGTCAGCGGGGGCCACGGACACGGACATCCTCCTCAGGCGACAGGCCCTCGAGACGAGCTTCACCTACTTTACCAACTTCAGCCTGTCCTACACGTTCGGCTCGATCTTCAACAACATCGTAAACCCGCGTTTGGGGGGTGGCTCCGGAGAAATCGTCTTTTTCTAACAACTTAGGACCTTGGCCCGGGAACGGCCTCGATGGCTCAGCCGATGCCAAAGCAGTAGAAGAAGCCGTTACCGCCGGTGCCTTGGAGGTCCTCCTGGCCGCAGCCGCGAGAGCCGTGGGCGGAGTTCCACGAATTCGGGTTCTGCCCGCCGCCTTGGCGGTCGTGGTGTCCGACCCGCGCGCTTCCCTCACCTGCGCTCGTCCAGTTGCTGCAAGTGTTGTCCTCTTCGCCCGGCAGGGCTGTGCCGTCCAACTGCGACCCGGTGAGGATGTCGTGCATGTTCGGACTGTCACCCCGGCCATTCGTAATCTCACCCTTTTCGGAGAGGATGGTCTCTTTGGTCAGGTTGTTGGTGTCGCCGTGCAGGTCGTCCACGTTCGCCGCGATCTGGACGCCCGCGAAGTTGAACCAGGGCCCTTCACCGATCCGGTCGCGGGCGTTGACGGCGGGCATCGCGTCCGTTGGCGTCGTGCTCAAATAGGCGTGCCAGGTCAGGTCTGATGCGCCGGCGGCGGCCGCCAGGTCCTGGCAGTGCTGATCGGCACCCGACAGGCCACCCAGGGCTGCGCCGTTGCCGGGACCCGAGCTGGTGATGAAGAAGTTCATGGAGGCGCTTTGCGCGAGTGCCGTCTGGGGCGCCACCAGCGTGAGTGCCA
>JADFRS010000020.1 GCA_022561145.1 Gemmatimonadota bacterium
CCTCGATCTCCCGCCGCTCGTCCTCCCTCCACAGGGGCTCACGACTCCTCACAGTCGGAATCTCGGCGAAGTTGTAGTGAGGTGGGGGCGACGGCATGGACCACTCGAGCGTCGAAGCGTTCCAGGGGTTGGGCCCGGCCGGCTCACCTGAAATAGCGCTCTTGATGATCGTGTACACCAGAATCAGCGCGCTCAACGCGAAGATGAACGCACCGATGGTCGAGAGCATGTTGGGCAAGGCGATGTTGAGCTCGGCGGCGTACGTCCACGTCCTCCGCGGCATCCCGTAGATCCCGCTGATATGCATCGGGAAGAAGGTCAGGTTGAACCCGACGAAGTAGGTCCAGAAGTTGATCTTGCCGAGTCGCTCGTCCATGAACCGGCCGGTAATCTTCGGGAACCAGTAGTAGAGACCGGCGAACAGGCCCATCATCACGCCGCCGGCCACCACGTAGTGGAAGTGCGCCACCACGAAGTGTGTGTCGTGCTGCTGGAGATCGATGGGGGCCGCAGCGTGCATGACCCCGGTCAACCCGCCCAGTGTGAAGATGGCCAGCAGTCCGATGGAGTAGAGCATCGCGGTGGTGAACCGGATCTGCCCGCCCCACATCGTGGCGATCCAGTTGAAGATCTTCACGCCGGTCGGGATGGCGATGATCATCGTGCTCGCCACGAAGAACGCGTCCGCGATGGGACCCAAGCCCGTGGTGAACATGTGATGGCTCCACACGCCCCAGCCCAGGAAACCGATCATGATGCCCGCGTAGACGACGATCGGATACCCGAACAGCGGCTTCCTCGAGAACGTCGGGATCACGTCGGAGATCATACCGAACGACGGCAGAATCAGGATGTAGACCTCGGGGTGTCCGAAGATCCAGAACAGGTGCTGCCAGAGAATCGGGTCTCCTCCGGCCTGCGGCTGGTAAAAGTTGGCGCCGAAGAAACGGTCGAACGCGAGCAGGATCAGCGCCACCGCGAACACGGGGAGCGCGGTCACCAGGATGAAGCTGGTAACGAACGTCATCCACGTGAACAGGGGCATGCGCATGAGCTTCATGCCCGGCGCCCTGAGTTGGATGATCGTCGTGATGAAGTTGACCCCTCCCATGATCGAACTGACGCCGAGGATGGAGAGGCCCAGTATCCAGAAGTCCACGTTGTGCCCGGGCGAAAACTGGCTCGACGTGAGGTTGGCGTACGCCACCCAACTCGTGTTCGGCGCCGCACCGAACAAGAAGCTGGAATTCAGGAAGATCCCGCCGAAAAGAAAGGTCCAGAACGACAGCGCGTTCAGCCGCGGGAACGCCACGTCCCGTGCGCCGATCTGCAACGGCACGATAAAATTGAAGAAGGCCACCGCCATCGGCATGGCCACCAGGAAGATCATGGTGGTGCCGTGCATGGTGAACATCTGGCTGTAGGTCTCTGCCGAGATGAAATCGTTCTCGGGCCGCCACAACTGAATCCGGATCATCAGCGCCTCGACTCCCGCGATGACGAAGAATACCAACGCCGTCACGAAGTACATGACGCCGATCCGCTTGTGATCGACGGTGGTGATCCAGCTCCAAATACCGTTGTTGTGTGCCGACATCTATGCTATCTCAGGCTGCTCAAGTACGCGGCGATGGCCCGTATTTGGTCGTCCGTGAGGTTGGTGGGAGGAAAGCCGCCGCCGCCCTCCTGCGCTCCCGGCATCTGTACGCCGGGCTTGATCGAGAGGGGATCCTTGATCCAGCGGAAGAGGTTCTCGGGCGTGTTCTCGAGGAGCCCCGCGCCGATGGTCATCCGGCCCCCGATGCGGGTGAGGTTGGGGCCCAACACGCCCACAGCCGGTGCTCCCTGAATCGCATGGCATGCGACACAAGTCGACGTGAACAGCGTCTGGCGGCCCAGCGTCACGAGCGGATCCTCCGCAGGCGTCTGTATTGTCGTGTCCTGGGGGGGCGGGGGCGCCGTTGCCGTCGCCGACGGCTCCTGCCAGTCGGCGAGCCACGCGTTGAAGTCACTCTCGGACTCGGCGACGACCCTCATGCGCATGAGTGAGTGGCCTTCGCCGCAGAACTCGGCGCATTGGCCCAGGAACACACCGGGCTCGCGCACCGTGAAGTAGAGGTAGGTGTAACCGCGCACCTCCCCTTCTGGACCCACACGCCGGAGCGGGTTCACGTCGCGTTTGCCGCCAAGCTGCGGGACCCAGAATGAATGGACCACATCGGCAGAATTCATCTGCAGCGTGATCGGCCGGCCGGCCGGCAGATGAATCTCATTGGCGGTCGTGACGCCCGACTCCGGGTAACGCACCTCCCACCAGTAACGGTGGCCGATGATCTCCACGATCAGCGGATCGCCCTCGAGTTCTCTCTGCGTCTCGAAGACGGTCCGTATGGTAGGGATGGAGATGGCGACGACGATCAGGGCGGGCACGACGGTCCACGCGATCTCGAGACCGAGGTGCCCATGCGTCTGCTTGGGCGCCGGCCGGTTTGGGTTCTCGCGGAACCGAATCACTACGTAAGCCAGCACACCCCAGACGACCACCAAGATCGCCAGGGTCCACACGGTCACCTGGATGTAAAGCGAGTGGATGGCCTCGGCGAAGTCGGTGCGGGGGTCGATCGAGGACTGCGGATGGTCACCCTGACACGCACCCAGGAGCATCAGTCCGAGGAGCAGCACCGTAGAATGGAAAAGCCGAGGCCGGGCCTCAGTCGTCGGCATCGAGCGCAATCGCCTCGTCGATCAGCATGATGGGGATCTCCTCCCGAACCGGGTACAGCACCTTGCCATCCTCCCGGACCAACCCCTCCTCGATCGGTTCGCGCACTTCCTGCCCTCCCTGGTTTACCACAGTTCCGGCCTCGATGGCCGAGTTGAGGCGCGTCAGAACGTCCGCGCCCGCGGGCCGCACGGGCTGACGGGTCTCAGGGCAGACCAGTATCTGTAGGAGTTCAGGATCGACCATCA
This sequence comes from Gemmatimonadota bacterium, assembly GCA_022561145.1. Classification (GTDB taxonomy): domain Bacteria; phylum Gemmatimonadota; class Gemmatimonadetes; order Longimicrobiales; family Gaopeijiaceae; genus JACZXQ01. Next base: position 2,971 of record JADFRS010000020.1, read on the forward strand.
CTATCGTCGCGTTGAAAAAGAGTCTGAAAACCTAAATGATTCTGCATGCAAAGGCGAGACGCGGAGGCGGTGGATGAAGCTTCCACGAGTCGCGACGATTACGCTGTCCCTAGCGATCATGGGCCTCGGGGCGAATCAGGCGAGCGGGGCCCAGAACAGGCGTGCCGACGGCCTCGTGATCATCGGCTCGGACACGGTCCGCGTCGAGATCGCCTCGACCCCCGCTCAACGCGAAGAGGGTCTCAAGTACCGCGAGGAGATTTCGGACGGCACCGGCATGCTGTTCGTGTTCCAGGCCGAATCCGTGCACAGCTTCTGGATGATGGACACGTACGTCGCACTCGACATCGCATTCATCGACGCGAAGTTCAGGATCGTCGACATCCAGCAGATGGAGCCCCTCACCACGGACCTCCACACCAGCGCGCGGCCTGCCATGTTCGCGTTGGAGGTGCGGAAGGGGTGGTTCGAGGAGCGCGGTGTGCGGGTTGGAGATGGGGTGGAACTGATCTTCAGCGGAGGCTGACCGCTCGAAGCGCCTCCAGCAACGCCCCGGTGTCCGCCTCGTCGTTGTAGAGGTGAGGCGACAGTCTTAGGGCGGTGCCGCGAAGCGCCGCGTGGATCGATCGCCGCTCGAGCTCGTCCTTGAACGCGACGAGATCCAACCCCTCCGGCATCCTGAGCCCGAACATGTGATGAGACCGGTAGCCCGGGTCCTCTGTCGAAAATCCCAGCGACCGCGCCTCCTCGAGTAGGCCGCCCGTGAGGTGGGCGCAGTACTCCTGGATTCCCTCGGGCGTCCACTCGTTGACGAGCTTGAGGGCCGCAACGAGCATCGGCAGGAGGATGAAGTTGGCCCTCTCGCCCACGTCGTAGCGGATCGCTCCGGGCTGGTAGGCGTCCTGGTAGTCCACGAGGTGCTGGAAATCCTCGCTGCCCTCGCGCCCGATCCAGGTCTCCTCGAGCGGCGTGCCATCGTCGAAGCGAGGCCCGAAGTAGGCCAGCCCGATGGCGTAGGGTCCGAGCAGCCACTTGTAGGCGGCGACGATGAGCGCGTCGGGACGGATCTCGCCCACATCGAACGGTAACGCTCCGACGGATTGGGTCGCATCGACGATGAAAGCCGCGCCGACCTCGCGGGCGCGCCGCCCCACCGCGCTCAGGTCGAAGAGCGTGCCGTCGGTCCAGTGCACATGGGGAATGGCGACCACCGCGGTGTCACCGTCGATGGCCTCCAGGAGGCGCTCGTTCCATACCTGGCCCCTGTTGCCGTCCTCGGGCCGGACGACGGTCCGGATCTCCGCTCCGGTTTCGGTGGCCCGCCGCCTCCAGGAGTACACGTTACCGGGAAACTGCTCCTGTAACAGCACCAGGTTCTGCCCGGCGCCGATTTCCACGTTCTTGGCCGCTACGGCGACTCCGTACGAAGCGGCAGGCACGATGGCCACACGGTTGGGATCAGACGCTCCGACGAGGTGAGCGAACAGCCTACGGGCCTCGTCGCTCTCGTCGAAGAAGTCGGTGGATGTAGTGCCGGCCGGGTAGCGCTTCTTGGCCATACCGGTGGTGCCCGCCGCTTCCACAGCCCGTGGAAGCGGCGACATGTAAGCGCAGTTCAGATAGTGGACATCGGGCGGAAGCGAGAAAGCGTCGCGCTGGCAGGTGAGCAATCAGAGGCCCAGCCAGTAGTTGACCTTGATGATGAACCGGTCGTCGGAGGGCGCGTCGAACAGCGCCCCGATGTCGCGCCCCAGGTCGAAGTCCCCGATGTCCTCGCGGCCGAGCTGGCGCCGCTGCCACACCAGGAAGATCGTCGAGCCCGGACGGTACTCCCACCGGAGCACCGCGTTGCCCACGAGCGAACGCTGGATGAAGTCGCGGTCCGAGAACGACGTGTCCGCGACACCGTCACCGTCCAAGTCCAGGTGCTGGGTGTCGCCGTCCTGGCAGATGTTGCCACCCTGGCAGAGCACGTCCTCACCCGACGCCGAGAACGTGCCGGCCTGGAACGTCTCGAAGTCGAACGTCTCCGGCGCGAGCAACTGCTTGTAGGCAACGTAGTCGACCGAGGAGATCAGCGGCTGAGCGAAGAACTGGAGTGTCAGATGCGGCGTGAACGACACGTCGAGCCGCGTCTCCATGGAGAACGACTTGCGTTCGAGGTCGGCGAAAATGTACCGCTGGCCGAACGTTGGATCGAACGGGAGGACGTCTGTGGTGGTCACATACTGCTCCCCGTTCGTCTCCTTCGTAAACTGCGGCTTGACGCTCAGCGACAAGCGTGGTGACGGACGCAGTGTCACGTTCAGCCCGGTCTTGAATTGGTTACCGACGTTGTTGCGTCCGCGCGACACGTTCACGTTGGCCCCCAGGCTCAAGCGGGCCCTCTTGTCCGTGCTCAGGCGGATCTCGCCGGTTACCTTGCCGGGCTTGGCCGTCAGCGGCCCGCCCCGGGTAGCCGATCGGCTCACGAGGTCTGGGGTGTAACTGCCGTTCAGGTTCAGCTCCCAGTAGTTCAGGAACTCGAACTTGTTGCGAAGCGCGGCCGAGCCGGTCGTGTGGGCCCGCCTCCAACTGCCGAACGACCCCACGTCGTCCAGCGCCTCGTGCATCCAGTTGTGAAAAGTGAAAAACGTGACGTTGTAGCTCCGGAACAGGGTGCCGGGCTCGATTTCCTTGTAGGTCAGCCTGACACCCGCATCCAGCACTTCGCTGCGCCGTGAGAAGCCCAGGTCGTTGATCTCGAACCCGGGCGTCACTTCGGCCGCCCAGATTCCACCGGTCCAGTGCCGTCCGCTCCGTCGTTCGAACGTCAATCGCCAATCCACGCCCGTCATCGTCGTGGCCGTCGGGTCCAATTCCAACCGCGTGGCATCCGGGCGCTGGAAGTAGTGGTTGCTGGACCGCTGGACCCGCGTGATAGCCGTCGAGTCGCCGCGAATGTGGCTCCCGGCGAAGAAGCCGGTGAGGGCCCACTCGCGGTCTCCCCACTGGAACTCGAAGTCGATCCCCGCGTTGAACGCGGTCGATGTGAGGAAGTCGAATGACCCATCCTCGGGCAGGTCGCGCTGGAGAGCCGTGAAAATCCCGCCGATCTGAGATGCGCCGCCGCCGAAGTCCTGCGTCACACGCACGACACCATACTGCGTCCGTGGCTCGGCCAGGAACTCGTCTCTGATGCCCTCGTCCGCGAAGTATGCCACACCGTTCTCGGCCTGGGTGACGGCACCGAGGACGCCAACGGACAAGCCACTCGACGTACGACCCGAGATCTTTACGGCGCCGAGGATGGTGGCCGCGGCCGTAACGTCGGTGAAATCGGCCCCGCTCGGAGCCTGGCCTTGAGGAGACCGGCCCACCCTTCGGCTGTAGAAGAGCTGGTTCTGGTGTCCCGATAAATTGAAGTCGAACACGCGGGCGTCCTCCACGAAGAACGGACGCCGCTCCTTTAAGAACGTCTCGAACGCCGAGAGGTTGATGACCGCCGGGTCGGCTTCGACCTGGCCGAAGTCCGGGTTGACGGTCGCGTCGAGCGTGAAGTTCGCCGAGAGCCCGTAGCTCAACGCGAGACCCGTTCGGCCAGACATCTCGGCACCGTCGAAGAACGGGTCGCCTTCCTCGGACGGCCCCACGTGCGAGCTGCTGAGCACGTACGGGAGCACCTCCAGGCGGCGGGCGTTCTTGCGAGCCTCGACGCCGCGGAGGACGCCGAACTGGCTGACCGTGCCCCGTTGAAGCCGAGACACGAGCGAGAAAAATGTGCTCTCGTTGTGGCGAAGCTGGCGACGATGGAAATTCACGCCCCAGGTCTGCAACGCATCGGTCGCCTCGTACCGGATTTGCGAGAGAGGAATGCGAATTTCGGCGGTCCAGCCTCCGTCGTCCAGAGTCACCTCCGACTCCCATACGGCATCCCAGGCCCGGTCCTGCTTGTCGTCGTCGTAGAGGTAGCTGTCGGATTGGACGTTGGCGGCGCTGACGCGGAAAACGTAGCCGGTGCGCCTGTCCATGTTCGGGTCGAAGGCCACCTCGAAGAAGTCGTACTGACCCTCGCTGTCCCGTCGAACGAGTTGGGCCGCGATAGAGGCCGCGTCACTGTCCAGCATGCGCGCGCCGATGTAGATCGCATCGGGCCCGAACAACACACGGACCTGTGTGTCTTCAATGGCCCGTGCTCCTTCGACCGGCGATTGTTGGACGAAGCCGCTGGCAACCTCGGCGTTCAGCCACGCTTCTTCGTCCAGCCGACCATCGAGGCGAATCTCGCCGACTACCGTGCCCGCGGCGATCTCCTCTGTCTTGGAGGAGACCTCCCGCCTGGCATCGGAGTCTTCCTCCGCCAACTCCTGGGCGGCGAGCGCACCCGGCCCCAAAGCCAGGATCGCCACCCATATCAATGATCGACGTCTCATCCCGCACCCTGTCTACAATATGATCATGCCCACCCCAATCCTCGTCAGGGTGGGCTTGTTTCTTAGGAAGACACGCTTCCGGCCAAAAACGCTCAGTCGCTTTGCTGCGAAAAGATCACCAGCAGAATCGCGATTCCGACGCCGTCCGTGACCAGACCAGGAAAGATAAGTGCAACCGCACTCCCCGTCAGGGCCGCTCGTGCCAGCAGGCCGAGCGGTTTGCGGGCGAACCCCATGGTCGCGGCGGCCAGCGCGGTGACGCCCGCCGACCCGGTAAGTACGGCCAAAACGATCTCGAAGGGCGACCCCATGAGCAGAAGCGGCGGGCCATATACGAACATGAACGGCACCAGAAAGCCCGCCACCGCGAGCACCATGGCAGTCACGGCGGTACGCAGCGCGGGAGCGTCGGCGATCCCAGCCGCGGCGTAGGCCGCGAGAGAAACAGGTGGCGTGACGTTCGAGATCGCACCGAAATAGAAGATGAACAGGTGCGCCGAGAGCAGGGGCACGCCCAACTCAGTCAGGGCGGGGGCGCCCAGAGCCGCCAGCACCACGTACGCCGCCGTGGTCGGAAGGCCCATGCCCAGGATGATGGAGCCGACCGCCGTGAGGAGCAGGGCCGCGAAGACGTGTCCGCCAGAGAGCGTGATGATCAGCTCGGACATGCGGAGTCCAATGCCCGTGAGCGAGGCCACCCCCACCACGATCCCCGCGGCCGCACACGCCGCGGCGACCTGCACGGCTCCCCTCGCAGCGGCGCGCACCGCATCGAGAGCCTGCCCCACGCCTAGTCGCGTCTCCGCACGTAAGAACGTCACCACGAACCCGCTCACTACTCCCCAAAAGGCCGCCCGCATGGGTGAACGACCCATGGCCAGGATCACAACGATGATGAGTAACGGCACGAGCAGGTGCACCCGTGGAAGAATGGCCTCACGCTCGCCGGACGGGGCGGCATCGAGCCCCATGCGGGCAGCGCGAAAGTGGATAGCCATCAAGAGGGCCACGTAGTACAGGAGTGCCGGAATCGCCGCCGCCGCCGCTATGCGCGTGTACGGAATGTTCGTCCAGGTCGCCATGATGAACGCGCCCGCGCCCATGATCGGCGGCATGAGCTGCCCGCCGGTGCTGGCCGCCGCCTCGATGGCGGCCGCGAAGTAGGGCTTGAAGCCCGCGCGCCGCATGAGCGGTATCGTGAACGTCCCGGTGGTGACGACGTTGGCGACCGCACTCCCCGACAGAGAGCCCATGAACGCGCTCGCCACCGCCGCGGTCTTGGCCGGTCCCCCCCGCGTTCGGCCCGCCACACGGTCAGCCAGACTGATGAGGAGCGTGCCTCCTCCGGCGACATCGAGCACGGCGCCGAACAGCACGAACAGGTACACGAAGTCGGCCGACACCCCCAGGGGGACACCCCAGATCCCTTCGGTGGACAGGTAGAGGTGCTCGACCAGGCGGGTAGGCCCGTATCCCCGATGGGCCAGGAATCCGGGCAGGTAGGGTCCCAGCGACGCGTACGCGAGCGCCAAGAGGCAGACGGCGACGAGCCCCCAACCCGTCGTCCGGCGGGCCAACTCGAGGACAACGACGATGGCGATCACGCCACCGACGAGATCCAGCGTGGTGGGCAGCCCAGCCCTGCGCACGAGGGCCTGGTGCTGCGTGATGATGTAGAGGCAGGAGAAGAGCGCGCCCGAAGCGAACAACACCGCCAAGGCCTTCTGCCAACCGCGCCGGTCCGCAACCCGTACCCCCACACCCATGAACCCCAAGACGGCCATGAACGCCAGGTGCGTGGGCCGCTGAACCAGTGCGGTGAACGGCGACACCCCGGCAGCGAAGAGGTGGAAGGCGGCCGCGGCGATCGCCACCGCGGGCACGATCATTCGGAGCATCCGGCCAGATTGCTGGAGCATGTCGGTGCGCGCCAACCCCGGCGCGGGATCAGCCTCCGAAAATGCCGAAGATCATGGCCAGAGCAATCGGGATCACCATCACGATGCCGACGGCTCCCCCCACGGTCCGTTTGGGCTCCAGCGCCGCCACGCCAATCCCCACAACGGCCCAGGACCAGAGTCCGAAGAGATCGACAAAGCCCAGAACCCGCGCGAAGTATCCCTCCTCCAGGAAGGGCAGGAACGTGCCGACGCTCAGCAGCAGGGACGCATCCTGGGCGGCGATCTTCAGCGGGAGAACAGCCAGAACCCCAACCGCCGAGATCAAGAAGGCGTGAGCCAGCACGGCCAGGTACTGCTTGTACCTGCCGCGATCACCCAGAATGAACGCGAAGATCAAGGTGAGCAGGCCCGCCATGGCGGCCGACATGACGAACCAGAACACGGCGGCCCCCCCAATGCCGACGATACGCCCGATGCGAGCCATGGTCTCGATGTTGTCGGCCGATCCTCCACGCTCGATGATCTGCTGGCGCATGGTCGCCTCGAGGATTTCGGCGGGGAGCAGGACGGCGCCCGACACCGTAAGAGCCGCGCCGACAACAAGCGCTCCCACCCAGGCAGGATTGTCCTTCAGGCCGGCCATGACCTCCCCGGGCGAGAAGAAAACGTTCAGCGCGCGGGTGGGAAGGGAGGGTAGTTTGGGAGCCTCGGGCGTGCTCTCCGGATCGGCTCGATCCGCCGTCTCGGGTTGGTCCATTTGGCCTCCGTGAGTTGGTCTTCGCCACGAATCGCGACCCGGGTTCGGCCGCCCTTCACCCTACCTTCACACTACGCCCGGCCCCGCGCAAATCTTCGCGTTCTCGCACTTGCGTGTCCGAGGCCCCTTGGCCATGCCTCACCTCTTGGGTTATCGTGAGAGTTCTCGGCTCTTGATATTGAGTCATCGACCCAGCGTGTACGGAGAGTGGGATGAGTTTACGCACGAACCCCGACCGCATTCTCGAGAATATCGATCGGGCGCGGAGCCGCCAGGAAGAGGGGCTGCTAGCCGGTCAGGACCGGCAGGCCATTGGACGTGAGCTCGAGACCGAGTTGCCGGACGTCGACGCCACGAACCCCGAGCGGCTACGGCGGATTTTTCAGATTGTCGAGCGTAGCTACGTTGCGGCTGCCCAAAATCAGGAACTGGGAAAGCTCGCGGGGAGGTTCCGTGCCGTGGGCGACATCCCGGACCATCATGCGCTCGGAGATGTCTCGATCTCCATCCAGTACATCGACTCCGCCCGCCCGGACGACCTGGGTATGGCGCCGTTCGAGATCCTGCCCGCCTCGCTGATCGAAGCGAAGCGAGAGACCAAGACGAGCCGTCCCGACGTCAACGCGATGAAGGTGCTCCGCCGTCACCTGAGGGATGGAGTGCTCGCGGCCTACAAGAAGGTGGAGCCGAGGGTTCGTGACGCCCTACGTGACCGAGCGGACATGGGCCACGTCGCGGTCCAGGTCACCATGGATGTGCGCTCGGCCGTGCCAACCATCCTCGAGGCGCTGGACGCTGACCTCGACGCGGTGGATACCGACTAGACGACCGCCATGGGCGGGCGCCCTGAGATTCGCCGGGTTCTACTCGGACTCCTCATCGCGCTCGTCGTAATCCTCGTCATCGGCGACCTTCTCAGGGTCGATTCCTTCATTCGATCATTGCTCACGTTCTCGGAACCACCCGGTGCCCGGGTTCGGAGGATCTTGGAGCGGGTCCCCAGAATGGGACGCTGATCCCATGTGTGTGAGAGCCATCGAAGGTGGCGTGGAAATCTCGGTGCGAGCCCAGCCGCGCGCGAGCCGAAGCGAGGTCGTAGGGTTGCACGGGGACCAGCTCAAGATCCGTATCACGGCGCCGCCCGTGGAAGGGGCCGCCAACACGGAACTCATCAAACTGCTGGCCAAGCTCTTGGGAGTGAGCCGGTCCGCGCTTCACGTCGTGAGGGGTGAGGGCAGCCGCTCCAAGGTGGTCCGGGCCGAGGGTACCACGGTGGAGCAAACCCGGGCCGCCCTAGGGCTCTAGAAGCGTGTCTCGCGTCCTGTTCATCTTTCTCGACGGCGTGGGTATCGGTGCGCCGGATCCCGAGCGAAACCCCTTCCTCACGGCGAACCTTCCAATCCTCACCCACCTTCTGGCGGGTCGACTACCCACACTCGCGGAGCCGCTTGTCGATGTGGACGGGTGCCGGGCTTTTCCGCTCGACGCCACGCTCGGCGTGGAGGGACTGCCACAAAGCGGGACCGGCCAGATCGCCCTGCTCTCGGGCGAGAACGCCGCTGAGATCTTCGGTCGTCACTTCGGGCCGTGGGCACCCGTACAGCTTCGGCCTCTGTTGCTCGAGCGCAACGTTCTCAGCAGGGCCCAGCGGGCCGGATACGACGTGGCGTTCGCCAACGCCTACCCGAAGGGCTTCGGCCAAGGGCGGCGAGACCGGCGCCTTGCCGCCACGCCTTTCGTGGCCCGTGAGACTGGCCTCATGGTCCGGCACGCGGCCGAATTGGCCCGCGGTGAGGCCGTCGCCAGCGAGATAACGAATTCGGGTTGGCGTCACCATCTGGGGCACACGGAGGTGCCGGAGATTTCACCCGCACAGGCCGGCCGTAACCTGGCCCGGCTGGCCGACCAGGCGGACCTCACGTTCTTCGCGCACTACTCGACCGACCAAGCGGGCCACACAGGTGGCATGGGTGGCGCGGTCGAGGCGCTGGAACGAGTGGACGCGTTCCTGGGCGGTGTGGTGGATGCGCTGGCAGGGGACATCCGCGTGCTCATCGCGAGCGATCACGGCAACATCGAGGACGTGACCGAAGGACACACGCGCAACCCGGTGCTCGGCATCGTCCTCGGGGAGCGGCCGGGGGTGGCCGTGCCCACTCCGAGTAGCATCATGGATGTTCCGTCCACGATCCTCGCGCTCCTGGAAGCCACCTGACCCAGCCATCCATGGCCGTGCCCAGGCGGCGTGGCCACCCTGGTTGATGGTACAGAGAGCCAAGCCACTGGGTCAATTGCTTGTGGACGCGGGGTCGATCACCGGAACGGCTCTGGAATCCGCCCTCCAGGAACAGAAACGAAGTGGGCACCGTCTGGGTGAGGTCCTGATCCGGAGAGGCCTCACCGACGACCGGCATATCGCTCGCGGACTGGCGGCCCAACTGAGCCTGGCCTACGTAGAGCCTCCACTCTCTCCCCAGCCCGCCGCGCTGGCCCTCATCGGACCGGATCTCGCCCGAAAGTGGACCGTGCTGCCACTCACGGCCACCCCCAAGGTACTCCGGCTGGCGATGGCCGACCCCCTCGACGTGGAGGCGGTAGATGAATTCGGTTTCCGCTGCGGGCGACGCATCGAGCCCGTAGTGGCAGCTCGCACCGCAATCCTGGAGGGGCTGGCGCGGGCCTACTCCGACGAATTGGCCAGCCTCGTCAGCTCACTACCTCCATTCCTCGATCCTTCGGAGAGCCGCGAAGCACTCGAGGCCGCGGCAGCCCTAGCCCCGGTCGTGCGGATAGTGGACCACGTCCTGAGGACGGCGGCCGAAGAAGGTGCGAGCGATGTCCATTTCGAGGCACGTCCGGGCGGCCTGGAGGTGCGCTTCAGAATCGACGGCGTCCTGCGCAAGAGGCTCACCTTGCCGGCGGCCAGCCATGGCCCCGTCGTCTCGCGCATCAAGGTCATGGCCAACATGGACATTTCCGTAAAGCGCCGCCCCCAGGATGGAGGGCTGACGTTTCGTCCCCGAGGCGTGGAGCTCCGACTACGGGTATCGACCCTGCCGGTGGAGGGGGGCGAGAAGGTGGTGGTGCGCATCCTCGACCCGTCCGGGTCCCCGCGCACGCTGGACGCGCTCGGCCTCTCCAATCGAGACGCCCGAATCCTCAGACAGCTCGGGTCGGCCGGCCAGGGTGTCATCCTCGCCGCGGGGCCCACGGGAAGCGGCAAGAGCAGCAGCCTGTTCGCGGCCCTGGCCGAATTGAACCGTGAGGGCCTCAACATCGTCACGCTCGAGGATCCCGTCGAGTACACGCTCCCCGGAATCAATCAGGTGCAGGTCAACCCACGCGCGGGACTCACCTTCCCGTCGGCGCTCCGGGCGATTCTACGCCAGGATCCCGATGTCGTCATGGTGGGAGAAATCCGCGACCGGGAGACCGCCGAGATCGCGATGACGGCCGCCGTGACCGGGCACCTCGTGATGTCGAGCATCCACACGATCGACGCGCCGGGAGCGATCGCCCGACTGCTCGACATGGGCGTGCCGCCGTTCCTCGTTGCGGGAGGCCTTACCGGTGTGGTCGCGCAGCGGCTTCTGAGGCGGGTCTGCCGCACGTGCCGCGGGCGGGATCACGAAACCTGCCACGCCTGTGTCGACGGCTTCCGGGGGCGTACCGGGGTCTTCCAGGTCCTCACGATCGATGACGCTATGCGTGAGGAGATCATTCATGGAGCGTCCATCTCGACGCTGCGCCGTTTGGCTCGCGCTCGCGGCATGATCACGCTGGCCGAGGATGCTCGCCGGCTGGTCGCCGAGGGCATGACCACCCCCCACGAAGTCGCCCGCGTGATCCATGGCGACCCCGGAGCCACCCTTCCGTGCGCCGGCTGTGGCACGGACATCCCGAGCGACGCCATCGCATGCCCACGTTGCGGTAGGCGGCGCCGGAAGGTGTGTCCGTGCGGGCGTTGGACTCAGCGCGGGTGGCGCTTTTGTCCCTGGTGCCTACGTCCCGTAACGACCTGAGGTCGCCGAGCCCGCCTAAGCGGCGCGGCCAGTTACCTCACGAAGCAACCTCTCGACGGGATCGCCTGCGCCAGGCCAGAAGTATCGATCCGAAATCAGGTTCAACGCGATGCGCAGCCCGGTGAACTGTCGAGCCATCGCCATGAGGACGCCGTCGATCCCGAAGCGCTCGGCCTCCGCTGAGTCGGCGGCCATGCTGTACCCGCTCGCCCCCATGCCTTCGTAATAAGACAGCGGCGGCGCTCCACGACGGCGTAACCTTTCCGCGACGTAGTGGGGGAAGAGCCCGCTCACCCAAAGTGAGTAGTCACCCAGGTGCACCCTGAGGAGGAACCGCTCTCGTGTACCAGCCGACTCCATCTCCGCCAGGAGGTCCACCAAATAATTGAACTCCCTGCCACTTCCGTCGCCGATCTGGTACGCCCGCCTACTGCTTCCGAACGCGAGCAACATGGACGCCACGTAGTCGGCCGTCTCCGGTTCATCGATACCGCACTCGAGCAGCGCTTGGCGTACGAGCACGTAGAATATCAACGCCGGCGACGCTGTCACCTGCGGGTCGGTGAGGAGGGCGTTCAAGACACGGGGATCATCCAAAAGACTGTGGATTCCGTGCTCCACCAAGCGGTCGTGGGCTCGCTCACGCAACTCCGGATCGTGCTTCCCGAGAAGCTCGACAAGGTGGAGCGCATCGCTTCGCCCGAAGGTCGCCCTTATAGCTGGAAGGATCATGGTACAGCTCCTTTCGCCCCGGAACGTCGGCATCCGTGCCGTCTGTTCCCATAGATGACATAGGAACCCGGGTATCATCGTACACCTCTTGATGTCGGCCTGTTCACGGAGAAACTCAAGAGGCCTACGAGAGATCCTACTGGAACGCCGCCGACCTGACGGTGATCGAGTCTATTCTTTCGAGGTCCGGCTCGACTCCGATGCCGACACCCTCGGGCACCTGCATGGCGCCGTCGGATAGCTCGAATTCGGGTGTCACGATGTCCTGCTCCCAGTAGCGGCGACTCGCGGAAATGTCTCCGGGCAGAGTGAACCCCGGCAGGGAGGCGAGCGCCAGGTTGTGGGCCCGACCCACTCCCGACTCCAACATGCCACCACACCATACGGGCATGCCGGCGGATCGGCAGAAGTCATGGATCCGCAGGGATTCGCGGAAGCCCCCCACGCGGCCGGGCTTGATGTTGATGATTCTGCAAGCCTTCAGATGAGCAGCGAGCCGGGCGTCCCCGAGGCACCGAATCGACTCATCCAAACAGATGGGTGTGCTCATGCGATCCTGGAGCCGGGCATGGTCGAGGTAGTCGTCGTGGGCCAGCGGTTGCTCAATCATCAAGAGCCCCAGGCCGTCGAGTTCCTCCAATCGCGGCACATCGTTCAGTGTGTACGCCGAGTTGGCGTCCACCATCAGGGGGGCCTCGGGAAAGCGCTCCCTCACCCGACCGAGCATTTCGACATCCCTCCCCGGCTTGATCTTCATCTTGATCTTCGCGTACCCCTCCGCCAGGTAACCCTCAACCTTGCGGAGCAGGTCATCGTCCGTGGCTTGGAGGCCGATGCTCACACCCACGGGTAGAGCCTTCACCGAGCCGCCTATTGCCTCGGCCAACGGGACTCCGCTTAGCTTGGCCCATAGATCCCACGCCGCCATCTCCACGCCCGCCAGGGCCATGCGGTGACCCCGGATCCACTCCACGGGACCCACAACCTCCGACGGCTCCCCAACGTCGAGCCCGACCACTGCCGGCAGCACGAAGTCCGTCAAGATGTGCCAGGCGGTATCCGTCGTCTCGTACGAATAGTTCGGCGATTCGCCCTGAACGCACTCTCCCCATCCCGTGCAGCCGTCGGCGTGAAGAGATACCAGCACGATGCGGCGCGCCTCAGTCCAGCCACTCGAGATTTCGAAGCGCTCGCGGAGGCGTAGGCTCAGCTCCCGAAGCTCGATTCGCTCGATTCTCACGGGCTCATTCTCCCTGGTTTAGTAGCAGATACTCGGAATGGCTGTCCCGCCTGTAGAGCTCGTGCACCTGGTAACCCCGCCCCAGATAAGTGGAGAGGGTCGCCCGTGTGGCGCGCCTCCACTCCATGGCGGCATCCGCCGAGCGGGCCTTGACCGCCTGGATGGACGTGGGGATCGGCACCAACAATGCCCGAGCCTCCATCTCCAGGTCGGGTTCGCCCGGCAACGGTATGTCCTGGTCGGTTCGTAGCTGAAAGACCGGCACCGCATCGCGGTCAGCCTCAGGATCGGGGCCGTGGTCACCGGCCACTCGCGCGGCGACCCGGTCGGTACGGATCAGCCAGAGCGCGATCAACCGGTCGGTTCCGATTCCCTCGTGCAGCGGTGAGGTCGTGTCACCGTACATATCTTCAGCGTACTCGCGCGCGATGACCCCGAGCTTCGAGAAATTCACGTGGGCGTTGCGTGACTCCAGCGGCTCGAAGGTCCAGTAGACGGTGTCGATCCCAATGCTCAGGAGCCGCTCGCGTTGGTACGCCTTGAGGCGTGGCCCCAAGCCCGCGCCGTCGAGCCCGGGGCGCACCGCAAGCATGTCCGACCAGTGCACGGTCCGGCCGTCTTCCAGGCCCGTCAGGCCGTAGACGAAGCCTGCGAGCTCACCAGCCTCGTCGTATGCGCCCGCCGCGATGCCGCCCAACCTTTGCGACACCTTGAGGATGGCTACCGGCACGGTCTCGGAGAACCCAGGACCCCAGATGGTCTCCTGAAGCTTTACACACTCCTTGAAGTCGGAGATCGACTCCATAGGACGGATCACGAACTGCGTCATGGCGTTTTGGGCCTGCCGACCCACCCTCCCCTCGCTCGGCGCGCTGTCTCGTCGTAGAGTGCGCGAAGGTACAGCCAACTGGAATGACGCAGCCAGGGCCGACGGTACGGAGGCGCTACGTGCCATGTTCATCAGTGCTTTGGTCGGCTTCATCGAGCGCCCCCATCCGTGAGGAGGGCGTTGCCGAGTCGTTCGATCGCCTGAAAGCCTTCGGCGCCGAGCACCTGGCGCGTCTCCTCCTGTGCGGCGCGCCAGGCCGGCAGCGCATCGCGAAGTAGCCTGCGGCCCAGGTCGGTCACCTCGACGATCCGCTCGCCCGTGTGCGGGTTCATCCGCGCCTCGATCCACCCGTGTTTTCGCATGACCTTGAGGTTCCGGCTCACCGTGGAGCGGTCCATGGCCAGATGCCGGTGCACGTCGGCCCGGGCAATGCCACTCCGATAGGCGAGCAGAGCCAACGTCGTGAGCTGCCCGCCTTTGATTCCGTACTCCTTGAGGGCCGTGTCGTAGATCCCGCTCACCACGCGCGCCACGAGACGGACACGGCCGCACCCGCAGTGCCTGAGAACCTCGAGAGCGTCCTCTTCGCGGGGGTTGGGTTTTCCGAACATGATATGTATATACATGCTCATGTATATACCGCACAAGATTTGCTTCGTACGCGGACGACGCGTTGAACAATCCCGGCAGGATGATCCTTGGCCCCGACGAGATGCCCACGTGAGCCAACCCAACAACGGAATCGTATTCGGCCCGAGGCCTTCCGGAGGACCCTGACACCGCCAGGGCCCACCTTGTTCGGTGATAGCGGCCGGGTGCACATTGGAGCATGCACCCGGTTTCACGCACGGACGCGTACCTGACCGGCGTCCAAAGCACCCAACAGGTCCTAAAGGCGACCCCATGACATCGGATCGTGGGGGTGGGCCGAACATCCCGGTCGACGTCGTGCAACGGCTTGTCAACGCACTGCAGGCTGGGCCCGTCCTGGGGCGGGAAACCGACGAGTACCAGCAGGTTCTCGCGGACCTGCGAACGCTCTTCGCGGAAGCGTGGAAGCACGTGCCCAGCCTGTATCTCACGATCCGGCCCGACGGAATCGACTTTCGTGGCCTGCTCTTCTCGACACCCGATACCGAGACCCTCGCCGGCCTACTCCACAAAGACGGGCTTCGCTCACTCAAGTTTATGCGGGGGCAGAAAGGGAAGAAGTTGAGCGGCTTCTAGGGGTCATCCGGCGGGCACGGGTGCTGACCGATGATGATGTCGACGATCTCGTTACGATCCTCTGGAATGAGGACTTCGAGTTCATCAGCTACGAAGTGGACCAAGCTCTGTCCGAGCCGTCCGTGATCACCCGGCGGGAGGCTCCGGACGTGGCCGCCGCCGCCCAGGTGCGGGAGCACGTCCATGAGGAGGTGCAGAAGCCTCGGGCCAAGGGAGTCGTGGACCTGGAGGCCTTCGATCCCACCCTCTACTTCCTGGATAAAAGCGAGATCGAGAATCTCAAGGCGGACATCCATCGGGAGTACGAGCAGGATCTCGCCGAGAACGTACTCTCGATGCTTCTGGACGTCTTCGAGCTACAAGAAGACGCAGAGGACGCGCATGGAGGTCGTGGCCACCCTCGAAGAGGTACTCCTCTACCTCTTGAGCACAGGGGACTTTCGATCGGTGGCCTTCCTCCTCAAGGAGGCCCACATCGCCGCTGGCCGCGCCAAAGCGGTAGGCGCGAAGGAGCGTCGGGCTCTCGAAGACCTGGCTGAGCAGATATCGCGCCCGGAGGCTCTCTCGCAGCTCTTGCATGCACTCGACAGCGCTGGGGCGAACGCCGAAGAGGCCGATTTGGTTCTGTTGTTCAACCAGCTTCGGCCCGAGGCGCTTGGCACGATGCTCAAGTGGGTCGGACGGGTCCAGGACGACGACACACGCCGCCTGTTCCGTGCCGCTCTCGACGAGATGGCGAGTGCGCACCCGAGCCAGGTGGGGAAAGCGCTCACTTCGAAGGAGCGGGCGGTGATCATGGGATCTCTCGAACTGGTTGCCAGGTTACGCTTGAAGGAGGTCGGCGAAGACGTGGCCGCGCTGGCCAACCATCCTGACATCGGGGTGCGAGCGGCGGTCGTGCGAGCCCTAGCCGGGATCGCGACACCCAAGTCGATGCGGGGCATGCTGGCCATGCTCGAGGACACCGATCCCGACGTTCGCATCGCGGCGATGCAGGGCGTGAGCAGCCGTCGGTACGCCGGCGCGCTGCCCATGCTCCAGAAGATGGTCCTCGCAAAGGATCTGGAGGAAAAGGATTTGAGCGAGAAGCGGGCGATCTTCGAGGCGTACGGAATGCTGGGCGGCGCGGGATGTGTCGATTCCCTTTCTTCCCTTCTCATCGGCAAAGGATTCACTCGGCGGCGTGCCGACGCCGACATTCGGGCTTGCGCGGCCATGGCGCTGGGGAAAGTCGGCGGCCTGGAGGCACGTGTGGTGCTGAAAAAGGCAGCGAGTGACAAGGACCCCCTGGTCCGGACCGCAGTGTCGGGAGCACTGCAAGACAGTGGCTGAGGCCATGCCGGAGGAGCGGGCGAGCCGTTTTCTCGTGGCCTTCCACCTGGCCCTTCAGGCGCTCAAGTCGCATGCGATCGAGAACGCGCAGGTGCGGAGAGCCTTGGACGGGCTCGCAAAGAGCGCCAACGCGATTCTCGAGAGTGAGAACCAACTCGTAGCGAGAGTCGCAGGGGAACTCCTGTATGTGAACTCCGCGCCCGTTCATCTCGACGTCGAGAACTTCGCCTCACTCGGACACGTGCTCAGCACACTCCAGCTTGCGGGTGTGGGCATCATCCGCCTGCAGGAGCCGGCGAACAGCCAAGAGTGGAAAATGCTCATCTCTCAGATCTTGAAATGCTCGGCGAAAGAGGGCGGCCCGGAGGGATTCCTGGAGATGCGGCGGCGGTTGGGCGACCTGGGCCTCAACCGGATTTTGGTCGAGCCGCCCGTCGACAAGGACGCCGCCTTCGCCGATGCCCCTCAACGGCGCGAATCCGCGAAGCGCACCTACCAACGCTCGGTATCCGTTGCGAAGGACCTGTTCAACAGTGCACGCATGGGCCGTAGCGGACAGGTGAAGGAGGTCAAGCACGCGCTTCAGAATATCGTCGATCAGGTGCTCAAGAACGAAGTGTCCCTGGTCGGGCTCACAACGCTGCGCGACTACGACGACTACACCTTCATCCACTCCGTCAACGTCTGCATCTTCAGTGTGGCCGTCGGACGGAGGTTAGGCCTCACACGGCCCCAACTATTCGACCTGGGATTGGCCGCGATGCTCCACGACGTCGGCATGAGCTGGGTGCCGGTCGAGATCCTCGACAAGCAGGACAAGCTCACCGAGGAAGAGCAGCGCCAGATGGAGGCGCACACATGGCGCGGGGCGCTCAGCATCTTCAACCTGCGTGACTACGAGGGCATCCCCTTCAGGGCGATCATCGCCGCGTACGAGCACCACATGAAGCCTGACTTCAGTGGTTACCCCCGGAGTGTGCGATCGAGAAAGCTCTCGGTGTTCTCCAAGATCATCGCCGTAGCGGACGCCTACAACGCGGCGTTGAGCACACGAGCTCACGCGAGCGGGAAGTCACCGGACCTCGTGCTCGGCGAGATGTGGAGCGATCCCGACCTGGGGTACGACCCGGTACTGGTCAAGGCGCTGATCACTCTCTTGGGGATTTACCCTGTGGGTACGTGTGTCATCCTCGACACGTTCGAGCTTGCGCTGGTCCACGCGGCCAACCCGGACAGCACGCAGCTGCACCGGCCCCTCGTCCGGGTAATTTCCGACCCCGACGGAACTTGGCTGGGCCAGCCACCGGTCGTGGATCTCGCGGACAAGAACGACGAGGGCGACTTCAGGCGTACCATCATCAAGGTCACCGACCCGGACAAGTACATGGTCAACGTCTCGGACTATTTCGTCTGAGCCTGGGTGTCCTCCATCCTCGGCAGCAGCAGCACGAGGGCCAGGAGCGCAGTCCGCTCGACGAGCCGGTCGGTCGCCACGAACTCGTGTTCTGCGTGAGCTCCGTCGCCTACTGGCCCAAGGCCGTCCAGCGTAGCAGTGAACTGGCTCGTGATATTGCCATCCGAGGCACCGCCCGAGAGTGAGCCTTCGAGCTCCAGACCCAGGCGCTCGCCGGCCTGCTTCGCCGCCTGCCACAATACTTCATTCCTTGGCGTAGCCTCCATGGGCGCCCGGCTGACCCCACCTGTGATCTCCAGGCGTGTGCCGGGCGTGGTCGCACTCAGTCCACGGATCTGCTCCTCGAGCCACCGCGCGTCCTCCATCGTGTTGACCCGCAGATCCACCACCGCGTGCGCCTCCGGCGCAACCACGTTCGGCCGAACACCCCCTCGCACCTCTCCAACGTTGACTCCTACGCCGCGGTCGTGATCCGTAAGGGCGTGAAGTGCCTGGATCACATGGGACAACTCCTGGACCGCGCTGGCTCCCTCGCTCGGCGCGAGGCCGGCGTGCGAGGCCTTTCCCACGATTCTGATGTTGACTTCGCCGGTTCCTCTCCGCGTGGTCTTGAGGTGCCCCTCCGACCCCAACGCGGGCTCTAGCACCAGCGCACGACTGGCGCGCTTGGCCAAGCGCGCGATGTGGACCTCGGATTCGGGGCTTCCGATCTCCTCGTCCGAGTTGAGAAAGAACACGGGCGTGACCGTCGGCCACAGCCCGACGTAGCGTAGCGCGCGCAGCGCGAACACGGCCTGCACGAGGCCGGTCTTCATATCGAAGACTCCGGGTCCTCTCAGCACGGCCTTCTCTTCGTCGAACTCGACAGGCATGTTCTCAAGCGTGCCCAGGTCCCATACGGTATCGGTGTGTCCGATAAGCATCTGATAGGAGGCGCTTCGCATTCGGCGGGCCGGAACAGCCATGAGGTGGCCGCCCGTCGACTTGCCCGGCACAATCCGCACCCGGAACCCCAGTAGCTCGAGCCAGCCGGTAAGCAGTTCCTGGACGCCGCCTTGCGATTCGGGCACCCTCGAGGGCGACTCGATGCGAGCGAGATCGCTCACAGCCTCGATGAGCTCGGCCTTGGCGGATTCGAGGTAACCCAGCAGGCCGTTCAGTTCCGTATCTCTCACAGTCGATCCCCAAGCAAGATGATCAGTACAGCCCTCCCCTGCGGTAGCTCTCATCCACCAACTCCACCGGGTGGATGGCCTCGATTCCGGCGCCCCGAAAAAGCAGCCCGGCGCCGATGTGCATCATGCAGCCGGGATTGCCCGTCACAACCGCCTCGGCCTTGGTTTCGAGGATCGCATCCACCTTGTCCGAACCGATCGACTGCGCCAACTCGCCGTGCGTGATCCCATAGAGGCCGGCCCCACCGCAGCACTCCGCGCTACCCTTCAGTTCGACCAACTCCAGCTGAGGAATCGACCTCAGCATCTCCAGCGGAGCTTCAGCCACCCCCTGGGCATGCAGTAGGTGGCAGGGAGCGTCGTAGGTCACCCGAGCCCAGATCGGCGCGCCCTTCCGCATCCCATAGCGGACGAGGATTTCGGAGAGGTCGACGATTTTCTCAGTGATGGCTGCGGCGCGCGTAGCATACTCAGCGTCGTCAGCCAGAAGTTGGGCGTACCCCTTCATGGCCGCGCCGCATCCGGCCGCGTTCACGACCACGGTCTCCACGTCCGCACCCTCGAACGCCGCGATGTTCACACGAGCCAGCGCCCTGGCGCCCTCCAGATCCCCAGAGTGGCTGTGCAGCGCGCCGCAACAAGCCTGAGTGCTCGGAGTTACGGCTGCGAACCCGTTGGCCTTGAGAACCCGCCCGGTCGCGTCGTTGACGCGTTCGAAGAGGCCGGCCTGGACACATCCGGACAGGAGCCCGACCCTCGCGGGGCGCACCTCGTCCTTGTCGTCCGTGTCCGGCAAAGCGGAGTACGCGTCGGGCGGTCCCACCGACGCTTCCGTGGGCGCCGCGCGGCGCCGACGGCCGAGCCGCCGGAGCTTACCCCCGCCGCTCGCGGAGAGCATCGCGAGCCCCATACGGAGCGTGTGCCAGCGCCTGGGAATTATCCAGGCACCCAGGCCCGCCAACCCCGAGGCGCGCAGCCACCTGGACAGACGCATGACCGTGCGCATCCGGCCAGGCCGCTGGAACACCCCGAGCAACGTCCGAATGAACCACGGTTGCGGTCGCGCAGCTACGGCAACCGCCCGAGCATATTCGAGCAGTGTACCGTATTCCACTCCGGCCGGGCATACGGGCTCACAGGCGCGGCACCCGAGGCAGCGGTCGATGTGTGTTTGGAAGGCGTCCGCAGCCGGATCGATGCGCCCCTCGACCACAGCCCGCATCAGGTAGAGCCGACCCCGCGGAGAGTCGTTCTCGTCGTGCATTCGCACGTACGTGGGGCAGGCAGGCAGGCAGAGTCCACAGTGCACGCAGGGAAGCAGGAGGTCCCGCTTCCCGGACAGCGCATCCGCCAAAGCTACGCCGGGAGAATTCACCAGCAACACCCTCTCAAAGTGATGGGCTGGGTCGGATTTTTCATGTCGCTTCACTCCCTTCGGCACGGTCAAGGCCCACGGATCAGAGGAACCCGAGGCGCCCCGGTGAGAGAACTCCGGCGGGATCGAACTCCCGCTTCAGAGTCTTCATCAAGGGTGCCGCAGGGCCCACATCTCCCCATGCGCCCACCGCGCTCACCAGTTCGCACGGCCCTCGAGAAAGCGTCAAGCTGCCGCCTTCTGCCTCGAGACCGCCCCGCACCCGCTCGATAACCTCGGCTGCTCGGTCGATCCACCCCTCTCCCCGCGCCATCCTCGACATGATCACACGAAGAATGCCATTCTGCACGTGCGCGGCCAGCCGAGTGCCCCAACCTTCATCGGGATCGGCAAGGTCCCGGAGCGTGCACGCATACTGGCGCAACGCCTCGAGCTGCGAAGGAAGCAGGCTCAAACGTACCACCAGTTCAGCGCCGCTTTCCAGAGCCTCGACGTTACGAAACAAGTCGGCCGAGGCCCTGCCATCCATCTGCCGAAAGGCCGAAGCACCGGCGGTGTCAGTCACGATCCGACAAATCTCGTCCGTCGCCTCGGGGGCTTCGAGAATCCGTACCGCGAGGAGCGATACAGGGCCACCCGACCGTTCACGCTCGCCCGGTAGCAACATCTCGAGCGCGGCGAGCGGGGCCGGAGCCGTGGCGATCGCACGGGCCAGCGCCACCAGCTCGGCGGCCTCACCGCGAAAGAGGACAGTGCGATCGGCAGGCGGCTGCGGGTGGAGCCGAGTGGTGATCGAGGTCAGAACGCCCAGCGTTCCCCAGCTCCCGATGGTCAACTTGAGCACGTCGAAGCCCGCCACGTTCTTGACCACCCTGCCCCCGAGTTCGAGCACCCGTCCGTCCCCGGTGACCAAACTCACGCCCAGTACGTGGTCCTTCGGCGATCCGTGGTGGTATGCGAGCGGCCCTGAAGAGGCGGTCGACACGGTAGCAGCCAGCGTTCCCTTACGAGGACCTGGCGGGTCGAGCGGCAGCCATTGTCCATGCTCGCCGCACCGGCGCGCCAACAGATCCAGTCCGATGCCACCCTCGGCGGTCACGGTGAGGTCGCCGGGCTCGTAGAGCGTAATCCGGTCCATGCGCATGGTGCTCAGCACGACGTCCACGGCGCCCGGGGGCTGGCCGCCGTGCAGCCACGTACCTTTGCCGGCCGGCACGACGGTCCATCCCTCCTGCGTGGCCAGGCGCATGACTTCAGCGACTTCCGACTCCGACTCCGGAAACACCACGGCCTGCGGCACCCGGTCGCAGACCGCCCATTGCTCGGCCCGGAACCCCTCGACGACCTGCCCCTCTGGTAGGCGTCGACTCAGTACCGCCGCCAAAGCGTTCATGGCAGGACCTTGCCGGGGTTCATTCCACCCCAGGGATCGAACGCCTTCTTGGTCGCTCTCATCACCTCGAGCACGTCGCGTGAGTGGACCATCCTCATATAGCCCCGCTTGTCCAGGCCGACCCCGTGCTCCCCCGTGATGGTCCCACCCGCCTCGACGCACACGGCCATGATCTCACGCGACGCTTGCTCGACCCGGGCGAGCTCATCCGCATCCGAACGATCGAAGAGAATGTTCGGATGGAGGTTTCCGTCCCCCGCGTGAAAGACGTTCGCCAACCTGAGACCGTAGCGGTGGCCGATCTCAGTGATGGCACGCAGCACCTCCGGAAGGCGCGTCCTCGGCACGGTGGCATCTTGCACCAGGAGATCGGGCGCGACGCGGCCAAAAGCGCCGAAGGCCTTCTTGCGCCCCTGCCATAGGGCGAGCCGCTCCTCTTCGCTGCGGGCTCGCCTCACCTCCCGAGCTCCCTTCTCCCAACAGCATCGCTCAGCCTCTTCGGCCTCGAAGTCCAACCCCGCCTCGATCCCGTCGAACTCGATCACCAGAGCCGCCTCGACATCCACCGGATAGCCCGCGGCGAAGATGCTCGCCTCCACTGCCTGAATCGTCTCCCGGTCGATGATTTCGAGTGCGGCAGGCAGAAGCCCACGAGCCACGATCGCAGAGACCGCTTCCCCGGCATCCTCGAGCTGGTCGAACATGGCCAGGAGCGTCCGCGTTGCCTGGGGGATCGGAAGCAGTCTCACCTCGATTTCGGTGGCGATGCCGAAACATCCCTCCGAGCCGATGAACACACCCGTCAGGTCGTAGCCGGCCGAGTCCCGGCCGAGTCCGCCCAATCGAAGCACTTCTCCATCGTAGAGAACCACCGTGAGGCCAGTCACATATCTGGACGTAACCCCGTACTTCAGGCAGTGGGGACCGCCGGCATTCTCGGCCACATTCCCGCCGATGGTGCATGCGCTCTGCGACGACGGATCAGGCGCGTAATAGAGACCGTGAGGCCTCGCGGCCACGGTGAGATCGGCGTTGATCACACCTGGTTGCAGCAGGGCGAGCCGGTTTTCGGGATCGACGTGGACGATCCTGTTCATGCGGGGCGTCGCGACGATAACCGCATCCGGACCCGCGAGCGCGCCACCCGAGAGCCCCGTTCCGGCGCCCCGGGGAACCACGGGCACCTCCGCATGAGCCAGACACGCCATCACCTGCGATACGTCATCCGTATCCGCTGGAAGGACCACAGCGCCCGGCGGTCGCCGATATGCGGTGAGGCCATCGGATTCGTACGCAAGGAGCCTGACAGGGTCCGTGATGACCCACTGCTCACCGACGATGGCTTGCAGGTCGGCCGTCACCTCGGAGGTTAGCGCCGCCGACACGGCTCAACTCTGGGAGACGTGGTGCATGAGCGCCTCGACGCTATCGAGCACCGCCCCTCTCAGACCGTCGGGGATCATGTCGCCATATACGGACCCGAGAATCTCTGCGGGAGTGGCATCCGGCCGTGACGAGACGATTCGCTCGACTTGGCTGATGCGCCCGTGCCGGTGTGCCTCGTAGGCGTCCAACGTCCCGGGCACATCCTCGATCGACGGCCCATGCGTCGGGTACATGACGTCGGGAGCGAGGTCGCGCAGCCGTGCCAGTGACGTCAGGTAATCCGCCACGCAGCCAGGATACTCGCCGACCCAGGTCGTGTCACCCTCTCCCAGAACCAAATCCCCCGGGAACACGGCGCGGGCGTCCGGCCAATGGAACGACAGGTGGGGCTTGCTGTGCCCAGGCGTCTCGATGGCGACCAGGACTCCGTGATCCGTCTCGACTGCGTCGCCGTCCGCCAACACGCTACCGGTGCCGTACATTACACCCAGCACGGGCGCCCCGAGCGCCGAGGCCACCGCTTCGGCTGCACCGGCATGGTCCGGATGGCCGTGGGTGAGAAGAACCATAGCTCGCTGCGCCCCCTGGGCTTCACGCACGACGGCCCGCACGTGGTGCTCCACGTCCGGGCCTGGATCGATGATCGCGACGACACGCGAGCCTACCAAGTAGGTGCGCGTCCCATCCAAGGTGAAAGGACCACGATTGCCAGCGTTGATGCACCGCGGTTCCACTTCTTTTCAGGCTTGGTTAGCGGTCCTCTGCGGCGAGCTGCTCTGCCAGCTTGTCCGCCACCGCCTCGACGGCGTCGAGATCGCCCCGCTCAAACGCCGCTTCGACTCTGCTGTCGATGTCGATCTCACCGAAGATCTTGTCGCCGGCACGTATGAGCACCACCAGCTCGGACTTCACGTCGGGATCACAGGCCAAGTAATTCTCGACCTTCGTGACGTCATCGATGTTCTGGTTGGCGCCCTGCTCCACGGCAGTACCGCACACCCCCGTCCCTACCGGGATCTTCGAGTGCTCCGTCGGCGCGCCGACGTAGTTGTGCAGCCAAAGTTCGTTTTCTTCGGTATTGAGCAAGTACACACCCACCCAGTCGAATCGCTCATCCGAACTAGAGATCGTTTTGACCGCGTACCTCAAAAGGGCGTCGGAGAGATGTCCCTCGTCCCTCAGGTCTTGGATTTCCTTAACTACTTCACTCGCCTCGAACATGTGCCTCGTTCCGGTTACTCGTCGTGGGCTGCGGATCCCGGGGATTCCAGGGAATTCCTGGACCGAGAAGGGTAGACACGCCATCTGACAGGGTCAAGCCTTCTCGGCGTGTCCTGGGGTGATTCACCTCGGTGTGAAATCGGTCTCGACGTCCAGGCTTCGAACGAAGGCGGCGAGAAGGTGCGCCGCGGCTTTCAGGTCTGCGGTGCTCACCACTTCGTTCGGAGAGTGCATGTAGCGGTTGGGGACGGAAACGAGACCCGTCGGCACGCCGGCCCGGGTGAGGAAGATGGAATCCGCGTCGGTCCTGGTGGCCCTCGGAGCAGCCTGGATGCTGTGCGGGATTCCCTCTGCCTCTGCGACCTCCGCCAAGCGCTCGAAGACGATGGGGTGCACCGACGAGCCGCGAGTGAGCACCGGGCCACCGCCAACCTTGTGATCGCCCAACTCCTTTTTCTCGATGTCGGGAATGTCGGTGCTGAAGGTCACGTCGACCACCACCGCGACGTCGGGTTCGAGCGCATAGGCGCTGCTGCGAGCTCCACCACCCGAGCCACCACCGATCTCTTCCTGCACCGTAGCCACGGCAATCGTAGCGGCAGCGGCCGGCTCGGTCGAAAGCAGACGCGCCGCCTCCAGTACCACAAGGGCACCGATCCGGTTGTCGACCGCGCGGCTCGCGACCAAATCGCCCGCGAGCTTGACCAGATCGGCGGCGATGATCATCGGATCGCCGACGCGGATCCCCATCGAGACGACCTCGTCTTTGTCCTTCGCACCGACGTCCACCCAAAGGTCGCGGGTCTCCGCGGCACGCTTGCGGTCTTCTTCCCTGATCAGATGGATGGCCTTCTTGCCGATGATACCGGTGCGATCCCCGTCCTTTCCGAGGATCGTCACACGCTGCCCAACCAGAACCTGGGGGTCCCAGCCGCCGATCTCATCGATGAACAGAAAGCCCTCATCATCGATGTGGGTGATCTGGAGTCCGATCTCGTCGATGTGCCCGGCAAGCATCACACGTGGCTTGCCCGCCGGGTTCACCACCGCGATGGAGTTGCCTGCAACGTCCGTGTGGACTTCGTCGGCGAACCCCGCGGCTTCTTCCCGCCAGACTCTCGCCGCCCGCACCTCGAACCCTGAGGGCCCGGGGGCGTCGAGAAGTCTCTCTAGGAAGCCCTCACGGGCCGTCATGGAAGGGTAGTGTCGATAACAGTGACGCTCACGGCTCCCTCACGGATACGCTTCTCCAAGCGTGCGCGAATGCGCCTTTGAATCGCCCTGCGTGACACGGGAAGCAGGAGCGAGAAGCCCAAGATATCAGTCAGGATGCCAGGAGTCAGCAAGAGGGCACCACCCACCAGGATCGCCAAGCCGTCCATGATGGCCTGGGCGGGAAGACGGCCCTGGGCCAACTCGGACTGGAGCGTCCACAGTGTCTTGAGTCCCTCGAGGCGAGCCAAGCCCGCTCCGACCACGCCCGTCGTAATCACGAGAGCGAGGGTGGGAAGCAAGCCTACGATCTGCCCCAACTGTATGAGCAGCACGAGCTCGAGGATGGGAACCACGATGAAGAGGAGCGCCAGTCGGCCAAAAAGATTCATGGCGGCTCGTACACCCCTCTACGGTCCTTCGGTCCCGGTCGCTTGCTCCGTCGACAGGTTTTGGTTTCCTTTGTTGAAGCCATGGAACAGACCTACTTTCGACGGGGTTTCGGCCTGAAGGCCGAGGTGCGACCCGTCATCGACGCCGAATATCATTCGGCACTCGTACAGGAGATCCAAGCTGCTGGGTATACCCGGACCTATGGTGATATCACCGTCCGGCTCGCTGAGCAGTTTGGATTCTGTTACGGGGTGGACAGGGCCCTCGACTACGCCTACGAAACCCGGAAGCGTTTTCCCGACAAGCGGATCTGCCTCGTCGGCGAAATCATCCACAACCCACACATCAACACACGCTTGCGGGACATGGGCATCGAGTTCCTCTACCCCGATGCCCAGGGTCACTTCGATTTCAGCTCCATAGCACAGGACGACGTCGTACTCATCCCGGCGTTCGGGGTGAAGCTCGAAGATTTCCAGCGTTTGAGTGACATCGGCTGCGTGTTGGTGGACACCACGTGTGGCTCGGTGTTGCTCGTCTGGAAGAGGGTCGAGTCATATGCCAAGGACGGCTTCACCGCGGTCATTCATGGCAAGTACCTGCACGAAGAGTCCCGTGCCACGGCCTCGCAAGCCAATAAGCACCCCGGTGGCAAGTACATCATCGTCCGCGACATGGAGGAGGCCGGCCTACTCTGCGACTACATCGCAAAGCGCCCCGGACACCTGTCGGCCGAAGAGTTCATGGAGTGGTTCGCCGACCGAGCGACCCCTGGCTTCGACCCTGACTCGCACCTCAAGCGGATCGGCGTGGCCAACCAAACGACGATGCTGGCAAACGAGTCCCTGGCCATCGGCGAGCTCATCCGGGAGGCCATGGCCGAGGGGGAGGGCGAGGAATACGCGGAGCAGAACTTCCGCTCGTTCGACACCATTTGCTCGGCCACGCAGGAACGGCAGGACGCGGTGGTGAGCATGATGGAGAGCGGCCCGACGGACGTCATGATCGTAATCGGTGGTTATAACTCCTCCAACACGAACCACCTGGCTCACATGTGCCGCGACTATACGGCCACCTACCACATCGAGGACGCGGACTGCATCGATGTGGAGTCTGGCACGATCCGGCACAAGCCGGAACTCTCTGATCCTTCAGAGCGCGTGGACACGGGCTGGCTGCCGGAAGGCCCTCTACAGCTGGGGATCACGGCGGGGGCTTCAACGCCCAATAACAAGATCGGCGAGGCGCTCCTCCGGATCTTCGAGCTCCGAGGAATCGACCACACCGCAGTGGTTGCAGAACCCGAGTCGCCGTAGACCCTCCCGGCCTATTCGTCGGGGTCGCCGACCGACTTGCCGAGCTTCTTGAGGAGACGCCTGAGGTGTTGCTGTTCGTTGGGCGTCAGCTCGTCCATCAGGCCGCGGAGGAACACGGCGTGTTTGGGAAAGCTGCCCTCGATCAACCGCCGCCCGTCGGGCGTCAACTTAGCCATGACAACGCGGCGATCTTCGTCTGAGCGGTCTCGGTAGACCAAGCCCTGCTCCTCGAGCCGGTCCATTACGAAGGTGACGTTCCCACCCGTTACCAACAGCTTATCGGCCAACTCTCCGAGCGCCAGCGGGCCCAGATGGTGAAGCGCTTCCAAGACGCCGAACTGGGGCAGGGTCAACCCGTATTCACCGACCCGCACAGACACCTCGCGGGAAAAGGTCAAATAACAGCGAGCGAGCGCGATCCACAGTCGGAGCGACACATCTTCCTCCTCGCTCCAGCTTCTCGCCGCGGGAGCATCGGTATCCGCTGCCAAGCTTGACGCCTGCTTCTTCATCGCCGTTTGCGCCACAGGAACCCCTCCTCCTTACTGTTTCCGACGTTGGCTCAGACGTGCAACGCCCTGCCCAGGGCCGCCAGAGCACTCTCTCCAATCGCTTCGGACAGCGTCGGATGGGGGTGCATGGCCCGGTCCATCTCTTCCATCGTCGATTCCAGGTGCCGGCCGACGACGAATTCACCGATGAGCTCGGTAGCGCTTGGTCCTACGATGTGAGCGCCGAGAATTTCCGAGTACTTCGTGTCTCGGATCACCTTCACGAACCCTTCGGAGTGCCCGCCGGCAAGCGCCCGGCCGTTCCCCACCCAGGGGAACTTTCCCACTTCGATGTCGTGGCCGGCCGCCTTCGCTTGCTCCTCGGTGAGCCCAACCGACGCCACTTCAGGATGGCAGTAGGTACAGTTGGGAACGTTTTCGTAGTTCACGCTATGGTGCCCCTGGCCGGTGATGTGCTCGACACACACCACACCCTCGTGCATCGCCTTGTGGGCGAGAAGTTGGTGCCCCGCGACATCACCCAGGGCGTACACACCTGCCACGTTGGTGCGAAGCTGGTCGTCCACCTTGATGTACCCGTGCTCGTCCAACTCCACGTTGACCGCGTCGAGCCCGAGATCCTCAGTGTTCGGCGCACGGCCCACGGCGGAAAGCACACGTTCCACCTGGAGGGTCTGCTCCGCGCCCGCCTTGTCCTTGAACGTCAGCGTGACCCCGGTATCGCTCACTTCGGCGCCCTGCACCATCGCGCTCGTGAAGACGTTGATGCCGCGTTTCTTGAACGAGCGCGCGACCACCGCCGAGCAGTCCTTGTCTTCGACGGGCAGGACCCGGTCCAGCGCCTCGATGACGGTAACCTCGCTCCCGTAGGCGCTGAACACGTCCGCGAACTCCATGCCGACCGCGCCCGCACCGATCACAGCCAAACTCTTGGGAGCACTCGTCTGAAAAAGCGCCCCGGTGGACGACCAAATCGTCTCCTCGTCGATGGGAAGCATCGGCAAGCTTCTCGGGCGGGACCCTGTCGCGATGATCACGTGGTCCGCTGCGAGCGTTTGCGTGGCACCGTCGGTCGACGTCACCTCCACCGAGCTCTTGGAAAGCAGCCTGCCACGTCCCTCGATGTGCGTGATCTTGTTCTTCTTGAACAGGTGGCCTACGCCTTTGCTCAACTGATCAGCCACCGCACGGCTACGTTCCTGGGCAGGCCCCAAGTCCACGTTCATCCTGGAAAACGTGATACCATGGCGCTCGGCGTCCCTCAGCTCATTGACCAGGGCTGCGCTCGAAAGAAGAGCTTTGGTCGGGATACAGCCGGTATTCAGGCACACGCCGCCGAGCGTGTCCTCTTCGACGCAGGCGACATTGAGTCCCAGTTGAGCGGCTCGAATCGCGGCGACATACCCGCCGGGACCGGCCCCTACCACCACCAGATCGTACTGCGAATCAGCCAACACACCACCTCGTGAGCGGATGTTCGACGGCGAAGCGTTGGCATGCCGGAGCTTCGCACGTTAGTCGGTATAGACTGCCGGACCCAGCGGCGACGGGTCCGGAGACTGCGGGAGCAGGGAAGTTAGGCCAAGTGGTTCGGGGATGTAAACCCTCTTGGAGCCCGGATTCGGGAAGGTTCGTGAAGACGGGGCCGTATCCTTTACAGCCGATCCGGGCGAGGTCTATTCTTCGTAATGCGCACCCGATGCGTGTGGTTTCCTCCCTAGCCGCTCGGTAGGAGGCATTTCTATGGTTGAGCTTTTGGTCCTCGGAGTCGTTGGCGTCGCGGGCGTGGCGATGTACAACTCGCTCGTGAAGCTTGGAACGCAGGCGGAAGCTGCGTGGGCTGACATCGACGTCCAACTCAAACGTCGGCACGACCTGATTCCGAACCTGGTAGAAACCGTAAAGGGGTACGCTAGCCACGAGAGGCAGACGCTCGAGGCGGTGACCGCCGCTCGTTCCAGCGCCATGTCTGCTCAAGGGCCGGCCGCCAAGGCCCAGGCGGAAGGAATGCTCGCCGGGGCCTTGAAGTCGCTCTTCGCTCTCTCGGAGGCCTACCCGGACCTTCAAGCCGCTGGCGGCTTCCGGGATCTCCAAGAAACGCTCACCGGGCTGGAGGACCACATCCAGCAGGCCCGCCGCTACTACAACGCGGTGGTGCGGGACTACAACACCAAGCTCCAGCAGGTACCAACCAACCTGATCGCCAAGGCCTTCAACTTCGTGGAGCGGGAGTTCTTCGAGATTCCGGATGCGGAGAAGGCGGTGCCTCAGGTCAAATTCGGTGACGACAAGCCCTCCTTACCGTGAAGATAGTCCCGGTTGTGTCGAGGAGGGATTTTCGTCGCTTCGTCGACCTGCCTTGGCAGATCTACGACCGGAGTCGATACCCTCAGTGGGTGCCGCCTCTCAGAAGCATGGTGCGCGAAGCGCTCGATACGAAGCGAAACCCGTTCTATCAGCACGCCGACATTCAGCTCTTTCTCGCCGAGCGAAGTGGGCGGGCGGTGGGCCGCATCGCGGCCATCGAGAACCGGGCACACAACCGGTTCCACGAAGACTCGATCGGGTTCTTCGGGTTCTTGGAGTTGCTAGATGATCCCGAGGCCGCCGATGCGTTGATCGAGGCGGCGAGCCTGTGGCTGGGTGGGCGCGGCCTGACGGCGCTACAGGGTCCCATCAGCCCGTCGACCAATCACGAATGCGGACTCCTTGTCAGCGGATTCGAGCACCACCCGATGATCATGACCCCCTGGAATCCTCCCTACTACGAGGAGCTGCTCGAGCAAGCCGGGCTCGCGCCGGTGAAAGACCTCCTCGGCTATCTATTACCGCTGGGCAACGGCTTCGCGCTCCCGGAGCGATTCGAACGCATGGCCGAGCACACCAGGTCCAAGCTCGGGCTCACGTTCCGGAGCGCGGACATGAGCCGCTACAAGAGCGAGGTCGCTATTTGCTGGGAGATTTACAACGACGCTTGGGAGGGCAACTGGGGTTTCGTTCCCATCACATGGGAGGAGTTCGAGTTCGCGTCCCGTGGCCTGAAGCAGATCCTTCGTCCGGAATTCGCGTTCATCGCGGAGGTGGACGGGGTTCCGGCGGGCTTCATGCTGATCGTGTCGGACCTGAACCGGATTCTCAGGCACGTGCCATCGGGGCGGCTTTCCCCGCTGGCCATGGCGCGAATCGTCTTCGGCATCGGCAAGGTCAAGCGTGGCCGTATTCTGGCGCTAGGCATAAAGGCGAAATACAGAACACGGGGCATTCTTCCCCTGTTCTTGCATGAAGCGGTGAAGCGGGCACAGGCCATCGACGCGATCGAAGCGGAGGCTTCATGGATTCTCGACGACAACAAACCAATGCGAGCCGTGATGAAGGCGATGGGAAGCGACGTCTACCGGCGGTGGAGGCTTTACCAGAAACCCATAGCCATAGCGTGATGCGCATGAAATTACTGGCGTGCGGGGTCTTTCTATCCATGGCCTTGTTTTCCACGGCTTGGGATGCGGGAGCACAGGAGCGGACCCTCGTCATCGAATCATTCGACGTCACCGTTCAGGTGGCCGAGAGCGGCCGCATCGACGTGCTCGAGTCCATTCGGTTCCGCTTCTCCGGGTCGTGGAATGGTGTTTACCGTCTGATTCCGGTCAACTACAGCACGCCTCAAGGGTTCAACTACAAGCTTTTTCTCGACGTCGAAAGCATCACCGACGAATCGGGCCGGAGGCTCGAGTACAAGGACACTCGGGAACGGCATTACAGAAAACTCAAGGTCTGGGTACCGGGTGCACAGAACACAGTGCGCACGATCCACTTCCGCTACTCCGTACCCAACGCCCTCAGGTTCTTCGATTCCGAGGACGACGACTTTGCCGAAGGGCACGACGAACTCTACTGGAACGTCACCGGCGACGAGTGGGAGATTCCTATCGAGAGGGCTTCCGCACGCGTGGAGCTTCCGCCCGGGGTCACCGGCCTCCAGGCTCGTGCGTTCACGGGCGCTTTTCGCTCCACCGCCCGGAATGCGAGCATCGATGAAATAGAATATGGATTCTATTTCGAGACTTCGGAATCCCTCGGGCGTCGAGAGGGGCTGACGATAGCGGTGGCCTGGAGTCCCGGGGTCGTGACGAGGCCTTCGGCGATCACCAGGGCGTACTTGTTCCTCCGGTCCAACCTCATCTTTCTGTTGCCGATCGTCAGCCTCACGGTCATGTGGCGGCTCTGGCTGAACAAGGGCCGTGACCCGGCCCGGCGCTCGATCGCACCGCAGTACGAGCCCCCGCAGGGCCTGACGCCGGCGGAGATCGGCACCTTGATCGACAACCGCCCCGACATGAGGGATATCACCGCCTCGATGGTGGACCTCGCGGTTCGCGGGTTCATGCGGATCGAGGAGCGCGAGAAACAGGGCTTCGCGTCGATCTTCGGGGGCAACGACTACACCTTCGTGATGCTCAAGGGCCGGGACGAGTGGAGCGAGCTTCAGAGCCATGAGCGGACGCTCCTGAGTGGGTTCTTCGACAACGGGCAGCGCACGGAGGTGAAGCTCGGGGATCTGGAGAACGAGTTCTACAAAGACGTCTCGCGCATGAAGGACGATCTCTACGGCAGGCTGGTCGAGTTGGGACTCTACGCCCGGCGACCCGACAAGGTGATGGCTGTCTACGCCGCCGCCGGCGTGGTAGTCCTGGTCCTGTCGGTTGGCGGAGCGCGAATCCTCGCCGACCAGGTCGCGGGCCTCCGGGTCGGCCGCGTAAGCGTTTATCTCCTTTGCTTCGGTGCTGAGCAGCACCGGAAGCACCCTTCGAGTGCCAAATAGCCTGGCCGTCCACCTCACCAACACCGCGCCCGATCTAGACGCCGACAGGAGGGCCGGCGTCAGAGGGCTCGCCCACGTCATCGGCATCGGCCCCACGCTCC
>JADFRS010000021.1 GCA_022561145.1 Gemmatimonadota bacterium
GCACACCGTGCTCGTGCGAATCCATGGGCGAGGATGCCGCAGCGCAGGGGGCACCGCGCGAAGCGTGGTCCCGGAAGTCGCGCTCGACCCATGAGGGGACGCCGCCCCCCATGGGATCTGCCTCGGACGGGTTTCGTGGCATGGCGGACAGCCACACTGCCGCCCCGATCACGAGCGTGGCGTCCCCATGCCTCTTTCGTATAGAAATGAGTGCCACTGCCCCCGTAGCTCAGTTGGATAGAGCGACTGCCTCCTAAGCCCAGAGTTTAGCTCCAAGCCACCTACGTAATCTCACTCTGCATCTACGTCATTCGGCGTATTAGATCAGCATCTAGTTGGGCGCATCCTTCAGGTGGTTAATCACACTGGCCCTGGAGGATTTCATGAAGAACATAAGTGCAACCCCTCGTCGCCTCGTTCTCTTAAGCACCTGTCTCTACTGTGTCGCGCTGGTCGGGTGCGCCCATTTGCAACCATCATCCGTATCACCACATAGCCTTGGTTCCCAGGCGGATACGGCGACCATGACCGGCTATATCGTAGACGCTCGTTTCGGTCGCCCTCTGGAGGGGGTCGCCGTAGACATTGACGGTTCGCGAGGTGAGGTCATCACGAATGCGCGTGGCGTTTTCGTCATCCATGGTCTCGAGACGGGGCCCAGACAGTTGACGGCAAGCCAACTCGCTTATCTCACGGTGACCTTGGGCGTAGAGCATCAGGGCACCCAACTGCTCATCCGTCTCGCTCCCGACCCCTTCGTCTTGGACGGGCTCGCGGCCACCTCGATCGACTCGAACGCCGCCGGCAGTCGCTCCCCTATTCCGTCGAGGTTCTGGATGCAGGAGACTTGGCTACGTCCCCCACCCCCGATGTGCGCGACTTCGTAGTTCGTCGCACGGGACAGTCGATCAAGCAATGTGAAGACGGGTTCGACCTCTGCACGGTGGTGAGAGGGAGACAGCGCCCCGTCGTGCTGTACATCGACGATGCTCTGGAGCGCGGAGGGCTCGATCAACTTGCGATCTTCCGACCGCAAGACCTCCAGCCCATGGAGATCATTCGCGGGTGCGGCACGGTCCGCGCCTACACCCGGCGCTTCGTCGAAGACTTGGCCAGGGGGAAAGTACGGCTCATCCCATCCCTTCGGTGCTAGAATGAGGGAAACGCTGCGCGGGAGGAGGAGATCATGAAGCGCATCCTTAGGTTCTCGACCCATGAGGGGACGCCGCCCCCCATGGGATCTGCCCCGGACGGGTTTCGTGGCATGGCGGACAGCCACACTGCCTCACCGATCACGAGTGTGGCGTCCCCATTCCTCTTTCGTATACGTATAAATCATTTCACTTCATACGTACGGTTGATTCGAGAGGCAGACACCCCCGGTTCGACTCCGAGCGGGGTCACCTCGACACCTCTCCGGACAATGCGCGCTTGAGGAGGACGGGTCCCACCAGGATGTTGGCGATGACCACCGCGGTCCCAAGGGCCACCACGCCTTCACCCACGCTTGGTAGGGCTGCCTCGATGAGTAGTAGCAAGCCAAGGGTCACCCCACCCTGGGAGACCAGCCCAGCGCCCGTGCGTTGTTGGATCGTCTGGCTGGCTCCGGCGAGGCGGGTGGCAATCCGGGCTCCCCCGATCGTGAGCAACATGCGCACGCCGAAGAAGAGCGAGGCGACCAGCCAGAAGTCGGCGACGGCACCGACGTCCAGACTCGCACCCGCGACCGCGAAGAAAAACGCGAAGACGATCACAGACACTGAGGCGATGCCCCGGATCATACGGTCCCCGGCGGGGCTGAGGTTCTCGATCACGAACCCGGAGGAGGCCGCGAGGATGAGCAGCTCGAGATGCAGGGCCTCGGCGATCACCACGAGGATGTAGGTGAACAGGAAGGTGGCCAGCGGGGAGCGCTGCTCCTCGGAGGCCTTGAGGTAAAGCGAGAACAGCCAGCCCAACAGCGCCCCTGCCACCACCGCGCCACCCACCTCGATCCCGACTTCCAGGAAGGGGTTGTGTCCACCGGCGCTGGACGGGTCGACCACGGGACCCACGAAGGCCAGGACGATCGTGAAGAGCACGATCACGATGATGTCCTTGACGATCGTCACGCCCAGGATGACGTCCGTGAGAGGCCCCTCGGCTCCCACGTCCTCGATCACCGCGACCGTGAGATCGGGGGACGAGTTCGCAGCCCATACGCCGAGCAAAAGAGCCAGACCGCCTGCTCCGGCGAGCCCCAGGCCAGTCATGAAGGGCAGCAGAGGCCGTACCACCAGCAGGAAGCCGGTCACACCGATGGCGACCATGACCGTGACGATGAGCGTCGTGCTGATAATGGCGGCCCTGGCCTCGCCGAGGCGCCGCACCTGGAGTTCGCCTCCCGCAAGGAGTCCGATCAGCGCCAGGGCGAATTTGTCGATGAGGCGGAGGTCGGCGATCACCTCGGGGCTCATGAGCCCAAAGACCGAGGGTCCCAGCACGAAGCCGATCACCAGGAACCCTGTGAGGCGCGGCAGACCCATTCCGAGCGCCCATCGTCCGGCCACGCTCGCGGCGAGAAGCGTCAAACCGACGTACATCGTGAGCCGGCCCATGCCCGTGCCGATTCCCGAGCTCGTGATCACGTAGGTCGCCAGCAGTAGCACGCCGAGCGTGATGGCGTGATCCAGACCTGGGAAGGCTCTCCTGGACTCCTTGATGGCGCTCACCCGTCAAGCGGTGGGTACGGCTCCCTGGGATCGCGCGAATCTAATTCTGGGCTGCGGCCAAGGGTAGGCCACGCCGCCGCCGCTACGGCGAGAGGGGAGAGGTTGCGCAAACCCGAAGAAACACCGAAAATATAGGTCGGACCTGGAACCCGGAGGGAATGTGAAGAGCCTCCCCATCCGAGGGCGCGGCGCGACCTACAACCCGCACAACCGATTCGAGTCGCTGCATTTCGAGCCCGACACTCCAAGGGGCCCCGACGACCCGGGGCCCCAGACTCGATTTCTGCGCGACACGAGCCGTTCGATCGTGGCGACCAACAGTAGTCCCGATGTCGGGTTCGACTCGAGCGTCAATCCGTACCGCGGATGCGAGCACGGTTGCGTCTATTGTTATGCCCGCCCCGGCCACGAATACCTGGGCATGTCGGCCGGACTCGATTTCGAAACCAAGATCGTGGTGAAGGAGCGAGCCCCGGAGCTTCTGAGGGAGCGGTTGGCGTCGAAGGGTTGGAAGCCCCAGCCGCTGGCCTTCAGCGGCGTCACCGACCCCTATCAGCCCATCGAGCGGCGCTTGCGCATCACCCGACGTTGCCTAGAGGTACTGGTCGAGTTCCGAAACCCGGCAATGATGGTCACGAAGAGCCACCTCGTGACCCGAGACATCGACCTCCTCGGGGCACTGGCCGAACACAGGGCGGCCCTGGTGCTCGTGTCGCTGACGACGCTCGATGCCCACCTGCACAGGATCATGGAGCCGCGAGCCGCGACGCCCGCCAGGCGGCTGGACGCGATCCGATTGCTCAGCGCGGCTGGGATTCCCGTCGGCGTGCTTACGGCCCCGATCATTCCGGGACTCAATGACCATGAGATTCCCGCGCTACTGGAGGCCGCCGCGGAGGCTGGGGCCATCGGCGCGAGCTACGTCCCCCTGAGGCTTCCCTTCGCGGTTGCCCCCCTCTTCGAGAGCTGGCTCGAGGAGCACTTTCCCGATCGGAAGGACAAGGTGCTCAACAAGATTCGCGGGATGCGGGGCGGCAGGCTCAACGATCCACGCTTGATGAGCCGCATGCGGGGGAGTGGGGTGTTGGCTGACCAAATCGACGACCTGTTCAAGGTGTCCAGGAGGAAGATGGGGCTCGACCGGCCGTTCCCCCAGCTATCGGTCGCGGCGTTTCGGAGGCCGTCCGACGGAGGTCAATTGGCGCTTTGGGGCTGATCGTCCGGTGCTCGAGGCGCGCCCGCCATCAGCTTGAGCACCCACGCACCCGTGGCGAGGCCGGCAGCCATGGTCAAGATCCCCACGTCGTGAAACGCCCGGCCGACCTGGGCGTCGAATCGCAACAGGCCCAGGTTCTGTAGCAGGTAGGTCCAGTCGTGCTGAGGAGCGCCCGGGAACGGTGAAACCAGAGGAAGTAACTGGGTACGGGCGTCCGCCGCGTAGGGCGCGATCCCGATGAAGTTGGTTCCCAACCAGAAGACCGCCACGGTCACCGCGAAGAAGTC
This sequence comes from Gemmatimonadota bacterium, assembly GCA_022561145.1. Lineage (GTDB taxonomy): Bacteria > Gemmatimonadota > Gemmatimonadetes > Longimicrobiales > Gaopeijiaceae > JACZXQ01. The sequence goes on from JADFRS010000021.1 coordinate 4,215, forward strand.
CCGCTGCCAGTAGAACATGATGCCGGCGAAGATCGGGCATGCGCACTGGAGGAGCGTTCCCGCCGCGACAGTGAGGAAGTCCACCCCGAACCACATGAAGAACAGGTGTCCGCCCTCGTGAATCGTGAGATTGAGACCACTGAAGACGCTGCGGTAGTCAGGGTCGAGCACGTGCTGAAGGAGGATCCACCCGAAGAACACGCCGAGTGGCGCTCGGTACCACCAGATCTTGCCGGCTTCGTGCTTCTCGATCCGGGTTCCGAGCGTGCGCCCGCCGGCGTCGTCGAGCATGTGGAAAGATAGTGAGGAGCCGGACCCGGGGCGGAGTGTCCGTTGCCCGCGTGAACGAGGCGACCTATATGGAAAGGATCTTCAGGGAGGACTCGATGAAGCTCACGATCGCCGCTCGACTCTGGGCGTCCGCGTTCCTCGTGCTGATTGGGACGGCTGCCCCCGCCACCGCCCAGCAGGACCCGGACCGCCTTGCCACTTCGGCCACCGAGCACGCCATGGCCATGAACGCCAAGCTGCTCTGTTCGGGCATCTTCGTGCAGGGCCGCGACCCCGAGGTCCACATCAGGGAGGACCTGCGCAAGTTCCCGCATTTCGGTTGGGCCGAGGATTTCGATTACAGGGTCGACCGCGACGGCCGGACCGTGACGCTCAGTTCCCCCGGCACGTCGCCCAGGACCGCAGGTTACAACGGTGACCAGGGGTGCGCGATCCTTCCCAAGGGGCGGTGGCGGGTACACTTCACGCCCGAGAAGGTCGTTTCGACCCTGCCCGACGGAGATGCGCTCCCCTGGCCGACAGGCGACATCCTGAGCGACGATCCCTTGCCGGCCGAGGTCGACCGCGAGGCCGTCGAATCGGCCCTCGATTTCGCGTTCGACGACGGTCTCCATGAACCGGACCAGAACACCAGGGCGGTCGTGGTGGTCTACAAGGGCCGCATCATCGGGGAGCGCTACGCGCCCGGCATTCCCCGAGACATGCCGCACCTGAGTTGGTCGCAGGGCAAGAGCATCACGGCGGCGCTCGTGGGGGTCCTGGTGCAACAGGGGGAATTGGTGGTCGAGAACCCGGCGCCCATCGCCGAGTGGAGGTCCCAGGGGGATCCCCGGGCGGACATCACGCTGGCGGACCTGCTGCACATGAGCAGCGGGCTCAAATTCAACAACTGGGGGATCGGCCGGCCACGGTCGCTCAGTTCGGAGAACGACCACTTCTTCATCTATTTCGACGCGCCCAACGTCTTCTCCCACGCGGTGAACCGTGACCTGGAGCACCCGCCGAACACCGTCTGGCGTTACCTGAACAGCGATCCTCTGAGCGTGGGCAAGATCGTGCGCGAGACCGTAGAGGCTCGTGGCGAGAGCTATTTGCAGTTCCCGCAGAAGTATCTGTTCGACCGCATCGGCGCTCGGCACTTCGTGCTCGAGACCGACGCCTGGGGCAACTTCATCATGACGGGCTACGACTATGGCACCGCGCGGGACTGGGCGCGATTCGGCCTCCTACATCTGTGGGACGGGGAATGGCTGGGCGACCGAGTGTTGCCTCGCGGGTGGGCGGATTTCGTGAGCACTCCGGCGCCCACGAGCGAAGACCAGAGCTATGGCGGGCTTTTCTGGCTAAACCGGGGAGGGAGGTACGACCGGATTCCCGAGGATGCTTATTGGGCTGCCGGCTTCATGGGCCAGACCACCATGATCATTCCGTCGCGGGACATGGTGGTGGTACGCCTTGGCCCGAGCCCAGCCCGCTTCGGTCCCTATTTCAACGACTTTGTGGGACGGATCCTCGACGCAGTCGCGGCCTCCATTCCCTAGAAACCAAACGCGGGGAAGGGCAATCGCCCTCCCCCGCCGGCCCACCGTTCGTCCGATGGCTACTTGCCCTGCTTCCGTCGGAAGGGGTGTTTGCCGCTTCGGGCTGAAAGGTCCACCTCGAAGCTCTCACCGTTGACGGTCATCGTCACGAACTGTGTGCCGTTGAACGTGACGATCGCAGTCCGCTCCACGGTTTGGTCGCCATTCGGGCCATTGACGATCTTTACGGTCATTTCCCGCGTGATCGTCCCGGAAAGCGGCCAGGGGTTGTCCTCTCTAGGCACGCCGTGCACGAGGTCTTGGATCGTGCTCGTGCCCGACATGTCGTAGGAGCGGGTGCCGCCGTCGTCCAGGTGGCGGCTCCGCGTCACCTCTCCGGTACCCGATCCGTTGGCCGTGCGGCTGGTCTCTTCGCCTTCGAGCCCAGTGATGATGATATCGCGCGTCCGGACGATGGTCGCGCTCCAATTCTCCCGGGTGAACTCGCCCGACATCTCACTCACGATGTGCATGGAGGCGGTGGTCAGCTCGTCGTAGGCCTCCTGGAGGTTCCCGGCGCCGTCGAAGTACTCCACAACACGCGAGCGCGTGATTTGAGGAGCCAGGCTAGCGCCGGATCCGAAGGAGAACCACTGGCTGATCGTGCTCAGGTCGTCCAGAAGACCGTCGGCGGCCACCATGGCGACATCGAAGTTGAGCCGGTCGATGAACTCGTCCGGCTCGGTTGCGTCGCTACAGGCCACCAGCACCAGGCTCACCGTAGACGCCCAAACGATCGTGTTGAAGCGCTTCATTTCCATTTCTCCGTGCGTTCCGCCGTAGCGGCCGTATACCCCTTCCGCTGAGAGAGACGGTCCGATGGGCCGGCGCGTTAAAAACTCTCGTTCGGTCCGGATTCTTGGTTGGACATCCAGGACCCTGCAGGAACCACGGGCGAGTGGAATACGTACGGAGGTAACATCCTAACTGGAGTCACCATGTCCATTCTGCTCGCCATTGCCTTGCTGGCGCTCATGGCCGGAGCCCTGCTCACCGTGCCCTTGGGTCTTCCAGGCGTCTGGATCATGCTGCTCCTTCTCGCCGCCGCCGTCGTGTTCGGCGGTGTGAGCTGGATGGTCTGGCTGGGCTTGGCGGGCCTCGCCGTTCTCGCGGAAGTCGCCGAGTTCTACGTGCTCGAGAAGGTAGGGGCTCGGTATGGGGCCTCGAACAAGGCCTTCTGGGGAGCCGTGGTCGGCGGCATCGTGGGATCGATCATCGGGGTACCGATACCCATCATCGGCTCCGTGCTCGCGGGCTTTCTCGGAACGTTCGTCGGGGCTGGCCTGGTCTCGTTCGTGGAGACGCGATCGGTGGGGGATGCATCGCGTGTGGGGGCCGGCGTGCTGCTGGCCAGGGCCTGCGCCGTTGCCCTCAAGGTGGGCACGGGCCTACTCATCATGGTGGTCACGGTGGCGGCATTGTTCTTATGATGTGAGGGCAACACCCCGATCGACCGCTACAAGGCCCTCAACGCGGAGTTGCCGGTGAACGGCCGCGATCCGGTTCTCGACAGACGCTCGGCTCTCCTGTGCTCCCTGATCGTCGCGGGGTCTCTTCTTTCCGCCTCCCTGACCACTCCGGTCTCAGTGCGCGCCGTACAAGTCGTTTCAGGGAAGCTCACGCCCGGCTCGACGGTCATCGTGACGCCACGAGGACGATATGATGCCGGCGTGTTCCACCGGTTCTTCATGGGCGGGCTGAACCGAGATCTGTGGAGCCTGCCGATCGAGGTCGAGGTGCTGGATCTCGACGATTTTGCCGGCGGGCTCACTCCCCTGCGGCGCGGCGGAGGACTTCAGACGACCTCGCTACGCCTGCGGGGTGCGGACGGCCAGTTGTGGACGTTCCGGTCGGTCGACAAGGACGTGACCAGGTCGCTCGATCCTCAGCTCCGGGAGAGCGTGGCGGCGCGCGTCCTCCAGGACCAGATCGCCGCGCTCTTTCCGCTGAGCGCCATGGTGGTGGCGCCGCTGATGGACGCGGCCGGCGTCCTGCACTCGGATCCAACGCTCGTGGTCATGCCGGACGACGAGCGCTTGGGCGAGTTCCTGGAGGGGTTCGGCGGCCTTCTCGGGTGGATCGAGGTCCGGCCGGACGAGGGTCCGGACGGCATGCCGGGGTTTGCGGGATCGACCAGAATTACGGGGTCCGGGAGGTTTCTCGAACGCCTCGAGGACGAGCAGGACAACCGAGTGAACTCGGAGAGTTATCTGCGGGCGCGGCTCATGGACTTGTTCGTGGGGGACTGGGACCGCCATCCCGACCAGTGGAGATGGGCGGCGTTCGAGGAAGGCGATTCCGTGCGCTGGGAACCCATTCCGCGCGACCGTGACTGGGCCCTCTCCCGGATCGACGGCTTCCTCATCACCTTGGCCCGTACACTGTGGCCTCACTATGTGGGTTTCTCGCACGACTATGAATCCGTATTCGGCACCACGTGGAATGGTCGTGCGCTCGATCGGAACTTGCTCTCCCAGTTGGTCCGGGAGGACTTCGAGCGAGTAGCCCAGGACCTTCAGGTTCGACTGACCGATGACGTGATTGCGGAGGCCGTGGGACGGCTTCCAGCCTCCTATCAGGAGGCGATAGGCATCGAGATGGAGGAAGCTCTCCTCAACCGTAGGGATCACTTGATGGACGCCGCCATGACGTTCTACAGGCTTCTGAGCGGTTGGGTGGACATCTTCGGCACGGACGAGGAGGACTACGCCAACGTGGAGCGCCGGGCGGACGGTTCCGTCCATGTCACCATGTTCGAGGCGAGCTCGGCGGGCGTGCCTCTAGGCGACCCCTACTTCGACCGAACCTTCCTCCCATCAGAGACTCACGAGGTGCGGATATTCCTGAGGGGAGACGATGATTGGGCGGTGGTCCGAGGGGCCCGGACCGACGCGATCCGTGTGCGCATCGTCGGAGGGGGCAGCGACGACACGCTGATCGACGTCACGGACGGACACGGTACGTCGTTCTACGACGATCGCGGCGACAACGTCTTTACCGCCGCTCCGGCCACCGAAGTGGACGAGTCCGACTACGATGAGCCCGACGATACCGAAAGCGCGACGCATCAGGCACGACCGCGTGATTGGGGGTTCAGGTGGACCTCGCTTCCCCTCATCGGACTCAACTCCGACGTGGGTCTGTTGGTCGGTGCAACCGCGCATCGCTACGGCTTCGGGTTCCGTCACTTTCCGTACAAGAATCGCCTCGATCTCTCCGCCGTTGTGAACCCGACACACCTGCGCTTCCAGGCCGGAGCAGCCTATGGGTTCCCGCTTGTGGAGGGCACGGTTGGTCTCCTTCGCGCGGAGGTGAGCAATCGCGAGGTTCGCCGTTTCTTCGGATTCGGCAACGAGACGAAAGACGAACCGTCCATGGATTTCAGGGCCGATCGCACACGGGCGTATCTGGAGGCCGTCGTCGGCATAAGGCCCGCCCCGACACTATCGATCGACATTGGCCCCGCGTTCTGGTTCTCGTCTCCGACGGACGAGGAGGGCACCTTTGTGGACGTGGAGGCGCCCTACGGACATGGCGACTTCAAGCAGGTCGGGATGGTCGGGCGGGCCGCTTGGGATACGCGGGACAATCCGGTGGCGCCGAACCTTGGCGTGCTGTTGGAGGTGGAGGGCCGGTACATTCCACAGGCGCTCGATACCGAGGCGGGATACGGGGGCGTGAGCGGAACACTGTCCGCGAGTGTGCCGCTTGGTGCGGCCGGTGTTTCCGTGCGCCTATCCGGAGAGAAGGTATGGGGCACGTACCCGTATTTCGACGGTGCGTGGATCGGGGGTGCGGGTACCCTGCGGGGGTTTTCCGAGTATCGGTTCGTGGGCGAGGGTGCCGTGACGGCGAGCGCGCAGTTGCGCAGTCCGGGTGCCGACTTCTTCCTCTTTCTTCCCGGCCAGGTCGGAGTGATGGCCCTGACCGATGTCGGGCGGGTGTATGTGGATGGGGCGGCCTCGGACACGTGGCACTCGGCGTTCGGGGGTGGGTTGTGGGCCTACTTCCTGAAGCCGGATTACACGCTCAGCGTTGCCTGGGCACACAGCGAAGAAGGCAACGGGGTCTACGTGTCACTCGGCTTCGGCTATTGAGCAAACGCGGCGGCACATGCCTGAACTCCCCGAGATCGTCACCTATGTCGAGGCCATCGAGCGCTTCGTGCTCGGTCAAACGCTGGAGGCCGTGCGCATCCGGTCGCCGTCGCTGTTGCGCACCTATTCGCCAAAGGTCTCGGCCATCGAGGGGCAGCGGGTGTTGGGAGTCCGGCGCCTCGGCAAGAGGGTGGTGTTCGAGTTGGAGGGCGAGCTCTTCGTGGTGATCCACCTCATGGTTTCGGGGCGCTTCAAGTGGACGAAACGTGGCGCCGCAATTCCCAGAAAGAGGGCGCATGCGGCCTTCGATTTTCCGGAGGGCACCTTGCTCCTCACCGAGGCGGCCACGCACAAGCGGGCCTCCATGCACGTGGTGAGAGGTGAAGAAGCCCTCCGTGAACTCGACCCGGGCGGCGTGGAACCCTTGGAGGTGGACGCCCGGGGATTTCGGGAGGCCGTGCTGAAGGAGAACCGGACGCTCAAACGTGTTCTCACCGACCCGACGATCTTCAGCGGGATCGGGAACGCGCATTCCGACGAGATCCTCCTGCTGGCAGGCCTCTCACCCGTGAGGCGCAGCCGGCAACTGTCCGACGAAGAGATCGAGCGGCTCCGCGAAGCGACTGTGCGTTCGCTCGGTGAGTGGGTCGAGCGGCTACGAGCCGAGGTAGGAGACGGCTTTCCCAACAAGATCACCGCTTTCCACCCCGAGATGGGTGCCCACGGAAAGTTCGGGAAGCCTTGCCCCCGGTGTGGCTCTCCCATTCAACGCATCGTCTACGCGAGCCGTGAGACGAACTACTGCGCGACGTGCCAGACCGGCGGCAAGCTTCTCAAGGACCGCGCGCTGTCTAAGCTTCTTCGTGAGGACTGGCCGAAGACCCTCGAGGAACTCGAGGAGCGCCGGGTGGTGCGGGAGTGAGCCCACCGCTCAGTCGGAATCCGACTCGCCAGCCTCCGAGGTCCCGGAGTCCGTCCGGCTCTTGGTTCGGCCCTTCTTCCTCCGGCGCCGCCCTGGTCCTCCCGCCTTCTCACGTACGGCCTCCATGTCCTCGACCGCCTTCTCGAGGATCTCGTGCATCTGGGATAGGACCTCCTTGTCCGCCCCCCACCTGAAGGCCTCGTCGAAGGTCATTTGTGCCAGGCGTGAGAAGGTCTTGGAGAGTCCCCTCATCTCGTCGCTGAAGAACCGATCGGTAAGGTCGTCCACGCGGGCGAACACGTCTTCCACCACGTCCGCGTTCTCCTCGAGGTACTCTCTACCCGTGTCGGTAACGCTGTAGACTTTCTTCCCGTCCTTCTCCGCGGACTCGAGGTGCCCCTCGTCCTCCAGCATTTGGAGGGTCGGATATACCGACCCCGGGCTCGGGTTGTAGTAACCACCCGACTCCTTCTCGAGCGCCTTCATGACTTCGTAGCCGTGCATCGGATTGTCGGACAGCAACCTCAGAATCACGAACTTCAGGTCGCCGCGCTCGAAGATCCGCCACCTGAAACGCCTGCGCTTACGCTGGTGTCTTCGCCGTGGGCCTATACCGAACAGGCTTTCGAGGTCGAATTCAAACTCGTCATAGCATCGTCGCATCGTCAAACTCCCCAGTTACGATACACTGAAACGTAATATCGAAAGATACAACGAAAAGATATAGCAACCGATATATCGGCGCAATAGGTCGTGAGGAGACGGACAGGGCCGTCCGGGGTAAGCGCCCGGCGCTCACCCTACGCGCCGTGACGCATATACAGAGACATCTAAAACACAAAGTACTTGCAGAAAATATGACGAGTCGCTTAACTTACTTCCATGAATATCGTTCGACCGATCAGAGAATCTCCCGAGCCGGTGGAGCTCCATGCTCAAGCCATGGAGAACCTCCAGTACATCCGGGAAACCATGGAGCGTGCTGCGCACTTCACGGCCCTGTCGGGCCTTGGCGGCATCCTTCTGGGAATCACCGGGCTCGTAACGTCGATGCTCGCGCCGCGCGCGCCGACCGCTACGGGCTGGTTGCTGACCTGGGTTGGAGCCGCTGCCGTCGCGCTGCCTCTTGCCGGGTGGGCCGTTGTGGACAAGGCGAGAAGGGCTCGCGTGCCGCTCACCAGCGGCCCGGGCCGGAAGTTCCTGCTGGGCTTTGTGCCGGCAATGGTCGCTGCGGGCCTCATCACTGCGGTGCTCGTGGGGGAAGGGCTTACCGATCTTCTTCCGGGCACGTGGTTGACGCTATATGGCGTTGGCGTTCTCACGGCCGGAACGTTCTCTGCCCGGGTGGTGCCCGTGATGGGATTGACATTCATGGTGATGGGGGCGGCCGCGCTTTTCGCACCGCCGGCTTATGGGGACCTGTTCATGGGGGCTGGATTCGGTGGTCTCCATCTGATCTTCGGCGTGATCATCCTGAGGAGGTACGGTGGCTGAGCCCAGGGCCCGCGCGGGGGAGGTCCGGGTTCTTTCGAGCCTTCCGGGAACAGGTGAGGCTGGCGCCCTGGGACTGGACCAGGTTATCCACGCTCGTGTCCGCCTGGGCATCGTGAGCGCTCTGGCCGCGAACCAATGCCTGGCGTTCAACGAACTCAAAGCGCTGCTCCACACCTCGGACGGAAACCTCAGCGCTCACGCCCGCAAACTCGAAGATGCCGGCTACATCGCATGCCGGAAGTCGTTCGTCGACCGCACACCGAGAACAGAATATTCGCTGACCGTTCGGGGCCGGACCGCGCTCGACGGCTATTTGGCCCACATGGAGGCGTTGATTCAGGCGGCACGCCAGTCCTAGGCATCCCTTCTCAGGATACGACGATCACATGACTCAAAACACGCTCCGATTCCCTGTGCCAGGCGGAATCCATGTTGGAATCATCATGGATGGAAACGGCCGGTGGGCGCACGAGCGCCAGCGCCCTCGCAGCGTCGGTCACCGCCGCGGCGCCCGTGCGGTCCGCCAGGTCGTGGAGGCTGCGCCGGATTTCGGCATCGGAACGCTGACTCTGTTCGCGTTCTCTTCGGACAACTGGCGACGCCCCGGCCCTGAGGTGCGCACGCTTTTCAGACTGTTCAGGACCTATCTGCGGGCGGAAACCGAGAAGTGCGTTCGAGAAGGCGTTCGACTTCGCGTGATCGGGCGACGCGACCGGCTGCCCGATGATCTTCTCGGGGCCATCGATGAGGCGGAGGCGGCCACACACGCCGGAAGAAAGCTCTTTCTGCGCGTCGCACTCGATTACTCGGCCCGTGCCTCCATCCTCGAGGCGGCCTCACGCTCCAACGGCGCATTGAGGGACGAGGATGACTTTGCGGCCATCCTCGGCGACGTGATTCACGACGCGGGACCGGCTCCGGATCTGGATCTCCTGATCCGCACGGGAGGCGAGCAGCGCCTCAGCGACTTCCTGCTTTGGGAGGCTGCGTACGCAGAGTTGTACTTCAGTCCGCGGCACTGGCCCGACTTCGGACCCGACGGACTCGGGGAGGCCGTGGAGGAGTTCCATCGCCGCGAACGCCGATTCGGGCGCGTGACCGCCGAAGGGAATCCGGCGGCGGAGGCAATTCGCCGTGAGGCCGCCGGATGACTTTTTAGTCCCGGGGCAGCTGCACCGCTACGTAGATCAGTCAAGGCGAGAGTCGCGTTCAGCCCCCATGTAGGGCGCCGCGGAGGACTAGCGCTAGACACCCTCGGTGGAGGGCGTGTCAGCCACTTCGACCATCATCGCCGGTGCCACAGCACTCTCGTCGGGCCATCGTGGGGCAGTGGTCCAGAAATACAAGACGGCCGTCGCTATCAAGAAGGCACCTCCAATGAGGTCCCTGATCGTTTTCTTTTTCATGGTTCGCTTCCTCACGTCCCGTCCACGACACATCCACACCTGATCGGATGTGTCCTGGGACCTATGCGTTGCACACGCGCTCGCCACGACTACGGTCGGCGAGGGTGCGGTCTTCACTTCGAAAGGGCGCCCCTCCTCTCCCGGATTAGGCCGTCGATGGACCAGCGGTGGCTCTCAGCTGGGATGACCAACAGAAATAGGAGCAAGATTGCCCGGGGCAGGATGTGGACGGTGATGTCGAAGAGCGGCTGAAGGAGAAGGTGCCCGTAGGTGACGATCAGGAGGAGGAATCCCAGTCCCACGAGGGCTCTCCGAACCTGGAAACCGACCAGGAGGAGCGCTCCTCCCGCCAACTCTACGAAGGGAATACTGACGCCGAGAGTCCAGAGGAGCCAAAGGGGAATCCAGCTTTCAGCGAAGTCTTGGATGAAGAACCGCTGTGCGTGCCCGACTGGACCCAATGTGAACACCTTGAACCAGCCGGCCATGAAAAAAAGCAGGCCCAGGATCCCTCGAGCGAAGAGGCTCGCCCAGGCGGCCTGGGGCGTGTACGACCACGATCGTTCCATCGTCACTTTTTCCGGTGGCGTTGCGGGTTTGGCCGGGCCGGGCCACCATTCCCGGCCCGCGCCAGCGGCGCCCGGCGAGTGCCGGGGCGAAAAGCCGCGGCGACACGCACCAGCATAGCACCCGAAACTGGGGATGACGATGATCCTGAGTACGCTAGTAGCTCTGTCCGCCACCCTGACGGCCTCGACGGGCCTGACCGAACCACCGGCCCAGCAAGGCGAGCACCTCTACAGAGTGCTGACGGTGCGTGCCGCGCCTGGCCAGCTCCTGGACCTTATCGAGTTGTACAAGGAACAACGTGGGATTCTCGAGGCGGCGGGAGATGGCGAGATGTTTTGGATGCGCCACAGCCAGGGCGACCAATGGGACCTCCTGATCATGTTCCCGATGGGCAGCTTTGCAGAATACTACGCCGCGGCTCGGATGCGGGCTCGCGAACAGACACGCGGTCCCAGCGGGCGGACCGGAGCGGAGATCCGGAAGGCCATCGACGCGGCATCGACGTGGCGGGAGGAGCTATTCGCGCGCGGGCCCGGCATCGACGTACTGAGGGAGCGTTTCGAGGGTGCCGGTCTGTTCCACGTCGAGATGTTCATCGCACTCCACGACAAACGGGACGAGTTGCTGAAAGAGCGAAACATGGAGAACGCCTACTACCGGGCTCTGGACCGCGACGAAAATTTGATCTTCGTGAGGGAGGCGGGCGCCGCATGGGATCTATTCACATTGGGCTTCTATGACGATCTCAAGGACTTCGCGAGTGCTGGCGACCTGCCAGCTGAGGAGGAAGAGCGAGCAGCCCTTGAGGCCGGCTTCGAGGCCGCCAACCGGATCGGCACCTACCTGCGCTCGCTGATGCTCAGGCACAACGACACGCTGGCCGGTCCCGTCGGCTGACGACGGACCTAGTTGCCACCGCCCAACAGCGAGTCGAGCCGGTCGGCTCGTTCCTGGGCACGGTCGTTCGAGCGTAGCGCAGCGCCGACACCCTTCGCGCCGGGGAGCGGCAGCGTCGCGATGATGCTGTCCTTCTGCCGGCGAGTAAGGGTGTCGCGGTCAATCATGGGGCGTGACTCGGTTTCGCTACGGGTGCATCCTAGAATCAGCAGCAAGGCGCTGGCGCACAGGATTCTCTGCATCACACGAGCCCCTCCTTCGGGCTGGAACTTGGATCGGCCTTCGCTTCAAATGTTTAGCCAAGCGGCCGATATCGCTACGGTGTCGACAGATCTCTCGGTCGAATGAAGCGCTGCAAGGAGCCCGAGGCTCCCGATGTGTCTGACCAGCGTTCGACATCCAGGTCGATGACCGCGAGCGCTCCGGTGGGGAACTTGGTGAGCGCGCGGTCGAGGTCGGGCTGCTCACCCGAGCCGCTGAGCCCCATCGTTATCGCCTCCATGCCCGGGTTGTGCCCGATGAGCATGACCGAGTCCAAATCGTCCGGTTGCTCCTGGATCACGGAGATCAGCTCCCCGGGGCTGGCGAGATATAGTCGCTCATCGATTCGGCTGGGTGGCTCGGAATCGAGACAGCTTCCGATCAGGTCCCAAGTCTCACGCGTGCGCTGCGCGGGGGAGCAGATCACCAGCTCTGGCAGCAATCCTTCGGCCTGCATGACTTCTGCCACCTTGGGTGCCGCCGCGACCCCGCGCGGGGAGAGCGGGCGTTCGATGTCGGAGAGGGAAGGGTCGTTCCAGTCGGATTTGGCGTGCCGCAACAGGTAGAGCCGTTTCAAAGGGCCTCCAAACGTGTATGCAGGGGAGCCTTTGGTGATATTATTCCGCGATGTCGCCGTGAAGTCCAGCACAAAGTACTTGCTTTAGACCGATCCGAAATCCTGTATTTCCTTAAATACCCCTCTCGACCGACTCTCTAACAGGGAAAGCCGATGAGCGAAGGCGACGCTTCGACGCCTGAGGCGCCAAAGCCCAATCCGTCCTCCCCACAGGCGCGCAGTGGTGGGCCTCCGCCACTTTCCTGGCCTCCGCCTGGCATGGAGTGGATCCAGGGAAGACTCTGGCAAGTGACCGTCGTGGCGATGCTGGGGAGTCTGGTCACCGTGCTGCCACTCATCTGGTCGTTGGCGGTGTCGCAGGATTTCTGGAGTCTAGGACCACTCGGGGAGCACTGGGAGCTCGGCCTCACGATCACGATGGTGGGGCTGACCGTCTTGTTCGCGGCCTTTTTCCTGCTTTTCAGCCTGATGCGCGCTGCGGGGAGGGCGGCCGATCTCGGTTACGGCTTCCTGACCATCCTCGAGGTGACCACCGACCTGAGCCGTGACACCGGCTTCCTGCTCCAAGGCAAGCGCCATTATTCGAGGTTCAGGAGAGACCAGCGCGGCAATCTGGTGATGGCGCGATTGACCGGGGCGGTCCTCTTGTTGGTGTCCTCGTTGTGGCTTGCCGTAGGCTTCGCGGTTGCGGTGGCGCTCGCGGCTCGGGGGGTCATCGGACCGCGCGATGTCTGGTTTTTCACTGTGGGACCGAGCGTGGTGTTTTTCGTGACCGGTGGAGGCCTTTACGTCGCTCAGGCGATTCGGGTCCGGATGGCGAGGCTCGCGTGGTTGTCCGACGACGGGGTGGGTGGCTGGTCGGTCCGCGAGGATGCCACCCGCTGGTCTAAGTCTCTTGACGACGCACGGAGCATGATCGCTCTGGACGCCGGCGCGAAAAGCCAGGGGAGGCTGTTCCGGAATGCGGCGCTCCTGAGCGTCCTTCTCTTCGTGATCACTGCCGTGCCGATCGTCACGATCTCCATCACCGGCACCGTCGGCCCCATCCTTGCGGAGATTGCGATCCCCCAATTCCTGCGGGTTCAGGAGATGGCTGGTGCGATCGAGCCGCTGCGCCGGTTCCGCGTCGCGCCGAACCCTTCCATAACTCCTGTGCAAGCGGGGCTGGCCTTGAACAACGTCGCTTTCGTGGGCTTGGTTCCGGACGAGGGCCAGCTCGAGTTGGCTCCGACCCGGCCTTTTGCAGAGCACTGGTTCCCGAACCCCGGGATATTCCCCAACATCTTCCAAGAGGATGTAGCCAGGGACCTCATGCTTCGGACAGATGGTGGATTCGACTCCGATGAGTTGGCTGCGCTTCGGCAAGCCGCCGCCCATCCGGGACAGGCTGAGCTCGAAATCCTGGCACACGCCGCGGAAGCCGACCTTGTGAGCACTCGGTGGCAGGTGCCGTTCCCGGACACGCTGTCCATGTTCACAATACCGCTCCCCCACTTCACGGAGATCCGGTACGCCGCGTTGGCGAACGTCAGCAGGGCGGCAGTGGAGGTCATGGACGGAGACCCGGAGCAAGCGGAGCGGACGCTTCATCAGATGATTTCGGCGGGATTCCTTCTGGTCGATCACGGGCCGACGCTCATCGACAACCTGATGGGTGTGGTTATCGTGGGACTCGGCGGAGACGCCCTGGAAGGGTTATACGAGGTCCGTGGCCGCACCGAGGACCTGAGCACGCTCAAATGGGCTCGTGAGTCGGCTGCGGCCGCCGCGCACGCCTCCAGACTAGGGGTGAACGAGGACGACATCCATACCGTGCTGAAGGGCATTCCCAATATCGTCGAGGATGAAACCGCACTACGAGGTCTGCGTTGGGAGTACCTCGCGACGTTCAACATGCTGGCGCCGTGTATAAACCTTCACAAGATGGTATTCGGCCCGGATGAGACCTACGATGAATGGCTTCTAAGGAGTAAGGCTGCGCTCGTTCGCTTCCCGGGAGAGGCTCCGCTGTTCGAGTTGGCCAGTTCGGGCGTGACCAACCTCGTGCAGGAAGTCGGGACTCTCTCACGGATCCTGACCATCGTGCTCGGCAGGCAGACCAAATCCGGAAGCTGTGCGACCTTCATCTCAGCGTTCGAAACCTACGGGAGTTTCTGACGAGTCACCCTCCCCACGGCGCCACCTGCTAGACAAGGCGGGCCAGACCTTCTAGATCGGGGGGTCCGGCCCGCAACTTTCTTGGGGAGGTAAGTAGTGTCGAGATCCAGTCTTAGTGTATTCGTAGTACTCTTCGTCGCGTTGGCCCTCGCTCAGTCCGCGTCTGCCCAGACCGACATCGAGCGAGCCTACCGGGGTGACGCCGACCGTCTCATCGAGGCGGCACTGGCGGACAGTGCTGCGTATGACCGCCTGGCCGAGCTGGTCGACCGCTTCGGGCATCGCCACAGCGGGTCTGCCAGCCTGGAACTCGCGATCGACTGGATCCTCGACCAGATGGAGGCTGACGGCCTCGAAAACGTCCACGGCGAGCCGGTCTTGGTGCCTCACTGGGTTCGTGGCCAAGAGTCCATCCACATGCTTCAACCTCGCCGGAAGGAGCTCCCGATGCTTGGCCTCGGAGGTAGCGTCGGAACTCCACCGGGCGGTATCCGGAGTGAGGTCATGGTCGTGGGGAGCTTCGCCGAACTCGAGGCACGGGCGGATGAGGCGCCCGGACGCATCGTGCTCTTCAATGTCCCGTTCACCTCGTACGGCGAAACCGTGCGATACCGCGGCGACGGCGCGGTGGCGGCAGCCCGTGTGGGAGCGGTCGCCAGCATCATCCGGTCCGTGACGAACTACTCGCAGCAGACACCGCACACCGGGGCGATGGGCTACGCGGAGGGGGTGACCAGGATCCCGCACGCCGCCATCACCGTGGAGGACGCCGAGATGATCCAGCGCATGGTGGATCGCGGCGAACGCGTCGAACTGCTGATCGAGATGGAAGCGAAGACTCTTCCCGACGTCATGTCGCGCAACGTGGTTGCGGAGATCGTTGGCCGTGAGAAGCCGGAAGAGGTCGTTGTTCTCGGTGGACACATCGACTCATGGGACGTCGGGCAGGGTGCCATGGATGACGCGGGGGGTAGCGTCGCGGCATGGGAGGCGGTCCGGCTCATGAAGGAACTGGGCATGAGACCTCGCAGGACGGTGCGCGTGGTGCTTTGGACCAACGAGGAGAACGGCTTGGCGGGTGGTAACGCTTACCGCGAAGCCCATTTGGACGAGGTCGGCGACCACGTGCTTGGCATTGAGTCCGATAGCGGCGTGTTTCGCCCGCTCGGATTCGGTTTTACCGGGTCTGACGACGCGTTTGAGATCATGCAGCGCATCGGGCGTTTGCTGGACCGGATTGATGCCGGCAGAATCAGTCGTGGCGGCGGCGGGGCCGATATAAGGCCCCTCCAGCGGGACGGAGTGCCGGTAATGGGACTTCAGGTGGACGGCGCGCGCTATTTCTGGTATCACCACACTCATGCGGACACGATCGACAAGCTCGATCCCCGTGAGGTGGGACTCAGCGTCGCCGCCATGGCCGTGATAGCCTATGTGGTCGCGGATCTGCCCGAGCGATTGCCACGGTAAGAGCCTGTCTACGCCATGCCTCGGGTTCCATTACCTAGGGCGCGAGGTGCACTAGGCCGAGACTGACTCCGGCACTTGGTCGGTCGACTCGAGCAGGTCGCTTATCGCAGGAGGGCTCCGCCCACGTCGTTCAGCAGTACCATACCACGTTCGCCTCGCTCAAGGAGTGTTAGGAATTGGCGGCTCCCGCGCAGTACTCCGGGGGCGATACGTTAATGAGAATCGGCTATGAGGCCGCCATTCTTTAGCACCTTAAGAGATCTTCACGACCCCCTCGTAGCTTAGGGGCGAACGCCGGGCCAGGGGTTCCGCTCCTGGGGCCCCACCGGCTGCGTCGAGCGCGTCGGCCGCGTTCCTTCACGGGTAACCAGGTCGAAGCGATCGCCCGGAGCCAGGAAATAGAATCTGCCACTGCCGTTGACCGTCTTTTGACTGTCATAGATGAGCACGTAGCTCTCACCAATCACCTCGAACCGATCTCCCGTGACCACAATGGCCGTGTTCTCGTCGATGCCAATTCCCAAGAGTTCGGGTCTCGCCTCGACGATCTCGATCAGGTCGAACTGTCGGTTGCGCCTCAACACGTGCTGATCGATGGCGGTGTTCTTGAGGTAGCCGAAGCCGACCTCGTGGTCCCCCATCATGATCGTGTTGGTTTGCGAGTCGCCGCGCGCGAGATAGGAACCCTGAATCGAGGCGCCCGCGGAAGATCCCCCGATGACACCGCCTCGACCGAGGACGTTGTGGATTTCCACTTCAGTGAGGGTTCCGCCGTAAGCGTCGACGAGCCGCCACTGCCGGCCTCCTGGAAACCAGATACCGGTGGCCTCCGTGATCGGCTTCACGAACTCAGGCGAGTCGGCTTTGGCACGGTCGTTGGTGTGCAAGACCGTCAGGTTGGTCGCACCTTGCGCTCGGAAGGCGCTGAGCCCGCCAAAAAACTGATCGTAATCGTCGCCGCCACCTGCTGTCGGGATGACGACTATGGCTGCTTGCGGGCCTCCTGCGAGCTCGATGAACCGCTGCATTATCGCCGGGTCGCGCATGGCGCCGCCGACGATGACCAGCGAGCCTCGAGCTGGGCCCACCTTTTGTGCGTTACCGAGGGCGGGGAGGGCCAAGAAGCCCATGACCGCAAGAATGCTCAATCTCTTCATCATACGTATTTCCCTCCAAGGGCAGAGGCCGAGTGAAGGAGCACAGCGGATGGCGCTACGAGTGCCCCGGTGGATGGCGAGGGGCCAAGGTGAGGGAAGAGATCGCCACGCGATAGGGTGACGCCGGGCCGAGTTCGCTGACCGATGGTCTAGTGGCCACCCTCGCGTTCGAGGTCGAGCAGGTGCCGCTTCCGCCAGAGACCACCGCTATAACCTCTGAGCTGTCCGTCGCTCCCCACTACCCGGTGGCACGGGATGATGAGAGCGATTCGGTTGTCCCCGTTGGCCCTTCCGACCGCGCGCTGCGCGCCAGGGTGGTTCGCCAGGCGTGCGAGTTCCTCATAGGTGCTGGTCGAGCCGTACGGAATCTCGATCAGGCGCTGCCAGACCTCCAGCTGGAAGGCGGTGCCGGCGAGGTTTAAGGCGACGTCGAAGGAGGTGCGCCGGCCATCGAAATATTCGGTAACCTCGTGCTCGGCCTGCTCGAGGTGGACGTTGCTGCCGGGTGTTACCGAGCACTTTAGCCGGCGCCTCACCCGTTTGAGCTGAGTCTCGAGCAGGGGCCGGTCCGCGAACTCGAGAAGGCAGAGTCCCTCCTCGGAGGCGAGTGCCACCATGGGGCCGAGCGGTGTAAGGATCCGGCGGGCTAGCACGACGTCGAGAGCAGTGGCGCGTCCCGGCGTCGCTCCAAAGAACCCTCCAAAGGCCTCGGTAGCCGGCAGCGTAAGTGTCGTCACGGATCAAATGTGGCGAACGGGATCCGATCGTTCCACCGAAACGCTTACATGGAATTCAGATGTGGGTGGGAGCCACCCTGCCACCCCCGGGGGACTTCCCCCGGGGGTGCAGAACAACGTGCGGAGAAATCAGCCGCCTCGGGCCAGCGTTTCAGCCTCCGGAATGGGGAACATGGCATTCACCTGGTGCGACGGAACCGCGAGCGGAAGCTCACTGAGCTTTCCATACCGCCGCATGTCGATCCACCGATGCCCGCCCTCGAACAGGAGCGAGAACCACTTCTGGTTCAGGAGCTCGTCGAGGATGTTGGCCGCAGTGAGGTCGGCCCGGGCATCCAACCCGCCCGAAGTCGTACGGATGAGGTTGATGTCGTCCGCTGCGTCGGCAATGTTGCCGAGCCCGACGTTGGCTTCGGCGCGGAGCAGGATGAGCTCCTCGTTCCGAATGAACGGGACCGTGGCACCAGTGCTCAGGTAGATGTTGAACGCCTTGTCGGACGTCACACCCAACTGAGTCTGGGGTGGTATGTCGCGGATTTTCGCAGCGATCCGGTCGTCGACGTCGCCGTTCTCCTTGAGCTCAGCCGCCGCTGCGGCCGCCGGGTGCGCCAGAATGTCCGGGGTCTGGGTAGGATCGAACAGGTTGTTTCTGGTATCTCCGGAAGCCGATCCAAACGTGTGATACACGCCCAAGGTCAGGTCGGCGCCCGTGTCGAGGAAGGAGGCGTCCAGCGAGGCCAAAGCACCGCTGAAGTTGCCCATGTATACGTCCACGCGTGCCTTGAGAGCCCGGTTGAACATCACGAATGTCCCGGGAATGTCGAACCCGTCGAACCCGGAGGTGAGCAGGAACGGAAAGCTCTCTCCGCCGGCTTGAAGGTGCCCGCGAGCCTCGTCGAGCAACGCAGCGATCGCAGTGAGCACCTGATCCCTGCCCACGATCGGGGCCGGCTCCGCATCGAGCGGGCGGTCGGTGTCGATCACCGCACCGTTCGTGTCGCGCGTGTTGATGACCATCAGGAGGTCATACGCCTGGATGGTCTTGGCGAAGCCACGAATCGCTTCGAGCTCTGCGCCGGAGAATCCCTGCGCCTCCGCGAGAGAGTTTAGCAGGATATTGGCGTTCCGGATATTTCTGTACCGGAGCGTCCACAGGTTCGCGCCGAACGCCGGGCTACCCGGGTCCAACGCACCATCCAGCATCTCGGTGATGAACCGAGGATCCGAACCGTCGAAGTTGTAGGATTCTCGGCCCAGGATGCCCAGCAACGATGTGTATCCGTTGCGGGTGGCTATCTGCGCGCGGGTTCCCACTAGCAGGCCTTGGGCCGAAGTGTTCACCAGCACACGCGTTGGGTTGTTCTGGAGCTCTTCCAGGCTCGGATTGTTGAAGTCGGGGATCAGGAGATCGTCGCTGCAACCTGCCAGCACGACAGCTCCGACCAGCACCGACAGCAAAGGTAGTTTACGCATTTTGGTATATCCTTCGCTGAGAATCGAAAGACGATTCAGTCGCATAGCAATCATGATCAGAAGCTCACGTTGAGCGAGAACCAGAAGCTCCGGCTCGGCGGGAACGGCGCAACGTCCACGTTACGCGAGATCGCCTGGTTGCCGAAGTTGCTCACCTCGGGATCGAGGCCGCTGTATTCCGAGAACGTGAGCAGGTTCCGCCCGCTCAGTGTGGCCGTAAGGCTGTTGACGGCGTTGCCGAAGAAACTCGCAACCACGCTCGCCGGGAAGTCGTACGACACGGACAGCTCACGAAGCTTGAGGTATGTGGCGCTTTCCATATAACCATGGCTGTCCCCGCCAAACCAGGCATTGAGCCGTTGCTCGCCCAGCGTACCGCCGATCATGGTTCCGTCACCCAGGTCGACCGGGTCGACGACCTGCTCGTGATCGACGTAGTTCTGACCGAAGTCGTACAGCAGTTTCGTCAGGTTGATTATGGTACCGCCGTCCTGCCAGGTCCACAGCCCGTACAACGAGAAGTTGCCGAACTGGAAATCGTTGCCCCAGGAGACCGTGAAGTCCGGGTTGGCGTCGCCGACTTTGCCGACGATCTGGCTCCCGTCGGGGTTCAACCCGAGGTTCGTCACGATCTGCGTGGCAGACGCGCCTACCTCCATCCGGAACGCCCCAAGCGAGGTTCCGAATCCACCACCGGTGTTGAACGCCGGCACCGGAAGGCTGAGGATCTCGCTGCGATCCCTGTAAAACGTAGCCCTGGAAACCCACGAGAAGCTTCCCGTGGTGATCGGTGTCGCCGCCACCGCGACCTCGAGACCCCTGACGCGGAGCTCGCCACCGTTGAAGATCTGCGAGGTGAAGCCCGAGGAGGGCGCCAGCGTACGCCGGAGAAGCAGATCCGTGATGTTCTTCTGGAAGCCGGTGACCTCCAAACTCGCCTTACCGTCGAAGAAGGAGACGTCGACACCGGCCTCGATCTCCGACTGGCGCTCCGGCTTGAGGCCAGGATCGCCTGCGGAGCCCTGCACGACGATCGTCGGGATTCCCTCGATGTTGTTGGTCCCGGTGAGGGCGGTGAACTTCTGGCCGAAGAGGGGACGGTTGCCCGCCTGGCCCCAAGCCGCACGAAGTTTCAACTCGTCGATTCCAGCCGCCACGTCCGGGAACCGGAAGGACGCCGACGCCTTCGGATAATAGAAGAACTTGTCGGACTCACCGTTCGCGCTGGCCCTGTCCGCGCGTATTCCTCCGGACAGCATGAGCCGCTCGTCGAGCAGCAGGACTTCTTCCTGGATGTACACACCGAAGTCCCGCACCTTCTGACGTAATTCATTCACTCCCACCACCGTCCCGGCGTTCACGTTGGGCTGCCCGGCAATGAGGTTCTGGCTGGTGATACGGGAGACGTTGAGATCCTGGTCTGAATACTGCACACCCGCCGACGTGAGCGCCGTGTAGGCGCCCGAAGAGGGTGTGTAGCTATGAACCAGATTCGCGTTGATGTTGAGGTTCAAGTTGTCGCTGCGACTGAGCAGCGACGTGCCCGCGAGCCCGTCGAGGGGCTCGAACTGAAGCTCGGGTGGCGAGAAGATCTCGTTCTCTTGAGTGAAGTAATCGAGGCCGCCCGTAAAACGGAACTGGAGCGACTGAGTGGTGCTCTTTATCACGTCGACGTTGAGGTCGGCCGACGCGATCATCCGCCACACGTCCTCGTCGTTCTTGAGGAGGGCAGCCGTCTGGAGTGGGTTGCTGCGTTCGAACGGATTCACCGGGAACGTGCCGTCGGCTTGCTGGCTGAGGTTCACGAAGTTGGGCGTAAACGGGAACACCATGTAGTAGCTGGTGCCACTGTTGTCGTTGTTCGTGATGCCGCGCTGCGCAAGAGTGTGCAGAATGTTCGTGTTGAACGTGAGCGTAGCCCTGTCGCCGACCCGCTGCTGAAGATTTACCCGCACGGACTGCTTCTCGAAGCCCGTGTTGTCGATGATCCCCTCGT
This sequence comes from Gemmatimonadota bacterium, assembly GCA_022561145.1. Lineage (GTDB taxonomy): Bacteria > Gemmatimonadota > Gemmatimonadetes > Longimicrobiales > Gaopeijiaceae > JACZXQ01. The sequence continues at coordinate 25,300 of JADFRS010000021.1, forward strand.
CGTTCTTCCACAGGCCCGACACGAAGAAGCGCGTGCGGTCGGTCCCGCCGCTGAGGCTGAAGATCGTCTCGGTCGAGAGGTCGTTCCGTCCGCCGAGCAACTCCTCGTGGTCGAACGCAACGCCCGGTGTGAACACACTCCTTGCAGTTTCGCCCCATGTCCCGACCGCTTCCTCCACGGTCTCGAACGTGCGGCTGCCCAGTTTGTTCGAGATTGAGAACATGCCTACGCGCTGGGTCAGTTCGAACCGAGTCTCGCCCGGGCGGCCCTGTTTGGTCGTGATGATGATCACGCCGTTGGCCGCCTTGGACCCATAGATGGCGGACGCCGCAGCGCCCTTGAGGATCTCGATCTTCTCGATGTCGTTGGGGTTGAGGTCGGAGATGCGGTTCACAAGCGCGTCCTGGGTCAGCGACGGGTTTGACCCACCGCTCGCTCGGCTGATCGCGTTCTGGTTCGACGGAATCGCGGCGTTCGAAACGATGACGCCGTCCACGACGTAGAGCGGCTCCGAAGCTCCGATGATCGTAGACGTGCCGCGAAGCCGCACCTGCAGGCCGCCTCCCGGGGCGCCCGAGTTGGTCTCGATCAGTGCGCCGGGGACTTTGCCCTGAATCGCCTTCTCGAGAGTCTCCGCCGGCACGCGGGCCATCTCCGCGACGGGGATCGTGGCGATGGCGATCGATAGGTTACGGCGTGCTACCGCTGTGGCCCGACCCGTCACGACGACACCCTCGATGTTCAGGACGTCGGTTTCGAGCGAGATCGTAACATTGCTCTGCTGCGCGCTCACCACCATCTCGGCGGTCTTGAAGCCCAGCATGGTGACGCGGATCCGCACCTCACCGGCGGGGGCCGAGAGCAGGAATAGGCCGTTTTGACCGGAGACTGCTCCGATCTGAGTGCCCACGACGCTTATCAAAGCGCCGGGCAGCTCGAACTGCTCTGTGGAGGAGATGACTCGCCCACGGATCTCGCGCTGCTGCGCATCCGCCGGGAGAGCCATTCCTGCCAGAAGCAGTAGGCAAAGTGGAAACAAATGTCTCTTCATGGTTTGCTCCATACGTTGAGGGTCATACGGGTCTGGGGGATATCTGAAGGTGGCGCCTTTGCCGTTGGGGCACTATGAGCAGACCGACCCATTCGGCGCTACGTAACTAGTGCGTGAGACTGCATACTTATGCGGCTCCCATTTGGAAGGATGGGGTTATCCACCGGGCATCGCAACCTTACGATGGTACGGGCTCGGTTGGGCATTGAATCCTTGTTCGCGGTCGGCCGGAATCGAGATTTCATGCATCCCCATTCCGCACGATTGTACCGGATTCACCCCTCAGAATCGCCGCCGCATCCTCGATGGCGCCGATCGCGGCGAACCCGAGTCCGGATTCCACGAAACGGCAAGCGGCATCTACCTTGGGGCCCATGGAGCCCGCGGCTAGTTCCATGCCTCGAAGCCGCGAGGGGCTGGCCGTTCTGATGGGTTCTGCATCCGGAGTGCCCCAGCGGTCCTGAAGGGCCGTAACATCGGTGAGCAGTAGCAGGGCATCGGCACGGAGTGAGCGGGCCAACAGGTCGGCCGTCCGATCCTTATCTATCACGGCCTCCACCCCCGAGATGGTGCCGCTCTCGTCGGAGACCACCGGAATGCCACCACCCCCGCCACAGATGACAAGGACTCCGGCGTCCACGAGCAGGCTGATGGTCTCCCACTGGAGCACTCGCACGGGCTCGGGGGATGCCACGACCCGCCGGTAGTGTTCCCCTTCAGGAGCGACCGACCAGCCATGGCGATTCGACAACTGCTCTGCCTCGCTCTTCGTGAGGACTGGACCGATTGGCTTGGTGGGGTTCTGGAAAGCGGGGTCGTCGGAGTGAACTTCGACCTGCGTGAGCACCGTCGCGATCCGCTGCCTGGGAAGTTCGTTCGTGAGCGCCTGCTCGATCAGATACCCGATCATGCCCATCGACTCTGCGCCGAGAACATCGAGAGGCGCCCTGTCCGTCTCCCTCTGCCCGATCGCTCTCGCGGCCAAGAGGCCGATCTGTGGGCCATTGCCGTGGGTCACGACCACGGTGTGCTCTCGCGCCACCTCCGCCACGGCACGGGCCGCGCGTTGAATGTGGGCCCGTTGTACCTCCACCGTGGGTTTCTCGCCTCTCCGGAGCAGGGCGTTACCCCCCAAGGCGATGACGATTCTCATCGTGGGCGACTCAGGTGGCTCGGCGGGGGTACATCCGGATCACACCAGCAAGGGGTCGGTGATGATCTCGACCAGCGAGGGACCGCGGTGCGCCAATGCCTTGAACCAGGTGCGGGGGGGTGAGGTGCTGTCGGCCATGGATGCCTCCCGGTGGGATAGAGATCTCGAGAAAGCATGGCCCCACGCGAGGCTCGGGCGCAACCGAGCTCCGGGAATTCGACACCACGGATGAATGGACCGCCCAACGCCAGGAGTACACAAACCGCCAAGCCGAGATGAGGCGGCGCATCGGGGAAGCACCCGCGGCCGGAGACGACCCACATTTCATTCACTCCGACGCTTACGACGAACGCCAGCGCGCTGAGCTCGACCTCTACGACGAGTTCCAGAACGACCTGATCGGTCCTGGAGGTTGGACGAACATCAACGAGGCACACTATAGCCTCATCGATCGCGCGATCGAGGAGAACCGTGGACGGCGGATTCTCATCACGTTCGGTGGCGGCCACAAGTACTGGTTCCTCGACCGCCTGCGAGCCAGGGACGACGTGACCGTGCTCGACCTGGCGCCATACCTGCGGTAATCGTCGGCTTACTCGAAGTCGACGAGCACTCCGTCACACACCAGGCGGAAACCCAACTCCCGGTAGATCTTGTTCGGGGTCGGGCTCGCCTTGTCGGTATAGAGGAAGCAGAAGTCTTTGCCGCCGTCCAGGAGGTGGTGGCCGAGCCTGCCCACCAGCGCTGATGCGTAGCCTTTTCCTCGGTGGGTCGGGGGCGTGTACACCAAGCTGATACGAATCCCGTTGGGCGTAGCGCCGGACAGTCCCACGACTGAGACGGGCTGCCCGTCGTCCCACACGAACATCGAGCCCTCCTCGATGCGCTGTTCGGCCGCGGACCGGGGTTTGGAATGAGGTGGGGGCGCCCCTGTCTGGAAATCTTCGATCCAGGTAGCTATGAGTTCGACGTCGTCCGGCGTGCCGCTGCGGAGGTGCCCGGGTGCATCAGGAACGGTCAAGTGCTCAGGGTCGAGTCGGTAGATTCCCTGGGCCATGATGACTTTGTGGCCACGACCGGTCGCCGCGCTCCATCGAGCCGCGAACGCCAAGGTGGAGTCCCGGGGTCCCAGGACACCCGATAGGTCCGGGTCGTTCTCGGCGAATTCGCGGGCGAGTACCTCGAGCGCCTCGTCCGGTCCGCGCGTGACCACGACGCGGTGTGGCGGCGTCTTGAGTGCGCACGCGACGACGTGCTTGGCGACCGCGACGGTGGCCAGCACCGGAACGGGCTCGCCGATCTCCGCTCCTTCGGGCAGAGATCCGAGAAGCCCGAGCATCAGCCCGTTTTCCGCCTCCGCTTCGAGCAAGAACGACTCCGCCGCCTCACTGAACGAGGTGCGTGTTTCGTGACGGGTGAGCTTCACTGCGTCATGCACGGGCCTGGGGTTGCGGCCATCCGGGCCATGGGTGGGCCTACCGTTGGGAAGCGCACTATAGGAAGCTACAATCCACCGTGACACTATGCCGTGTGACCGTCGCGAACCAGCCGCCTACGGCTACGCCATCTCGGTACTTCCGGAGAATCGACTCAGAACCTGATGCCCACGCCCGCCTTAGGACTCCGCCGCTCCGAGACGCTCGAGGGTTCCCTACGCCGCGTGGTCATGGAGCGGTTGGATGTCGTCTCCCTCAGGCTCACTCTCGAAAGCGAGCCTGAGGCCCTGGGCCGGGCGGTGCACCTCGCCCGGCGCACGCTCAAGAAGATCCGCGCTCTGTTACGCCTGATTGCTTCCGGGGAGGGCGGACCGGCTGTGGCGGCGCCACTCATCGACCTCAGGGATGCCGGGCGTGCCCTCGCTCCGCTACGCGATGCCGACGTGCTCGTAACCATCGTGAGGGCCTCCGCTGCTGGTCTGCCTGCGTCCCATGACCGGGAGTCGCTCGCCAACCTGGAGGGGATCTTCGTGGCCCGGCGTGAATCCGTGCTCGACGCTAGGAACGATGTGATGCTGGCCACAGCCGTCCGGCACACCGATGCGGCACGCCGCGCGATCGAGGCGTGGACGCCGTGCGCCACCGACTTCGACCTGATTCGCGCTGGGATCGGCGACTGGTACGGGCGCGGGCGAATAGCCATGGCGGCCGCGTGCGGTGGCACGAAGGCCGAGGTGTTCCACAGGTGGAGGAAGAGAACCAAGGACGTCCGCCATCAATTGGAGTTTCTCGCACCCGTCGCCTCGGAGCTGGTAGCCGCCACCGATGACATCCATCGTCTCACCGACCTGCTGGGCGACGCCAACGATCTAGACCATCTGGAAGCCGCGGCCCGCTCGCTCGACCCGGCCGGTTTCAACGCGGCGGATCCGGCATTCCTGTTCCTGGCCGACCAACGTAGGTCCCTTTGGGGTGCCGCGTGCTCCCTCGGACAGGAGCTCTTCGCGGAGGAATCCGACGGCTACACATCGCGGCTCGAATGCCACTGGGAGAGTTGGATCGCTGAGGAGGCGGAGTCGGCGAACGTGGGTCAGGGGTAGAGCCTGGTGGGCTCCCAACCGGACTCCGTCCGGCAAAAAAGGAGGCGGTCGTGCAGCCGGTTCAACCGGCCCTGCCAGAATTCGATGCGCTCCGGCTTCAACCGGTAGCCACCCCAGAACGGCGGTAGAGGCACTTCAGAGCCCTCAAACCGCGCATCGTAGCGCTCGAAGCGCGCACGGAGATCATCGGCCGTTTCCAGTTCCTCGCTCTGCCTCGAGGCCCAGGCGCCGAGTTGGCTCCCGCGCGCCCGGGTCAGGAAGTAGGTGTTCGCCTCTTCGGGCGAAACGCGCTCGACCGTGCCTTCGATGCGCACTTGTCTCTGGAGGACCGGCCAATACGCCAGTAGCGCGGCCTTGGGATTGCGGTCCAACTCCCTGGCTTTCCTGCTGCCGAAGTTCGTATAGAAGTCGAAACCACGATCACTGAATTCCTTGAGGAGCACCATGCGGGCCGAAGGAGTGCCATCCGGTGTCGCCGTAGCCAGCGTTACTGCTTCAGGCAGGAGGATCCCAGATTTGTTGGCCGCGTCGAACCACTCTGAGAACAGGTCGATCGGGTCTCGATCAGCCGCCGCCTCAGGCAGTCCTCGGGCCATCCCCTTGCCCATGGTCACTAGAGAACGGATCGAGGACTTCAAGGACATCGTGCTGTCTTACCTCCTTCGACCACACTCGGCCGGGGCGGACTGTCTCGCGCCGCTGTGATTCGCGGCAGAACATGCCTGAAGGGGTCAGGCGAGGGCAAGAGAAGCGGCCGCTAGCGTCCGCCCGAACCCGATCCCCCAGGCCGTTGGTCGAACCCGGGAGCGATTCGGGCCGCCTCACCGCCCGGGACCCAGATTACCAACGCGCGCACCGGTTCGTTTCCGGGTATGCGGTGGATCACCTCGTCGCCGGGCCGGACAATACCCACCATTCCAGGGGTGAGCAGGTAGGACTCACCGTTCACGACGTGTTCGAGTTCGCCCGAAAGCACGTAGAAGATCTCGATGGACGTGTGATTGTGTCCGCGCCTTGGAACTGAGCCGGCGGGGAACGTGATCTCCCCGATCTCCAACTCCGAGCCGCCGAGGTTTTCCGCCTCGACCAACATCTTGATGGTGAGGGCGCTCCTGCTCGACTCGAACCAGCGGGTCCCTCGTGTCGCTTTCTGGTACTCCTGTGCGTCTGCGTTCCACGCACCCGCGGCGAGAGGATTGACCAAGCGCGTCAGTCCAGGCGCACGATCGACCCGCCGGCCGTCAGGGCCGCGCCGCACTCGTTCCGCTCGCGAAAGATGCTGAACGGAGTGGGCGGTTCAGGATGCTCGGGCGGATCCTGGAGTGCGAGTTGCCACCACCCCACGTCGTGCCAACGTCCGATCTTGTGGCCTACGGTGCGGTAGACGCCCAACGGCTTGAAGCCGAGAGCCTCATGCAGGCCTACGCTGCCCTCGTTGGGTAGAGTGATCCCGGCATACGCCTTCACCAGGCCCTGTTGCTTGAGGACCTCGAGGAGCGAGGTATAGAGAGCACGCGACACGCCCGAGCGCCGCTGCGATACGACGCTCCATCTCGCCTGCCGACGGCGGGCTCTCTTCGAACGAGATGGCGGTATCCGCCACGATCGGCCGGTAGATGTCCGAGATCTGCCCAGCGTCGGGCGGGCGGGCGATGCGAATCCGGGTCAACTCCATCGACGTCCCCGCCATTCTCCGTGTATGCCGTCAGCTGCCCCCGTAGATCTCAGTCCCGGGGAAGGTGAGGGCGTAGCCGTACCAGCGCGTAAAGACCTGCATGGGCCGCTCGGCGCGTACTTCCGAGTCGCCGTCGAAGAGTCCTCCGGCCCGCACGTGACGGCCATTGTTCAGCCGCAGCACGGTCCCGTCCCAGCTGGCTCCCGTGGCTTCAGTGTAAAGGGCCGCGACCGTGTTCGCCGTAGGCTCGATGTAAATGAGCACGCCGCGTCCGTCGATACGGTCGAACACGAATCCACCCTCATCGTTGACCACCTCCATGGGGTAGTACGTCTGGGTGTCGTTGGTCCAGACACCCAGCCCGATGTCCATCTCCGGCCTTCTCGGATCTTCGCCCCGCATGGTGCGGTGCATCCGGTCGGACAGCATCCGCACCCGGTCGGTCAGCGGCGCCCAACGGCTGCGCTTGCGGATTTCTCGGTCGGAGATTGCCACCATCAGGTCCGGGTCACCGTCCAGCGCTTGCTCAACCGTGGCAAGCAGCAGGTTGTACATGGGCATCTGGCGTCCCTTCATCGGCCCGTCCAACGCCTTGCCCGTGATGTGGTGCCAATAGGAGCCCGTCTCGGAGTCCCAAAGCAATGAGACGCCGTTGAACAGACCCCGAAACTCGAAGTGAAGGAGCTGTCCGTCGATCGTGGGAGTGAAACTCACCCCTGAGTTGCAGACGGGTCAGAACGACACCATCCACGGCTCGCCCATGATCTCACCCTGCGCCGCGTGGTGGTATGACATCTGGTCCCTCACCAGGGCGAGTCTTTGTTGGGAGTGTTCGATGATCAGGAGGACCGCGTGATCCTGCAGCGTGCCGTCAGAGAGGGCGTCGCGCAGCGGCCGGATCTCATCGGTCACCTGGAACGGGACGTAGACGGTCGAATCGAAAAGCATCGCCCGGTTGGCGTCGAACTCTTCGCTTCCGGCCGTAACGAGTTCCTGGGCCGACAGCGTGAGTACGCCGGCCACAGCCGCCATGGGAAAGGCGAGCAGTGAGGTCGCGAGGCGTGACTTGGTCATGTCCACTCCCGAGCAGGGGTTAGGCGGTCTTTGGGAGCCTGGTGCTCCGCATCCCAACTCGCCGCCATGGTACTATCGTTCCGTGGGGTGGGGAAGGGAGCCTCGCCCGATGGATCATGCATCCCCCCCCGGAGACGCGACGGTCCGACCGCCAGTCCACCGCCTCTAGATCGTGGAGGCGTCCCACATCCACGCTGAGCAGGTCGTGCCGATTCCGCTTGGTGAGTCAGGAGGCCCTTTGTGCCGCCTTGACCTCTCTGAACCCGACCAGCTTGTGCTTGTCCTCGTCCCAAAGCGCCAGCGACAGGGTCTTCAGACTGGTCCACGTGGTGATCTTGTTCGCCGTCTGAAGTTCGGGGTTCTCGTCCACGCACTGCTGCAGCTTGTAGTTCGGGATCCGGGCGCTCAGATGGTGCACGTGATGCAGCCCGATGCTGCCGGTAATCCACTGAAACCAAGCGGGCAGCACCAGATGCGAGCTACCGTGAAGGCCCGCGTCGAAGTAGTCCCAGTCCTCGTGATCGTGCCAGTACGCATCCTCGAATTGGTGTTGTACGTAAAAGAGCCAGACCCCCAACGAGGTCGTGACCACCATGACCGGAAGTTCCACGAGCAATAAGGCCTGCCACCCGATCAGGTTCCACATGACGGCGACCACACCCACCAGGGCCAGGTTGGTGAGCCAGACGCTGCGCCAGGCCCCCTTCCACGAGTGGGGAATATCCCACGGGTAGCGGTGCTTGACGATGAAGTGGAACAGGGCACCGATCCCGAACAGGATGAACGGGTTACGGTGTATCCGGTACCTGAGGCGCCGGAAGCGGGTCATCGCCAGGTACTCGCGCACCGTGAACGTGTCCACGTCGCCGAACCCACGGAAGTCCAGGTCTCCGCTGTGTGCGTGATGGTGTGCGTGCGTCTTTCGCCAGTAAGCGTACGGAGTGAGCGTGAGCACGCCGATGACCGACCCGAGGGCGTTCGCCATGCGCTGCGACTTGAAGAACGATCCGTGACCACAGTCGTGCTGGATGATGAAAAGCCGAATGAGGAAGCCTCCCGCAGGGATGGCCAGGGCCAGCGTGAGCCAGTAGCTGACTTCCAAGCTGCGATACGCGGCGTACCAGAGCACGAAGAAGGGGACCGCGCTGGTGATCACCTGCATGACGCTTCGGCGAGTGTCCCCTCCCCAGTAGGGTGAGAGGACCGTCTTCCATTGCTTTGCAACTTTCGGGTCCGGCTGTCTTGTCACTTTCCCTCCGTCGATTGGGTCGCGAGCCGGGTTTCGAGGCCTGATGAACGCCGCCAATTCTGGCAGATCAGGCCGTGGGAGGCAACGGGCAGGGGGGTAGGTCATCCATGCGGGGCGCCGAGGGCGGCCGGGAGACCGGCCAGCGAGTCGAGGACCAGGTTGGGCTTGGGCCGCGCGTGTTCCAGGTCGTCCGCACGGAACTTGCCGGTGCGCACCAACACGCCTTTCGCTCCGCAGGCACGGGCGCCCGCGACGTCGGTGGTGATGTCGTCCCCGACCACCGCCATGGCACTCAGTCCGATCCCCATCGAATCGGCGGCGGCCTGAAAGAAGGTTGGGCTGGGCTTGCCCGCCAGAGTGGCTTCTTGGCCGGACGCGAACTCCAAGGCTGCCACGAACGCTCCTGCGTCCAGCGTCGGTCCTTCTGAGGTCTCCCAGTAGCGGTTGCGCTGGAGGGCCACGAATTCGGCTCCCCCACGGATCTGCCGAAATGCGCGGTTCAGCAGATCGAAGCTCCAGCCACGGCCGAGGTCACCGACGACAATCGCCTGGGGTTCGGTGTCATTCAGCGTGAAGTGATCGAAATCCTCGTACGTCGCCTCCGGGAGATAGAGCGAAACGTTCCACAACCCGCGCTTTTCGAGTAGACCGGAGGCCGCGAGGGGGGCTGTGAAAATCTCGTCGGCCACCACATCCAGGCCTCGGGTTCGCAGGCCCTCGACCACGGCTGAGCGCGGCATGCGCGTCGTGTTGGTGCCGAATCGGAGCGGGATCCCAGACCGCCGCAGAGATTCGATCGCGTCGGCGGCTCCGGGCAGGAGGCGGTCTCCGAGATAGACCGTGCCATCGAGATCGATCAGGAGTCCGTCGATCCCGGCGAGTTCATGCTCCATTGGCGGCAGGCTCCGCGCGCGTTCGTGGATGGGCTAGTGCCTTTTGTGCGTTCGCAGTATCGGACAGGCGGGATGACGAGACAAGCCAGGTGGCGGAAGAGTCTCATACTACGTACCGGGCGGGATTCTTGTTGAATTGCTCGGACCCGCCTCGAGGGATTGAGAGTGATGTCCAGTTTTCTCGGGCTCTGCTTCTCGCCAAATGCACGATCTGCCCGACGTGATACGCGTAGTGGCTGAGTTGCCTCTGAATCGCTTGCAGGACCGTGTGCGCCTCGCCTCGGATCGCGACGGAGCTCATCAGGTCCTCCGCGTCGAGTGAGTCGAGTGTGCCAAGCACCAACTCCCAGCCCAGCTCCCAACTCGCCGTGAGGGCGGCGGCGGTGTCATCCTCGTCGATGACGAATTCCAGGTCGCGGTGTCTGTCGGGCTTCTCGCCGTCGCTCGTGAGAAAGTCGCGCCACCTCGAGCGCAT